>CAUJIW010000118.1 GCA_963205175.1 Pseudomonadota bacterium
CACGAACGCAACAAGGATGTTACCGCGCGCCCACGCATCATCACGCAACACTGTGACGACAACCGACGCGGCCGGTCGGTTGGAATGGCGCGGAACGGGGCCGCGCAGATCCCACGCCCCGATCATTGCAAGGAGGATGCCAGACCGCGCACCCTTTGAAATCAACAGGTTGGAGAAACATCCCCTACTCCCGCCGTGCCGATTCGGCACAGAGTGTCAGGGCTGTCCAGACGCGGAACGCCGGCCCTCGATAACGCGGATACGAGGCGGCAATCCGCCTGACTCGGGATCAGCCGGCGCGGGCTTTCATGAATGCCTCCAGCGCCGCCGCCATTTCCCGGTTCATCCGCAGGCCGGTTTCCGACAGCTTGGCGCGATCCCAGTAGGCGGCAAGCTTCGGGTGGCCGGCCACCAGCTCTGCGGTGTGGCCGCGGGCGTTGAGCGCATCGGTGAAGAACAGCACCGGCATCAGGGCACAGTCGGCGAGCGTGAAGTCAGCGCCCAGCGCGTGCGGGCCGGTGGCGGACAGATAATGCTCGATATAGCCCAGCGCGGCGGCGAAGCCTTCCCGGTCGACCGGCTTGCCCTGGAACACCGGCGCGAGCTGCGGCACCACATAGACATCCACCAGACGGGAGATCAGGCGGGAGCGCGCCCGGTCGCGCGGATCGTCCGGCAGGATCGAGGGGCGCGGGTGCATCTCGTCGAGATACTGGACGATGATTTCCGACTCCGGCAGCGCGAAATCGCCATCGACCAGGGTCGGCATCTTGCCGATCGGGTTCAGCTTGAGAAAACCCGCCGATTTCAGGCCGCCTTCCGGCTCGTGCACCGGCAGGCTCAGACCCTTGGCGCGCGCCGCCAGCACGACGCGCATGACAAACGGAGACAGCAGGCCGCCATACAGGATCATCGTTACCCCCCCAGCGTTTGATCACTATCGAACGCACCAGCCTAACGCGGTGCCCCGGGCGCGCCAAGGGCCTGGGGGTGACGTGCGTCGGGGGGGCTCGGCGCAATGGCCTCATCCTGCCCCCGCGCGACGCGGGTTCGTCAGTCCAGCAGACCGAGCGCGGTCTTGTAGGTCTCCAGCAGGGCTTCCATCTCCATGCGCTTGTGCTTGTCCATGGCGCGCAGCTTGATGATGGTGCGCATGGTCTTGGAGTCGAAGCCTTGTGACTTGGCCTCGCCATAAACGTCGCGGATATCCTCGGCGATGCCCTTCTTTTCCTCTTCGAGCCGCTCGATCCGCTCGATGAACTGGCGCAACTGCTCGACCGCGACGACATCGCCCGACATGCTGATTCCTTCCCTGGGTCCTGAAGAGCCGGCATCCCTAGCGACTTGTGCCCACGCGAACAAGGGGACTCTCGCCTGCCCTCACCCCTCGCCGCGCACGGCCTTGTTGCGGGCGACGCTGGCATCCATGCGCGCCATCTGTTCCGGTGTCGCCGGCGTCTGGTGGCGCGACTTGTAGTCATCGTAGCGCATGCCATAGACCCACTGGCGAGCGGCCTCGCGGTCCAGCGCCACGCCGCGCGCCGTGGCCGCCTCGGCGACCCAGTCGGACAGGCAGTTGCGACAGAAGCCACCCCAGCCCATCAGGTCGATGTTCTGCACGTCGGTCCGCTGGCGCAGGTGCTGGAGCAGGTGGCGGAACGCCGCCGCCTCGATGGCGTCGCGCGTCGCCGTGTCGATGTGCGTGTTCTTGTCCATGATGGATTCCCTTTCCCCGCGCAGGCGTGTAACGGTGAGTGTATCGCTCATTCAGCCAGATACGTGATCCTCGCCCATGTTCAAGCCGCGCCGTCGCAAGGTCCGCATTGTCGCCACGCTGGGGCCAGCCAGCCGATCACCGGACATGATCCGCGCGCTGTTCGAGGCCGGCGCCGACGTGTTTCGCATCAACATGTCCCACGGCACCCAGGCCGACCGGGCCGAGATCATCGGCAACATCCGGGCGCTGGAGGAGGAGGTAGGGCGGCCAACCACCATCCTCGTCGACCTTCAGGGGCCGAAACTGCGGGTCGGCACCTTCGCCGACGGCCCGGTGGAGCTGAAAAAGGGCCAGTTGTTCACCTTCGATCGCGACGAACGCCCTGGCAACGCCGAGCGGGTCCACCTGCCGCACGCCGAGGTGTTCTCCGCCCTTTCGGTCGGCGCCCGGCTGCTGATCGACGATGGCAAGGTCAGTGTCGAGGCAATCGAGGTCCACCCCGACCGCATCGTCACCAAAGTGCTGGTGGCGGGCAAGATCTCCAACCACAAGGGCGTCAATGTCCCCGACGTGGTGATTCCGCTGGCGGCGCTCACCGACAAGGACCGCCGCGACCTCGCCTTCGCGCTCGACGCCGGTGCCGACTGGATCGCGCTGTCGTTCGTCCAGCGGCCCGAAGACGTGGCGGAAACCCGCAAGCTGGTGGCCGGCCGCGCCGGCGTGCTGGCAAAGATCGAGAAGCCCTCGGCGATCGACCGGCTGGACGAAATCCTCGACCTCGCCGACGCGGTGATGGTTGCCCGCGGTGATCTCGGCGTCGAGCTGCCGGTGGCGGAAGTGCCGCCGCTGCAGAAGCAGATCGTCGCCGCCGCCCGCGCCAAGGGCAAGACGGTGGTGGTCGCCACCCAGATGCTGGAATCGATGATCCAGAACCCGGTGCCAACCCGTGCGGAAGTCTCCGACGTCGCCAATGCCATCTACGACGGCGCCGACGCGGTGATGCTGTCGGCCGAATCGGCCGCCGGCAGCTACCCCATCGAGGCGGTCGCCATGATGGACGAGATCGCCGCCCAGGTGGAGGGCGACCCGACCTATCAGGCGCGTGTCCATTTCAGCGAGACCCGGCCCGAGGCTACCTCGGCGGACGCCATCTCCGCCGCCGCCGGCCAGGCCGCCGCGACGCTGGCCGCCAAGGCGCTCTGCTGCTTCACCACGTCGGGCTCCACCGCCCACCGCGCCTCCCGCGAGCGGCCGAACGCGCCGATTCTGGTGCTGACCCCCAGTCTGGAGACCGCGCGCCGGCTCGGCATCGTCTGGGGCCTGCACGCCGTGCGCACCAAGGACGTCACCAGCTTCGAGGAGATGGTGGAGAAATCCAAACGGATGGCGTTGCGCACCAAGCTTGCCAGCGCCGGCGACCGGGTCATCATCATGGCCGGCTACCCGTTCGGCACGCCGGGCTCCACCAACGTGCTGCACATCTCCCGCCTGCAGGGGAGCGAACTGAAGGACTGAACCACCGGCAACGCGGTGCCAGGACCGGCCAGCCTCAGAGCAGGCCGGCCTCGACAAGCGCCGTCTCCAGCCGGGCGGCGTCAGTGAAGTGATGCCCCACCAGGCCGACGGTCTCGCTGGCCGCCACGTTGTCGGCGCGGTCGTCGACGAACAGCGCCTCGCCCGGCGCCAGCCCGAACCGGGCCATGGCGATGTCGTAGAGGCGCCGCGCCGGCTTCATCACCTTTTCCTCGCCCGACACCACCACATCGCGAAAGTGCCGCATCACCGGACAGGCGTCGCGAAAGGCCGGGAAGAACTCGGCGGAAAAGTTGGTGATGGCGAACAGCGGCACGCCGCGCGCGGCCAGCCCCTCGACCAACGGCCAGACGCCCGGCACCGGGCCGGCGATCGTCTCCAGCCAGCGCGGGCCGTACAGCCCGATCAGCTTGGCATAACGGGGAAAGCGCGCCGACAGCTCCGGCACCGTCTCGGTGACAGAGCGTCCGGCGTCGTGCTGAAAATGCCAGTCATGCGTGACCACGTTCGCCAGGAACCAGTCCAGCTCCCGCGGATCATCGATCAGCTTGGCGTAGAGATGACGAGGATTCCAGTCGATCAGCACGCCGCCGATGTCAAAGACAACGGCGTTGAGCTGGCTGGTCACGACAGCGCCGGGACTCAGCCCTGGCGCGCCTTGAACCGGCGGTTCGTCTTGTTGATCACGTAGACGCGACCACGACGACGGATCACCCGGCAATCCCGGTGGCGGGTCTTCAGCGACTTGAGCGAGTTGCGAATTTTCATGGCGTTCGTCGTTTATCGTGGTTTCAATGGAAGCAGCGCGGATATGGGCCCGCGCGGCTTTTGTCAAGCCTTGGCTGGCCCGCGCGTGCCGATTGTCATTGGCAAGAACGCACCTCATCTGCCATTCAGGCGTGGCAAGGACAAGCCCGCGCAAGGACGAGCCTTTGATGAAGCGACTGCTGTCGCACCTGTTAGGTCGGCCCCGCGCCGCCACCGAGGCGCCCCAGCCTCCCATGGCCTCGGCGCCGGAGGGCATGCGCCTGATCGCGATCGGCGACGTGCACGGCCGGCTGGACCTGCTGCAGGGCCTGGTGCATCGACTGGAGGCCGAGGTGAAGGCCGGCCCGACGCTCGACACCCGCCTGATTCTGCTGGGCGATTACATCGATCGCGGACCGCAGTCCGCCGACGTGCTCGACTGGCTGTGCGACCACCAGCCGGACTGGGCGCGCGTCCACCTGCTGCGGGGCAATCACGAACAGGCCCTGCTCGATATACTCGACGGCACCGCCGATGACGAAACGATCAGTGCCTGGCTGCTTTACGGCGGGCGCGACACCCTGGCCAGCTACCGGCTGGGCGCGCCGGTGGTCTATGCCGACGATCCCGCCTACATCGCGGAGGCGGTGCGCAAGGGCGTACCCTCGCGCCACCACCGGCTGCTGGGCGACATGGTGCTCAGTCTGCGTTTCGGCGACTATCTGTTCGTCCACGCCGGCGTACGCCCTGGCGTGCCGATCGACGCGCAGTCGCGCCAGGACCTGATATGGATCCGGGAACCTTTCCTGTCGTCCACCGAAGATTTCGGCGCCGTGGTGGTCCATGGTCACTCGATCACCCGCACGGTGAGCGAGCGACCCAACCGAATCGGCATCGACACCGGCGCCTACAGTTCGGGTCGGCTGACCGCGCTTGTCGCGGAAGCGACGCAGCGTCGCTATGTCACCACCGGCACCCCTGACGATCCGCGCGCCGGTCTCTGAAATGCCCGGACTGCCGCACACCTGGACACTCGGGGCTTGATGTCATCGGGCATTTGGGGGAACAGTCAACAGACTGGAATCGTGGTCATCCTGAACACGACACCAGCAGGAGACAGTGGGGCGCGCGATCAGCCGTCCCGTCCTTGACGCTACCCAACGCACGGCTCCCCGACGCCGTGCGGGCGCCAGAACGGCAGGAGGACAGATTGCATATCCCCCCCAAGGTTATCCTTTTCCCGACCGACTTCAGCAGTCGCTGCGACCGCCCGCTGGCGCGGGCCCTGAAACTGGCCCGGCAGTGGAATTCCCGGCTCATTCTGCTTCACATTCTCGAAGATCGTAAGCCGCCGCGGCCGGACAGCGAGGAAAGCCGGGAGGAAGCCCGCCTCGTCGAGAAGCTGCGCGAGGACATCGACGCCGACGACGTGAACCTGGAAATCCGCCTGGGCCACGGCGATGTCGCCAGCACCGTGGCCGCCGCGGTGGATGAACTGGGTGCCGATCTGGTGGTCACCGGGGTCGCCCGCTACAATGAATTCGGCGATTTTGTCCTTGGCACAACCGTGGACCGCCTGATCCGTCGCAGCCGGGCGCCGGTGTTGATCGTCAAGCAGCGCGTCCGCCATGATTACCGGGACATCCTCGTCGCCAGCGACTTCTCGACCTGCTCGGCCCACGCCCTCAAGGTCGCCGGCGCACTGTTCACGGACGCCCGGTTCCACCTCGCCCATGCGTTTCACGTGCCGTTTTCCGGCTTTATCGACAAGCAGACGGCAATGCCTGAACTGCAGGCCCATGCCGAAACGGATCTGCGCGCCTTCCTGCAGGAAGCCAATATGCCGGCGAGCATCGCCGGACGGGTTGTCCCGCATCTTGATTACGGCGAGGTGTGTTCGATGGTCCGCCGGGTGGGCCGAGATTTCGGCACCGACCTCGCCGTCATCGGCACCCATGGCCGCAGCGGCTTCATCGCCACCATGATCGGCAGTGTCGCCGAGGCGCTACTATCGTGCCTCGACAGCGACGTACTGATGGTACGGGAACTTCCCGGCGCCTGACGACGAGGGCCCGCGGGGCGCCGGCACCCATGGCGACCGGCCTACCGGGTGCGCAACCAGCCGACCAACGCCGCCGCCTCGGCGTCCAGTCCGCTGGTCTCGCCTGTCGCCAGCGCCCGGTCCATGCCGGTGGCGAGCGTCTTGCCCAGCTCCACGCCCATCTGGTCGAAGGCGTTGACCCCCATCAGCAGGGCAAGGGCGAAGGTGCGATGCTCATAGAAGGCGAGCAGCGTGCCCAGTGACTCGGGCGTCAGGGTCTCAAGCAGGATCATCGTCGAAGGCCGATTGCCGGGGTAGGCCCGCACCGGATCGTCGGGCGACGCCCGGCCGTGCATCAGGACACTGGCCTGGGCCAGCGCATTGGCGAGCAGCGTCCGGTGACGCGCCTCCTGTCCCGCCCCCACCGGCTTCGCGCAGGCGATGAGGTCCACCGGCGCCCAGTCGGAACTCTGGTGCAGCCACTGGAACACCGCGTGCTGCCCATCGGTACCCACCCCGCCCCAGATCACCGGTGCTGGCGCGCCCGTGTACGGGAGGCCCTCGGCCGTCACCCGTTTGCCAAGGCTTTCCAGTTCCAGCTGCTGGAGATAGGGCACCAGCAAGCGCAGCCGCTCATCATAAGCGAACACCGCCCGGCTGCCCGCCCCGGCGGCGGCACAGGCATAGCCCGAGACCGCGGCAAGCGTCGCCGCATTCATGTCATCGCCGGCGACATGGGTATCCATGATCCTTCCGCCAGCGCGCAGGGCCATGAACACGTCCCAGCCGAAGGTCAACGCGATGGTGACACCGACCGGCGACCACAGGGAATAACGACCGCCAACCCATTCACCAAAGGGCAGCACACGACTGGCATCGACGCCATCCGCCGCCGCCAGGTCCGTTCGGGCGGTGACCGCGAGTGTCCGTGCGCCGGGGTCGGCGATACCGCCGGCGCGCAACCAGTCATGCGCCAGCTGCAGGTTGGCCTGGGTTTCCAGCGTGGTCCAGCTCTTGGACACCGCCACCACGAGGGTCCGGGCGGGGTCAAGACCGGCGACCGCACGCCGGAAGGCCTGCGGGTCGATGTTGGCGGCCAGGCGCGTCTCGAAACGGCGGGCACAGGTGGGCGCCAGCGCCTCCAGCACCAGTGCGGGGCCGAGATAGGAACCACCCATGCCGAGATGGACGATGGCGTCGTAACCGCTGTCGGGCGCCCTAAGCCGCTCGACGGTTGCCTGCATCAACCGGTCCGCCTCGGCGATAGGCGCGGCCACTGCGGCTCCCGTGGCGTCATGTTCGGGTACGGCGAAGCCGCGGGCGGCGGTATGCAGGGCGGCGCGTTGCTCGCTGGCATTGACGATGGCGCCCGACACCATGTCGGCGAACGCCTGACGCCAGCCGCCGGCCGGCCACAACGGTGAAATCGCCGCCCACAGATCGGGGGACAAATGCGTGCGACTGAAATCAAGACGCAACGCGCCTACTTGGCGGATCAATCCCGGCCACGTCGGCGGGCGACGGACGGCGAGGCGCGCCAGTGGTTCTTCAAGTTGCTGACAAAGCTGGGTGGCGACGCTTTCCCATTCCTTCATGCCCGGGACACCTCCTTGAGCTTGCATGGTTGCGTAAAATCCTGTGCTGCCGTCACGGCCGTTATCCGGCGATCATGCGACAGCGATATGACGTCCGCGCGACGATCGGCGACGCGGTTTCGGCTGCCCTCGTCAGAGCCTGTCGGCCAGCCCACGCTCCCAGTCGAGCGCGGTCCTGACGATATGGTCGAGGTTGCCGTGGCGCGGCTGCCAGGTGAACGCCTCGGTGATCTTGCGGTTGTCAGCGACCAGTGCCGCCGGATCACCGGCACGGCGCGGCGCCATGATCCGCTCGATGCGGTTGCCGGACACCCGCTCCACGGCATCCAGCACCTCCAGCACCGAAAAGCCGCGATTATAGCCGCAGTTGAAGAGCAGGCTCTCGGCCGGCGCCTCGATCAGCCGGCGCAGCACCAGCACGTGCGCCTCGGTGAGGTCGGTGACATGGATATAGTCGCGCACGCCGGTGCCATCAGGGGTCGGATAGTCGGTGCCCATCACCGAAATGGCGCCGCGCTTGCCCAGGGCGGCCTCGACCGCCACCTTGATCAGGTGGGTGGCATCCTTCGTGGACTGGCCGGTGCGCCCCTGCGGGTCGGCGCCGGCGACATTGAAGTAACGCAAGGCGCCATAGTTCAGGGGATAGGCGGCCGCGCAGTCGCGCAGCATCACCTCGGTCATCAGCTTGGAGGCGCCATAAGGATTGATCGGCACCGTCGGGAAATCCTCGGCGACCGGCGTGCGGTCGGGCACGCCATAGACGGCCGCCGTCGACGAAAAAATGAAGTGGCTGACCTTGTTGCGAACCGCGCTTTCGATCAGCGCACGGCTCTTGGCGGTATTGTTGTGGTAATATTTCAATGGGTTGGAGACCGATTCCGGCACCACCACCGAGCCCGCGAAATGCATGATGGCGCGAATGCCCTGTTCGCCGCAGATGCGGTCGATCAGCCCGTCGTCGGCAATGTCACCCTCGTAGAAAGGCACATCGGCCGGCACCGCCCAGCGGAATCCCGTCACCAGATTGTCGACCACCACGACAGGAAAGCCGGCGTCCTTGAGCGCCAGCACGGCATGGCTGCCAATATAGCCGGCACCCCCGGTGACCAGGACTGGATGATCGCTCAACTCTTCCCCCTCCCGGCGGCGCCCGCCGGACAGTCGCTGCGAAATCTCGATCACGCGGGTAGCGCATTGCCCCCGCGAGGGCAACCACGCCCAATACAACCATAGGGCGCCACACCGCCACCCTGCACCACCACGATGGTTACCTTTCCTTGAGGAAGCCGGTGCATGGTAAGGCCGGGGAAAGGCGGAACTGGATGCATTACCTGCTCTACATGATTGGTCTGGCGGCGGTGGCGATTGGCGTCGGCTACGGCATGTACACCAGCAATATCATGTTTCTCTCCAACGGGTTACTGGTTGGCGTCTTGTTCGGCGCCATCGGCAAGGGCGTGCACCTGCTCGACCAGATCGAATCACACCTGCGGCTGGGCGAGATCACCACCCGCATGCGCGAGGAGCGTCGCGACACCAAGGAACGTTACAGCCAGGCCGGCGACCGCCGCCAGCGGCCGCGTGCGCCAGCGCCACCTGCTGGTGCGACGAGGGGCGTTGCCCCGCCCCAGCGCCGGGGCTAGGCTAGCCGCCTGTCCTGATTGGGAGAGGCTCATGGCCACATCTATCACGCGGTCCATCCTGCGCGTCGCGGCGCCGTTCATCGCCCTGTCACTGCTTGCCGGTTGTGCCGACACCCGCTTCAAGGCCGACGTGGTGCGCTTCCACAGCGGTTATCAGCCAGCTCCGATGAGCGTGGCGCTGGTGCCCGCCGATCCGGCGCTCGCGGACAGCCTGGAGTTCACGGCCTATGCCAACCAGATTGGCGCCCGCCTCGGCCAGCTCGGCTTCGCGCCGGAGCCCGACCCCGCCAAGGCGGCGCTGGTCGGCCAGATCAGCTACAGCTCAGCGACCCGGCGCGGCCTCAAGGAAGACTCGCCGGTGAAGGTCGGCGTCGGCGTCGGCGGTGTCGGCAGCCATGTCGGCGTCAGCCTCGGCACGGCGTTTGGCATCGGCGAGAAGACCAGCAACGACGTCAAGGTCAACAGCCTGTCACTGCGGCTCGTCAAGCCCGGCGGCGAGGCGGTGTGGGAAGGTCGCGCCAGCAGCGAGAACCCGGCGAAAACTGGCGATTTCGCCACCACCTTGCCCAAGCTGATCGATGCCCTGTTCACGGACTTTCCAGGCCCGTCCGGTCGCACCACCCGTTACACCGAGCCCGCAGGGAAGTAGCCGTTCCATGACCATTGCCATTTCCGCCAACTTCGACAGCGGCAACATCGAGGTGCTGTCGATCCGCGGCCCGCACGAGATCGAGCTGGCGATTCGCAAGGACGCCCAGTCGGACTTCTACCAGTGGTTCCACTTCCGGCTGACCGGGGCGGCGGGTACGCCGTGCACGCTGCGCATCGTCAACTGCGGCGGCGCGGCCTACCCCGACGGCTGGCCGGGCTACCAGGCCCGCGTCTCGGAGGATCGCCAGAGCTGGACCCAGGCCGAGACCAGCTATGCCGACGGCGTGCTGACCATCCGTTACACGCCGCGCACCAGCAGCGCCTGGTTCGCCTACTTCGCGCCTTACAGCATGGAACGTCACGCCGACCTCGTCGCCCGCATGGCCAACCGGCCGGGCGTGAGCGTGTCGGTGCTGGGCCAGACGCTGGACGGGCAGGATCTCGATCTGCTGACCGTCAGTGCGCCCAACAGCCATGCCTCGGACAAGGAAAAGCTGGCGGTATGGCTGATCGCCCGCCAGCACCCCGGCGAATCCATGGCCGAATGGTGGATGGAAGGCATGCTGGAGCGCCTCACCGACCCCGCCGATCCGGTGGCCACGCGGCTGAAAGAACGCGCCTGTTTCTACGTCGTCCCCAACATGAACCCCGATGGTTCACGGCGGGGACACCTGCGCACCAACGCCGCTGGCACCAACCTCAATCGCGAATGGCATGAGCCCAGCCTCGACAAGAGCCCCGAGGTCTACCACGTGCTCGCCCACATGGTGCATGTGGGGTGCGACGTCTGCCTGGACGTCCATGGCGACGAGGCGCTGCCGCACAACTTCATCGCCGGTTTCGAAGGCGTGGCGGCGGCGAGCCACCACCAGTTCGCCCTGCTGGAGCGCTACAAGGCGGCACTCGCCCGGCTCAGCCCGGACTTCCAGACCCGCGTCGGCTATCCGCCCGCCGCGCCGGGCAAGGCCAACATGAGCATGTCCACCAATGCGCTGGCCGGCCGGTTCGGCGCGCTGGCGATGACGCTGGAGATGCCATTCAAGGACGTGGCGGAGAATCCCGACCCGCTGCACGGCTGGTCGCCTGAACGCGCCAAGCACCTGGGCCGCGCCTGCCTCGACGCGCTGCTGGAAGTCTCGCCCGACATCCGCTGAGACGCGTGCCTGCCAACCTATCCGCCCAAGCGGGTTGATCTGGCCGGCGTCCCGGGGCATGAGTCCGCCCGGATTGTTGCAGGCCACTGCCGGGGGAGAAGAAGCATCATGGCTGTTGCGGATCGGGACGTGTTGATCATCGGTGCGGGGCACGCCGGCGCCATGGTGGCGGTGGGCCTGCGTCAGAAGGGCTTTACCGGCTCGATCCTGATGGTGGGCGAGGAGCCCGCCCTGCCCTATGAGCGACCGCCGCTGTCGAAGGCCTATTTCGTCGGCGCGCTGGAGGAGCAGCGGCTCTACCTGCGCAAGGCGGAGTTCTGGCAGGAGCGTGACGTCGAGGTCCGCGTGAGCACCATCGTCGCCCGCCTGCGCCACGAAGACCATGAAGCCGAACTCACCGACGGCACGGTGGTGCGCTACCGCCATTGTGTCATCGCCACCGGCGGCCGGGTGCGCAAACTGAGCTGCCCGGGCGCCGATCTCGCCGGCGTGCATTACCTGCGGACGCTGGCCGACGTCGACGCCATCCGCGGCGACCTCAAGGACGGCGCGCGCATGGTGGTGATCGGCGGCGGCTATGTCGGCCTGGAGATGGCGGCCTCGGCCCGCAAGCTCGGCTATGACGTCACCCTGATCGAGGCGCTGGACCGGGTGCTGGCCCGCGTGACCAGCCCGATCATCTCCCGCTTCTACGAGGCCCAGCATCGCGCCCACGGCGTCGACGTGCGGCTGGGCACCGGCGTCACGGCCATCGAAGGCGGCGACCACGTCACCGGCGTCAGGCTGGCGACGGGCGAGGTGGTGCCGGCCGATCTGGTGGTCGTGGGCATCGGCATCCTGCCCAATACTGAACTCGCCCACGAATCGGGGCTGGCCTGCGACAATGGCGTGGTGGTGGACGAACTGTGCCGCACCACCGACCCGGACGTATTCGCCATCGGCGATGTCGCCAGGCACCCCAACCGCTACGCCGCCGACGCCATGCGCCTGGAATCGGTGCAGAACGCCGTTGATCAGGCCAAGACCGTGGTCGGCGTCATCATGGGCCAGCCAGAGCCCTACAAGGATCTGCCGTGGTTCTGGTCCGACCAGTATGACCTCAAGCTGCAGACCGCCGGGCTGGCCATCGGCTACGACGAGACAATCGTGCGCGGCGATGCCACCACGGCGCCGTTCTCGGTGGTTTATCTGCGCGACGGCCAGATCATCGCCATCGACGCCGTCAACGCCATCAAGGACTTCATGGGCGCCAAGGGCCTGATTCAGGCCGGCGTGAAACCCGACAAGGCGCGGCTGGCCGATCCGGCGGTGCCGATGAAGGAACTGACCGGCGCCTGATTACCGCCGCCCGACGACGCGACGGCTCTTTCCTCCCGCTCGCTCAGGCTCTAGAGGGTCGGGCGACCGAGACAACCACTTGTGCAATGAAGGGCTTCCCGATGCCGCAGCTCGTTCTCATCCGCCACGGCCAGTCGGCCTGGAACCTGGAAAACCGCTTCACCGGCTGGTGGGACGTGCCGGTGACCGACAAGGGCGCGGACGAGGCGCGGGCGGCCGGCCGCGACCTCAAGGCCAAGGGCTATGCCTTCGACGTCGCCTACACCTCGCTGCTGACCCGCGCCATCAAGACCCTGAACCTGGTGCTGGAGGAAATGGGCGACCTCTGGCTGCCGGTGCACAAGGACTGGCGGCTGAACGAGCGCCACTATGGTGGCCTGACCGGGCTGAACAAGGAAGAGATGGCCGCCAAGGTGGGCGAGGAGCAGGTGTTCATCTGGCGCCGCTCGTTCGACATTCCGCCGCCGCCGCTGGAGACCACCAGCCCGTTCGACGTCTCCACCGACCGCCGCTACGCCGGCCTGCCGGTGCCGCAGACCGAGAGCCTGAAAGACACCATCGCCCGCTCGCTGCCGCTGTGGGACGAAGCGATCGCGCCCGACCTGAAAGCGGGCAGGCGGGTCATCATCGCCGCTCACGGCAACTCGATCCGCGCACTGGTCAAGCACCTCGACGGCCTGTCGGACGAGGCCATCACCAAGGTCGAAATCCCCACCGGCCAGCCGCTGGTCTATGAACTGGACGCGGCGCTGAAGCCGACCGCCAAGTTCTACCTCAAGGACCGCTGACCACGCCGTCCGCTCAGGCAGGCGCCCCATGGCCAAGTGCGGCCGCCAGCTGGGCCGCCAGCTGCCTGATGTTGAACGGCTTGTGCAACACAATGACCTCGTGGCCGCCCTCGCCCTGCAGCGCCTGATCGGCAAATCCCGACATCAGCAGTACCGGCAGGTCGGGTCGCAGGCTCCGAATCGTCCGCGCCACGTCGAACCCGCTGACGCCGCTGGGCAACACGACATCACTCAGAACCAGGGCGTAGTCGCCGCCGGCGCGCACGGCCTCGATGGCGGCGGCGCCATCGGTCGTCACGGTCGGCCGATAGCCTAGCGAGATCAGCCCCTCCTCCAGCCAGGCCCGCACATCGGGATTGTCCTCGACCACCAGCAGTCGCTCCCCGGCGCCGCGCTCGATGGCGCTCACAGGGTCGACGGAAGCGACCGCCACGGCGGGCTCGCGCGCCCGCGGCAGAAAGATAGCGACCGTCGTGCCCCGCCCGGGCGCGCTGTCGAGCTGCACGTAGCCACCTGACTGGCGGGCAAAACCATAGACCATGCTGAGACCAAGGCCCGTGCCCTTGCCGACATCCTTGGTGGTGAAAAAGGGCTCGAAGGCACGCGCCATCACCTCCGCCGACATGCCCCCCCCGGTGTCGGTCATCGCGACCCTGACGAACGGCGCCTCGCCCTGACGGTCGGGCTGATCGGGTCGTGAACGGGGCACCACCACGTTGCCGATGGCGATGGTGATGCGTCCCCCCGCGGGCATGGCATCGCGGGCGTTGATCGCCAGGTTCAGTATGGCTTCCTCGAACTGCGCGGGGTCGATCATGCTCGGCCAGGTGCCCGTCTCCTCGTCGACCTCGATCGAGATCGCCTCGCCCAGCGTCCGGCGCAGCATCGCCACCATGCCGCGCACCAGCGCGCCCGCGTCGGTCGGCTGCGGGTTGAGCGACTGCCGGCGCGCGAACGCCAGCAGTCGCCGGGTGAGCTTCGCGCCCCGCTGGGTCGCGGCAACCGCGCGCTTGATCAGCGTCTTGTCCTGTTCGTTGACCTCATGGCGCATCGCCAGCAGTTCAAGGTTTCCCATGATGATGCTGAGCAGATTGTTGAAGTCATGCGCCATGCCCCCGGTGAGCTGGCCGATCGCCTCCATCTTCTGGGCGCCGCGCAACTGTTCCTCCAGTGCGCGCCGGTCACTGACATCGCGAACAACCGCCCACATGCCCGTGGGCTCGCCCGTTTCGTCGCGGCGCAGGAAGGCGCGCACCTCGATCGGAAACACCTCGCCATTCTTGCGGACATGCTCATAGTCCAGCACGCCGGAATAGCCCCGCTCGTTGATCTCGACCATCGCCTCCTGCATGGCGGCGTGCCAGCGCGGCGGGGTGATGCTCTCGATGGTGCGCTCGCGCATCTCCTCGGCCGTGTAGCCCAGCATCTTCAGCGCCGCCGGATTGAACTGGGTGTAACGACGGTCGTTGTTGGTCAGCAGCAGGGCATCGGGAATATTCTCGAACAGGAAGCGGTAGCGCTCCTCGGCGGCCCGAAGCTCCGCCTCGACGGAAAGCTGCGCGCTGATGTCCTGGACCGTGCCACGCGACCGCAGCGGCGTGCCGTCCTCGGCATAGATCGTATTGCCGCGCTCAACCACATGCTTGATCCGCCCGTCGGGAAACTGGAGGCGATGGGTTATCTCATAGGTGCCGCGCTCGCGCACCGAACGCAGAAAAGCCTCGTTGACCAGCGTGCGGTCGTCGGGATGAATCTTGTTGAGGAAGGCCTCGTAGGATGCCTCGAATATGCCGGGGTCGATCTCGAAAATCGTATAGATCTCCGGCGACCAGTGCAGGCGGTTGGTCGCCAGGTCCAGCTCCCAGCTGCCCAGCTGGGCAATCCGCTGCGCCTCGCGCAACCGCGCTTCGCTGTCACGCAGGGCATGCAGGATGGTATGGCGCTGATCAATGTCCTCGATCACGGCGACCAGGTAATCGGGCTGGCCATCGGCATCCCGGATCAGCGACAGGTTGAGATTGACCCAGACGAAGCTGCCATCGGCCCGCACATGGCGCTTTTCCCGGGAGTAACCGGGTATGGCTCCCTCCAGCATCTCGCGAATGCGGTCGACGTCCTCCGCCACATCCTCGGGGTGCACGACCTTCCTGAATGACTGGCCGACCAGATCAGCGGGATTGTACCCCAAAATCGCGGCGAAGCGGGCGTTGACCGCCGTGAAGATGCCTGAGGTATCGGTCACCGCCAGACCGACCGTCACGCCGTTGAACAGGCGGTCCAGCGCCGGGGCGTCCATTGTCCCTTCCCTCATGGTCGAGATGGGATCGCTCACCCCATGCCTCCGGTCGAAACCACGTCCGTGCTCACCGTGCCGGTGCCCTCCCCAACGCGCAAGAGACTAGTCCTATCGCCGGTCATCAGACGCGGAAAGCATTTGAAGCAGCAGCATTTCACCACCGTGGACCTTACTCAATGCCTCATATGGTCTAAGCCGCGACGACGAGATGGCATAAGCCTCAGCAATGAGAACGGCGGCCGGAACTGATCCCGGCCGCCGTGTCATTGGGTCACCAGTCCGGTAACGGCAGGCTGATGCTTACTGAGCCTTCCTGGTCGCGTAGGCCGCCCAGAGATCAGCCAGCGGCCGCGCCAGCGCGCCCTTCACGTTGGCGAAGGCAGGCAACGCCTCCGCCGCCCGGCCGCCGCCCACGAGCGCGATACCCAGCTGCAGGTTGACCTCGTCCGGGTTCTTGACGCCCTTGGAAAGCGCCAGCTGGTAGAACTCGATCGCCTTGGCATAATCGGCATAGCTGAGATAACCCTGACCAACGACCGACGCCGCGAAATCACCGGTCTTGCCGGCACGGGCTTCCTTCTCAAGACCCGGCAGCGACTTCTGGTCCGCGCCGACACGACCCTTGGCCTGGGTCAGCATCTCGTTGGCAACGCCCTTGGCCTTGGTGAACACGCCATTGGCGATGCCCTTCTCCAGCACCGACTTCGCCTCACCCGGCAGGCCGCGCTTGGTGAGCGCGATCTCCGCCATCTCGATGTAGTCGCGCTCGCCAACCAGCGCCTCGTTCAGCCACTGCAGGCGGTAGGAGTCGAGGATGAGCGGATCGGTCATCCCCGGCGTGTCACGATAGAGCACCAGCGCGTCGCGCCAGTTGGTGGACGACGGATAGGCCTTCACCAGCTCCAGCATCGCCGAACGCAGCTCGGCCTGGTTGTTGGCGCGCAGCGCGGTCTGGGCGACGATCTTGTAATAGGATTCCTCGACCGGCTGGCCCAGCCGCGTGGCCGTGGCGATCGCCTCCTTGAACGCGCCCAGCGCATTGCTGAAGTCGTCCTGGTTGTAGTAGACGCGGCCGAGGTTCATCCGGGCGTCGACATTGTCCGGCGCGAGTTGCAGCAGCCGCTTCGACTGCTCGATCGCCTTGGGCATGTCCTGACGCTGGAAGGCCAGCGCGATCAGGTTCTGGAGGATTTTCGGCCGATCAGTCTCCGCCGTGAACTCGCTGATCGCCATTGCCTCAAGCGCCTGCTCAAGCATGGCATTGTCTTTCAGCGCCAGCGCCGTGTTGTATTTAAAATTGTTGATGAAATAGCGATCATCCGCGGTCAGGTCCGGCAGCGCCTCGGCCTCGGCGATCTTCGGCTTGGCTTCCTCGAACTTCTGCTCGCCGATCAGCTTCTGAATCTCGCCAAGCGGCTTCTGGGCCTTCCTGCTGGCCTTGGGCACCTTGCCCTTGGGCTCTTCCTTCGTCTTGTCGGCGGCCACTGCCGGCACGGCGATAGCCACGGCGCCCACCGACAGCAGGCCAAGCACCAGCGCCGACGTCGCGGCGCGCGAAAGCATCTTCAGTGTCATCTACGGACCCTCCCGTTTAGGTCGGCGCGCATCAACGCATGACCTACGGTTAAACGCAAGTGGGGCCGGATATACCGGCCCCACCCTGAACTTACCCTGAACCTTGGCGTGCCAAAGCCGGGCGCATGTTCTGACTGGCGTGAGGCTCTTGCCAACTCAGTTGGCGGGAGACCCATGCCAACTCAGTTGGCGTATGCCTCGTTGCCGACAAAGCCCATCTTGGTGACGCCCATCTTCTGGGCGGCCGCAAGGACCTGATCGACAATTTCGTACTGCGCCAGCTTGTCAGGCCGGATGTGGATTTCCGGCTCCTCCGCCGCCGTTGCCGCGCGACGGAAGTACTGCGTAACCGTCGGCAGGTCGACCGGCTGACCATCCCAGTAAATCTGCCCCAGGAAGTCGACCTCAACCTTGTGGATCACCGGCTGGGTCGTCGGTGGCGGCTGGTTGGGGTTGTTCTGCGGCATATCCAGCTTCACGGCGTGAGTCTGGATGGGAATGGTGATGATGAACATGATGAGGAGCACGAGCATCACGTCGATAAGCGGCGTGGTGTTCATTTCCCCCATCGGGGCGGAATCGTCGCTACTTCCAACACTCATTGCCATAGCGATTAATCCCTCGTGACTTCGCCGGCGACCGGTTCGGAGATGAAGCCGACCTTCGGAATACCCGCGAGCTGCACGTTGAAGATCACGCCACCAATAAACTGGTAGGGTGTCGTGCGATCACCGCGAATATGCACTTCCGGCAGCGGCTGACCCTTCTGCACCGCCTCGATCACCTTGGTCTTGACCACTTCCCGAAGTTCGGTCTTGCCGCCTTCGAGAAGCTTCGCGCCAAGGTAGACATTGCCTTCGGCATCGACGGACACGACGATGTTCTCGGGCTTGGTCTCCAACGGCAGGTTGGTGACCTTCGGCAGATCGACGGGGGCCGTCTGAATGACCACTGGAACGGTGATGAGGAAGATGATGAGGAGCACCAGCATGACGTCGACGAGCGGCGTCGTGTTGATGTCCGACATCGTGGAGCCTTCGCCACCACCGTCAGACGGGCCTACACTCATTGCCATGGGATGATCTCCCTAAAGAGGCAGGCGATGCCGGTTACTTCTTGGCGGCCGGAGCAGCAGCCGACTGCGGCGCCATGCGCGAACCCGACATCAGGAAGGCGTGCACGTCGGCCGAGAACGCATTCAGATCGTCCATCACCGCCTTGTTGCGACGCAGCAGCCAGTTGTAGCCCAGCACCGCCGGCACGGCGACGGCCAGACCGATGGCGGTCATGATCAGCGCTTCACCGACCGGGCCGGCGACCTTGTCGATCGACGCCTGACCGGCCATGCCGATCTTGATCAGCGCGCGGTAGATACCGATCACGGTACCGAACAGACCGATGAACGGCGCGGTCGCACCGACCGAGGCGAGGAACGCCAGACCACCCTGCAGGTGACCGTTGATCGCGTTAACCGAACGCTGCAGCGACATGGTGAGCCACTCATGCGCGTCGATCTTGTCGGTCAGACGGCCTTCGTGGTGATCGGCGGCACGCAGGCCATCGTCCACGATCTGGCGATAGGCGCTGTTCTTCTCCAGCTTGGCGGCGCCTTCCTTGAGGCTGGCCGAGGACCAGAACTTCTTGTCCATGTCCTTGGCCTGCTTCATGATCTTCTGCTGGTCCCAGGCCTTGGTAAAGATGATGTACCAGGAAACCAGCGACATGAGGGCCATGATGCCAAACGTCGCCTGGGCGACGAAACCACCCTGCTCAAGCGCGGCTTTGAAGCCATACGGATTTTCAACGGCAACCTGTTCCATTTCGAACTTCCTCTAACGAATCGTTTTATGTCGGTTTATGGCGTGTGACTGGCGGTCCGCGTTACTTGCGGATCTGCCACCTGATGTTCTGCGTCTTCCGCTCGGCGACCGGCTGACCATCCTCGGTCGCCGGCGTGAACCGGAAACGACGCGGAATGATATCGCAGGCCTTTTCGTCAAGCCGCGGGAAACCGCTGGACATCACGAACAGACAGACGGACGCGCGGCCATCGGCGGTCACGGCATAAAAGACCACCGAGACAACCACCTCGCCAGCTCGCAGCGACGCGGACGAGTAGTCCTCCACGCTGATGACGTTGCGCATGCAC
>CAUJIW010000119.1 GCA_963205175.1 Pseudomonadota bacterium
GGACTTGCCGGTGGTCACCAGCCGCCAGGTGGTGCTGGAGCGCCGGGCGATCGAGCCCATGTCCCGGCCGTTCTCCCGCGCAAGTCCCTCGAACTCCAGCGCGATGTCGCTGGCCTTGGCGGCGGCGACGAGGTCGGCGCGCGCCTCGGCCTGGGGATTGCCTACCCGCTCCTCGTCGCCGGTCAGCACGATGGTGATGTTGGCGTCCTTCAGGGTGCCGGCCGCCTGCATCGCCCGCAGCGCCTCGACCATGATGACCAGCCCACCCTTCATGTCGTTGACGCCCGGCCCCTCGGCGATGTCGCCACGCCGCACGAAGGTCTGGAACGGACTGTCCGGTTCGAACACAGTATCAAGATGACCGATCAGCAGCAGCCGCTTCGTGTCGGCCCGCCCCTTGCGGGTGGCGATCAGGTGTCCGGCGCGCCCGGTCCCGGCCATCGGCACCCAGCGCACCGTGAACCCCAGCGGTTCCAGCTCGGCGCGCATCATGGCGCCGACCTGAGTCACGCCGGCGAGGTTCATGGTGCCGCTGTTGACGTTGACCAGCTGTTCCAGCAGACTGATCGCCCGCTCGCGGCCGGCCTCCACCGTGCGCACCATCGTCTGCTCCCGCGCGCTCAACCCACCGGCCTGCGCCGGCCCGGTCGCCGCCACGCCCAGCGTCAGCAGTGCGGCCCCCGCCGCCCGGCGCCAACCTGTCCTGCACCGACCCGCCCGCATCATCCGCTCCCCCGTCACTGTTGCCCCTCCCGCATGAACACCCGCGTCCCGGCGACCCAGGTCTGCAGCACCTTGGTCTGCCACAACGTCTCCGGCGCCACCTTGAAAATGTCCTGGTCGACCAGAATGAAATCCGCCCACTTGCCAGGCACCAGACTGCCGACCTGCCCCTCCTGGAAGCCGGCGTAGGCCGCATCCAGGGTGAACGCGCGCAGGGCCTCCTCGACGGTAAGTTTCTGCGCCGGCATCCAGCCGCCTTCGGGTTCGCCGTCGTGCCCCTGCCGGGTGACGGCGGCATGCAGGCCGAAGAAGGGGTTGGCCGGCTCCACCGGGAAGTCGGAGCCAAACGCCAGCCGGCCGCCGTGCGCCAGCACCGTGCGCCAGGCATAGGCGCCGGCCAGCCGTTCGGGGTCGAGGCGGGCCTCGGCCATCACCCGGTCGGACGTGGCGTGGGTCGGCTGCATGGAGAAGATCAGCCCAAGGTTGGCGGCCCGCTCGATGTCCGCCGGTGTCATCACCTGGGCATGTTCGATGCGATGGCGCAGGCCGTTACCGGTGTATTTGAGGATCGAGGCGAAGCTGTCGATCACCTGGGCGTTGGCGGCGTCCCCGATGGCATGGACATTGACCTGGAAACCCGCGCCGATGGCGCGCGACATCCAGTTGGCCAGCCGGGCATCGGTGTTGAACAGCAGCCCCTTGTTGGGCGGGTCGTCGGCGTAGGGCTCTGTCAGCGCCGCGCCGCGCGACCCCAGCGCGCCATCGGCATAGAGCTTGACCGCGCGCAGCGACAGCCGGTCGTCATAAAGCGAGGCCACCGGCCCCTTCCTGGCCAGCACATCAAAGTCTCGCCCCATGCCGCCGATCATGGCGCCGATGCGCACGGTCAGCCTCCCCTCGTCGCCGAACTTGCGATACAGCGCCCAGGTTTCGGCATCGATGCCGGCATCATGCACCGAGGTCAGGCCGACCGAGGCCAGCTCGGCCAGTGCCGCCGTCAGCGCCGCCGCGCGCTGCTCGGGTGTCGGCGCCGGCACCACCTTGTTCACCAGATCCATCGCCGCATCCACCAGCACACCCGACGGCGCGCCATCGGCATCGCGCTCGATGCGCCCGCCTGCCGGATCAACGGTGGCGGCCTTGACCCCCGCCTTGCTCAGCGCGGCGCTGTTGGCCCAGCCGGCATGACCATCCACCCGTTCCAGCCACACCGGGCGGTCGGCGATCACCGCATCCAGTTCGGCGGCGGTGGGAAAGCGCTCCAGCCCCCACCGCACCTGGTTCCAGCCGCGCCCGCGGATCCATGGCAGGTCGGGGTGGGCCTCGGCATAGGCCTTGAGGCGGGCCAGCGCGTTGTCGAGCGACGTGGTGTCGGCGAGATTGACCTCCAGCGCCTGGAAACCCAGGCCCATCACATGACCGTGGGCGTCGATCAGTCCCGGCAGCAGCGTCGCGCCGCCGCCGTCGATGCGGATGGCCGTTGTTGCACGATCGCCCATCGTCTTGAGGCTGCCGGTGGCCGCCACCCGCCCGTCGTCATCCACCAGCAGCGCCTCGAAGCGCTGCAGCCGGCCAAGTTGATCGAAGGTGTAGCCCTGCACGTTATCGATCAGGGTCGCGGCCAACGCCGGCGCCGCCAGCAGGGCCGCGAGACCCACCGTCAGCAGCAAGCCGCCCAACCGCCTTGCCGGCATCACGCGCCGCCCCCGTGCGCCAACAGCCTGATAGATGCGCATAATGTCACATGTCCTCTCGCCAAGACGCCGTTGCGGTCTTAGCATGGCGCGCGACGGAGGGGCGAGACCGGAAACCGGCTGCCCGCGGATTGGGGGTGGGTATGCGGCGATTGCTGTGGGTGCTGCTGTTCGTTCTGGTGCTGGCGGGTCTGGCCGCCGGTGGGGCCTACTACACCGCACGAGACAGCCTTCCCCGCACCGAGGGACATCAGACGATCGCTGGCCTGAAGGCCAAGGTGGAAGTGCTGCGCGACCGCCATGGCATTCCCCACATCTTCGCCGCCACGCCTGCGGACGCCTACCGGGCGCTGGGATACGCGCACGCCCAGGATCGGCTGTGGCAGATGGAGATGAACCGCCGTATCGGCCAGGGCAGACTCGCCGAGTTGTTCGGCCGGGAAGTGCTCGACACCGATCGTTTCATGCGCACGCTGGGGCTCTATCACCGCGCACGCCAGGACGTGGCGGCGCTGGACCCCGAGACCCGCCAGATGCTTGAGGCCTACGCGGGCGGTGTGAACGCCTTTCTTGAGACCCGCCGGACATCGCTGCCGCCCGAGTTTCTCATCCTCGGCACCAAGCCGGAGCCCTGGCAGCCCGCCGACACGCTGGTGTGGCTGAAGCTGATGGCGCTCGACATGGGGTACAACTGGCGGGTGGAACTCGGCCGGTTCCTGCTGCTCTCCCGCCTGACCCCCGAACAGGTGGCGCAATTCTACCCCGCCTACCCCGGCGAACCGGCCCACGACTTCTCCCGCATCCCGGCGCTCTATGCCGAATTGCCCGAGGCCGTGCTGGGTGCGTCGGCGCCGTCGGCGGCGGCCGATGGCGCAACGCCATTGGGACCGGAGGCCACTGGCGGCGGCTCGAACAACTGGGTGGTGGCCGGCAGCCGGACGGCCTCCGGCAAGCCGATGCTGGCCAACGACCCGCACCTGGCACTGACGACCCCCTCCATCTGGTACCTCGCCCACCTCAACGTCGCCGGCCATAATGTGGTGGGTGCCACGATGCCCGGCGTGCCGTTCGTGGTGCTCGGCCGCAACGACCGCTTCGCCTGGGGATTCACCAATACCGCGCCCGACGTGCATGACCTCTACATCGAACGTGTACGCGACCCCGAGGCGGGCACCTACGACACGCCCACCGGCACTGCGACCTTCACCCAGCGCGTCGAGGTCATCCGGATCAAGGGTGGCGCCAACAAGGTGCTGACCGTGCGCACCGGCCGGCACGGCCCGGTGATCTCGGACGTTCTGCCGGAGCTCAAGCAGAGGCTGGGGGATGGCTATGCGATGAGCCTGCAATGGGTGGCGCTGCAACCGGGCGACACCACCGCCCGGGCGGGACGGCTGATGGCGGCGGCACGGGACTGGCCGGGATTCGTCACCGCCGCGCGGGATTTCATCTCGCCCCAGCAGAACATCGTCTACGCCGACGTGGACGGCAACATCGGCTATGTCTCTCCGGGCAGGGTGCCGGTGCGTGGCCCCGACCACCCGACGCGCGGCCTGCTGCCAGCCCCGGGATGGCTCGCGGCGTCCGAGTGGACCGGCTGGATTCCGCCCGAGGCGATGCCAATGACCGCGAATCCGGCCAGCGGATGGATCACCACCGCCAACCAGAAGGTTGTGGACGCGGACTACCCCTATCACCTGACCGCCGACTGGGAGCTGCCTTACCGCTACAACCGCATCGCCCGACTGCTGGAAGCGACCCCGCGCCACGACATGGGAAGCTTCCGGGCCATTCAGGCCGATGTGGTGGATGGCGGCATGCACGACAGCGTGCAGGCACTTCTCTCGGTGCTGGGCGAGGTGCCGGACGATCTGCGGCCCGTCTTACAGGCCCTGCGCGCCTGGGATGGCGCCATGACCGCCGACCGGCCGGAGCCGCTGATCGCGGCTGCCTGGAATCAGGCCTTCTCCGCCCTGCTCTACCGCGACGATCTGGGGCCGCTTTTCGCCGAGCGCTGGAAGCCGCGCCCCGAATTCATCAAGTCCGTGCTGGCGGACCCGGCAAGCGGAAGGATCTGGTGCGACATCCGCCTGACGCCGCGCGCCGAGTCCTGCGCCGACCTCGCGCGACAGTCGCTCACCCAGGCGATGGATGCCCTCGGCCAGCGTCATGGTCGACACTGGGACCGCTGGCGCTGGATCGCAGCGCTGCGTGCCGACCAGCAGCATCGTCCGATGTCCGAGGTGGGCTGGTTGCGCAAGTGGTTTGCCTCGTCGACCGCGATCGGCGGCGGCCCCGACAGTCCCAACGTCGCGCTGTTCGATTACAGCGGCAGTGTTGACTTCAAGGCGCGCGTCGGCCCCAGCTACCGGGCCATCTATGACCTCGCGGACCTGGATGCGTCGCGCTACATCATTCCCACCGGCCAGTCGGGCCACCCGTTGTCGCCGCACTATCGCGATATGGAGGATCACTGGGCGCATGTGCGATCGATCACCATCGCCACCCAGCGCCCGTCGATCGAGCAGGCCCGGCCCCGGCGGCTGGAGCTGCTGCCTGTGCGGGAGTAAGGCGCGCCCTGGCCCGACAAGCGGATTGCCGTTTCCATCGCCCCCCGCTTTGGGCTAGAGCGGTGCCCTTTGATGATGATGGGAAGATGACCGTGGCACAGCCCGAGCTCAGCGACGCACGCACAGCCAATGATCGCCCGGATACCGGCCTGCCGGTGACCTTCAGCGACATCGCGGCCGCCCGGGCGATCATTGGCGATGCGCTTGTCACGACCCCCTGCCTCAAGAGCCGGACACTCAGCGAGATCGTGGGTGCCGAGGTTTACCTGAAGTTCGAGAACCTTCAGTTCACGGCCGCGTTCAAGGAGCGCGGCGCGCTCAACCGGTTGCACAACCTGTCGGCCGATCAGCGCCGACGCGGTGTCATTGCCATGTCGGCGGGCAACCACGCCCAAGGCGTCGCCTACCACGCCAGCCGTCTCGGCATCCCCGCCACCATCGTCATGCCCCGGAGCACGCCGATCGTGAAGGTGCAGCAGACGGAAGGTCATGGCGCCAGCGTCATTCTCCACGGCGAGAAGCTGGAGGAAGCGGCGGCGCACGCCAACAAGCTGGCCGAGGAGCGCGGCCTGACCTTCATCCATCCGTTCGACGACCCGCTGGTGATCGCTGGCCAGGGCACCGTGGCGATGGAGATGCTGGAAACGGTCCCCGATCTCGACTGCCTGTGCATCTCCATTGGCGGCGGCGGGCTGATCTCCGGCATGGCGGTTGCTGCCCGGGCCATCAAGCCGGATATCGAACTGATCGGCGTCCAGGCGGAACTGTATCCGTCGATGGCGGCCAAGGTGAAGGGCTTCGAGGCGATCTGCGACGGGGACTCGCTGGCTGAAGGCATCGCGGTGAAATACCCTGGCGAGCGCACCTTCCCGATCGTCAAGGCTCTGGTGGACGACATCCTGCTGGTGTCGGAGCCGGAACTGGAGCGCGCGGTGTCGCTGCTGCTCACCATCGAGAAGACCGTGGCCGAAGGCGCTGGCGCGGCCGGCCTGGCCGCCCTGCTCGCCCGCCCCGAACGGTTCCGCGGCAAGAAGGTCGGCCTGGTCATCAGCGGCGGCAACATCGACACCCGCCTGCTCGCCAACGTGCTGCTGCGCGAACTTGCCCGCGAGGGCCGGCTGGCCAGGCTGCGGGTGCGCCTCAAGGATCGGCCGGGCGAGCTGTATCACGTCGCCAAGGTGTTCCACGAACAGCAGGTCAACATCGTCGACGTCAGCCATCAGCGGGTATTCACCAAGCTGCCGGCCAAGGGCACCTACGCCGACATCGAAGTAGAGACCCGCGACCGCCGCCATCTCGACCGGCTGATGGAGGCGCTGCGCGAGCAGAGCTACGATGTGCGCCTGATCGAGGCGGTGTGAAGCAGCCCTGGAAAGACCAGGTCGGGGCTCGTGCCGGCGATACTAACTCGGCCTTAACCACCCGCGCGGCAGACTGATCGGAGAAAACTCCGACCAGCAGCTGGATCATGGCCAAAAAAGGCGACGAGAAACCATCGATCTTCATCAAGAAGGTCAAGAAAGTGGCGGGCGGCCATCACGGCGGCGCCTGGAAGGTGGCCTATGCCGACTTCGTGACCGCGATGATGGCCTTCTTCATGCTGCTGTGGTTGCTGTCGGTATCCGACAAGGTGACGCTGCAAGGTCTCGCCGACTATTTCACGCCGTCGAACTCCACCATGTCCAACTCTTCCGGCTCCGGCTCCATTCTCGCCGGCACCGCCATGGAAAGCGAAGGTGCCAAGTCATCGGGTTCGGTCACCATGGCCATGCCCAGCGCCTCGCCGCAGAAGGAATCGGAGGCCGAGCAGGCATCAATGGAAAGCCAGAGCCAGAGCGCGTCGTCGTCGTGGCAGACCAAGCTGCCGCCACAACCCGACGCCAAGCTGCTCCAGGCCGAGGACGAGCTCAAGTCGGCGATCCAGAGCACGCCGGAACTCAACCGCTACAAGGACCAGATCTCCATGGAGCAGACGCCCGACGGTCTGCGTATCCAGCTGGTGGATCGGGATCAGCGACCGATGTTCCGCCCCGGCACCGCCGAGTTGTACCCGTTCGCCGAACGCATGATGCGGGTGGTGGGCGGAGTCATCCAGGGCCTGCCCAACCGCATCTCGATCCAGGGACATACCGACAGCACGGGTGCCCAGAGCGAAAGCCTCTATGGCAACTGGGAGCTGTCGGCGGACCGCGCCAACGCCAGCCGGCGGGCGCTGCGCAGCGCCGGCGTGCCGGTGGACCGATTCGCCGAGGTCACGGGCCGAGCCTCCACCGACCCGCTTTACCCGGACGATCCGCTGCGCCCGGAGAACCGGCGCATCTCCGTTCTGATCATTCGCGAGGCACCAGTGATGGCGCCCAACTTCGGGGCCACCTATTAACGCTTTTTTTACGGGTCCGCGGTTCCGTTAACTCTTCATCCCCCTTCCCCAAGTGTCCAACGGCCTGATACTGTGGGCTAATCGCCTGCCGCACCCGCGGCCTGGCGGGCAAACAGGCGCTCAGGGCACGAGGGATGAACGACCAGTTCCTGCAATTTCCCCGGTTTTTCGTGACCGCTCCCGGCGCCTGCCCCTATGTCGAGGGGCGGACCGAACGCAAGCTGTTCACCGAATTGCGGGGCCCCGACGCCGCGACCTTCAACGAGGCGCTCGGCCGCATGGGGTTCCGGCGCAGCCAGAACGTCGCCTACCGGCCTTCCTGCGACGGCTGCACCGCCTGCCGTTCGGTGCGGGTGCGGGCCGCGGAGTTCCAGCCCAATGCCAGCATGCGCAAGCTGATGAAGCGCCACGACGACCTCCAGGTCTCGGCGTGCGAGCCCTGGGCGACGGCCGAGCAGTTCGATCTGCTACGCCGCTACCTCGCGGCACGCCATCCCGGCGGCGGCATGAGCGAAATGGACAGCGACGACTATGCCGACATGGTGGAGCGCACGCCGGTCGATACGGTGGTCTATGAATATCGCGAGCCCCATCCCGACAACCGGGGGGCGCTGGTAGGGGTGTGCCTGACCGACCACCAGTCTGACGGACTGTCGATGGTGTACAGCTTCTACGCCGCCGACGGCCAGCGGCGCGGCCTTGGCACCCATATCATCCTCGACCATATCCGCCGGGCGGTGACCATGGGCCTGCCCTATGTCTATCTCGGCTACTGGATCGCCGACTGCAAGCAGATGGCCTACAAGGTTCGTTTCCAGCCGATCGACGTCCTCTCGGGCGAGGGCTGGCACCCGATGATGACCGATACGCCCGCCTAACCACCGGTCGCCGGCTCACATCAGGCCATCTCTTACGTCCCTCACGGCAACCGGATAGCGCAGCTGTCCGGACGCGCGAACGGGCCCAGCGGTGGCTGGCGGGCCGACATCATCCCGCCGCAGATGTCGGGCAGTGGCGCGGGCAGCGGCCGGCCGGCAGGGGTCGCGCCGGCACCGGAAAACCACTCGCCATCGCCGCTGAACGGCGCACTGACGGCCCCGGTCACGGCGGCAAGCCAGCCGCTGGTCGCGTTGTCCTGCGCCGTCAGCGCACCGCCCTGGCGCGCGCGGATGCCGCCATCGACGACGCTGTTGAAGACCAGTGCGCTGCTGCCGGGCCGGCGCAGGTCGAGGCCACGGGTGCCTGCGATCAGACTGTTGTGCACCACGGCGCCGATTGCCCCATCCAGATCGACGCCGACCTCGTTGGGGCAGGCACTGACGATACTGTTGCGCACCACCCCGCCCTCACCGCCCAGCGCGATGCCGATGCGCAGACCGCCGCGATGGCGCCACTGGCAGGCAACCAGCGTACGCTCCACCAGATTAGGCCCCCGCAGGTTCACCCCATAAGCGGTCCGATCACCGCCATCGCGGGCAAAGTCGGCAATGACACTGGCGTGCAGACGCCACCCCTGTGCTGCAATGTCCACCATCTTCACCGCCGCATCAGTGACACGCGGGTGACCGTTGAAGATCAGCGCATATTCGATCAGGCCGTTGTCGGGGGAGATGCCCGACGATCGGTTGACCTTGATGGGGCTGCTGAAATCCCGGATCACCAGATCCCGCAGGGTGACCCCGCGCGCCTTGCCGGTGACGTGAACCGCATGCTCGCAGGCGTCCGCCGCGCAGGCGCCGCGCAGCTCCACGCCTTCGATCACCCAGTAGGGTGCCGTAACGCGCACGGCCTCGCTGGCGATCGACCGCAGTGTCACGGTGCCGGACGTTTCCGCCCTGAGCACGATCGGCGCCTCCGGGCGACCGGCCCTGGCCAGCGACAATCCCCGCACCAGGCGATAGCTGCCTGGAGCCAGGGAGATGACCTGACCAGGCCGGGCACGCGTGACCGCCCGGAGCAACGATTGGATGTCGGCGACATGAATGATCTCCAGGTCGGGCCCGATGGCGCCGGCCGCCGTCATGTCGCCGCGCAGCGCGCCGTCAGGGCCGGTGGGCAGCGGTACCCCCGCCGAATCGTAGTAGAGCGTCCGCGGCGTCCGCGCACGCGGACCGATGGGCCCGAAGGCGCCGGCCACCGGCGCCTCCAGCGTGTCGGCGGCGGCGGAAAACACCCGCGTCACAACATAGTGACGGCCAGCGGCAACACCGGCGACCAGCACCAGTGCCGCCGTTGCCGCCACGCCAAGCCGGCGGGCTTTCAGGGGCGCCCGGCGGAAGCGTTGCCAGACGATGTTCGCGAGCACAGCGCCCACGGCCGCCGGCACGCCGGCAGCCATCATGCCGATGCCGTTGGCCACCACATCGATGATGCTTGGCAAATCCTCCGGGTCGCCCAGGCGGACAATCTGGATCACCAGCGCCGTGAGCAGGCCCAGCGCCAGCAGCGCCCGGAGTGCCATGCCGCGTCGGCGCTCAAGCGGCGAGCGCAGCGCCATCATGACGCCGTAGGGCATGGCGATGAGGATATTGCGCGCGATGTCCCGCAGGCCCTCCGGCGGCCAGTTCAGACCGAAAATCGCGAGATCAAACGCCTCGCGCTCGAAGCGGAACGGCTTGAGGCCGAACCACACCAGCAGGCCCCAGGCAACCGCCAGCCCCGCCAACATCAGGCCACGCATGATGATCGCCGGGCCTGCCATCATCAGTCCGCCGGACCGACGGAGGAGAGGATAAAGCCCTCGGTGCGGTTCGCCTCCAGCCGCGCCACGGTACGCGTCTGATTGAACAGCAGGATCGTCGGGCCGCCGGTCGCGTTCTCGACCCTGTTGCCGCGTACGAGGAGGGGCGCCGGAGGATTGGTGACGCCCTCGGCGCCAACCCGGATGATGCAGCAGCGGTTGCTGGCTCCCGGACCCTTGATCAGGGTGTTGCCCTCGATGCGCGCACCGCCGCCGTTGGGGATGTCGACAAGGTAGCTTGCCGTCCCCAGGCGGTCGTCAATGACCGACTCCACGACTTCCGTTTGTCGGGCCCGGCTCTTGATATAGTGGCCGGCCTTCACCCGCTCGAACCGGCTGCGCCGGACGATCAGCCGGCCGATGCCGTTGGCGTAGATGGCGTGACTGAGGTGGACCGTCCCGCATTTGGGGGGGCACAGATGGATATCGCTGAACCGGCTGTCCTCGATCACCAGCTCGGCGATGTTGCGCCAGATCTCCTTGCCCGCCGAGGTCAGCACGCCCATTTCGGTCCCGGCGAAATCTGCGCGGCGGATCAGCGCCGAGCCTCGCTCGACCCGGATGCCTGCGCCGTTGAGGTCACGCACCCGGATATCGCGAAACCGCAGGCCGTCGATGACAAAGCGCGATTCCGGCTTGCCGCGCAGCACCAGCGCCGCCTTGGCCTCGCACGCCACATCCCGGAACGTTACGGTACCCGGCGTCTGCGCGCGCAGCGTCAGCGACTTTCCCAGCACCGCGCATTGCCGGTAGTCGCCCGGTAGCAGCGTGATGACGACCCCTTCAGGCGCGGTCCTGGCCGCCCGCGCCAGCGAGTCTCGCGGCCCGATGACAATCTCGCCGGGGATGCCAGGATCCGCCGGCGCCGCCGCCGGCAATGCCAGCAGCGCGGCGATGGCAAACACCCGTCTCAATAGCCGAGGTTGGGCCGCAGCCATTTTTCCGCCTGTTCCATGCTGACGCCGCGCCGGCGGGCGTAGTCCTCCACCTGGTCACGGCCGATCCGGGCCACGCCGAAATACTGCGCCTGCGGATGGGCAAAGTAAAAGCCGGAAACCGCGGCCGTCGGCACCATGGCGAAGCTCTCGGTGAGCTGGATGCCGGCGTTCCGGCTGGCGTCCAGCAGCCGGAACAGCTCGACCTTTTCCGAATGGTCCGGACAGGCCGGATAACCGGGCGCCGGGCGGATGCCCCGATATTTCTCGCGGATGATGTCTTCGTTGCTCAGCGCCTCGTCGGCGGCATAGCCCCAGTGGCGCGTGCGCACTTCCTCGTGCAGCGTCTCGGCCAGTGCTTCCGCCAGCCGGTCGGCCAGCGCTTTCAGCAGAATGTCGGAGTAATCGTCGTGGGCGGCCTTGAAGCGCGCCAGATGCGCCTCGATGCCATGGCCCGCCGTCACCGCGAACCCGCCGAGATAGTCGCCTTGTGGCGCCACGAAATCCGCCAGGCAGAAATTCGGCCGGCCATCGCGCTTGGCGATCTGCTGGCGCAGAAAATGCGCCCGGCTGAGCTCCTGCGTGCGGGTGTCGTCGGTGTAAAGCACCACGTCGTCGCCATCGCGGGCCGCTGGCCAGAGACCGATCACCGCCTTGGCGGTGAGCCATTTCTCGCTGACAATCTGCGCCAGCATTTTCTGCGCGTCGGCGAACAGCTGGGAGGCGCTCTCGCCGACCACCGGATCGGTGAGGATGGCGGGGTAGGTGCCGGCCAGCTCCCAGGAGCGGAAGAACGGCGTCCAGTCGATCCGTTCGACCAGCTTGTCGAGCGGGTAATCGTTGAAAACACGCGTGCCCAGGAAGCTCGGCACCGGCGGCGTATAGCCCGCCCAGTCGATCGCGACGCCATTGGCGCGCGCGGCCTCCAGCGGCAGCAGTTCGCTTTCGGTGGCCCCGGCGCGCTTGCGGCGGATCTCTTCGTATTCCGTCGCCGTCTGGCTGGCGAAGGCGTCGCGCTGGGTGTCGGAGGTCAGGGCGGAGGCCACACCGACGGCACGGCTGGCGTCGAGCACATGAATGGTGGGGCCGCTGTAGTGCGGCGCGATCTTGAGCGCGGTATGCACCTTCGAGGTGGTGGCGCCGCCGATCATCAGCGGCATCGTCAGCCCGGCGCGCTCCATCTCCTCGGCGACCGTGGTCATTTCGTCGAGCGACGGCGTGATCAGGCCCGACAGTCCCACGATGTCCGCCTTATGGTCGACGGCGGCCTTCAGGATATCCTGAAACGGCACCATAACACCCAGGTCGATGACCTCGAAATTGTTACACTGAAGCACGACGCCCACAATGTTCTTGCCGATGTCGTGAACGTCGCCCTTCACCGTCGCCATCACGACACGCCCCTTGGCCTGGGCGCCAGCGGCTTTTTCCGCCTCGATGAAGGGAATCAGGTGAGCCACCGAACGCTTCATCACGCGCGCGGACTTCACAACCTGCGGCAGGAACATCTTGCCGGCGCCGAACAGATCGCCGACCACGTTCATGCCGGCCATCAGCGGCCCTTCGATGACCTCGATGGGACGCGCGAAATGCTGGCGGGCCTCTTCGGTATCCTCGACGATATGGGCGTCGATCCCCTTGACCAGCGCGTGTGACAGCCGCCTGTCCACCGGCCAGCTCCGCCACTCCTCGGTGACCGCTTCCGCCTGGGCGCCGCTGTCGCGGTATTTCTCGGCGATCTCCAGCAGCCGTTCGGTGGCGTCCGCACGGCGGTTAAGAATGACATCCTCCACCCGCTCGCGCAGCTCGGCGGGGATTTCGTCATAGACGTCGAGCTGGCCGGCATTGACGATGCCCATGTCCATACCCGCCTGGATGGCGTGATAGAGGAACACAGAGTGCATGGCGCGGCGCACCGGCTCATTGCCGCGGAAGCTGAACGAGATGTTGGAGACGCCGCCGGAAATCTTCACATGCGGGCAACGCGCCTTGATGTCGCGGCAGGCCTCGATGAAGTCGACCGCGTAGTTGTTGTGTTCCTCGATCCCCGTCGCCACCGCGAAGATGTTGGGATCGAAGATGATGTCCTCCGGCGCCACATGCGCCTTGGTGGTCAGCACATCATAGGCGCGCGCGCAGATTTCCACCTTGCGGGCGCGGGTATCGGCCTGGCCGGTCTCGTCGAAGGCCATCACCACCATCGCAGCGCCATAGCGGCGGACCTTGCGGGCATGTTCGAGGAACGCCGCCTCGCCTTCCTTCAGGCTGATGGAGTTGACGATCGCCTTGCCGGCGACGCATTTGATACCGGTCTCGATGACGCTCCACTTCGAGCTGTCGATCATGATCGGCACCCGCGCGATGTCGGGCTCGGCCGCCACCAGCTTGAGGAAGGTCTCCATCGCCAGTTCTGCGTCAAGCAGGCCCTCGTCCATGTTGATGTCGATGATCTGGGCGCCGGCTTCCACCTGCTGGCGGGCGACGTCGAGCGCGGCGTTGTAGTCGCCGGCAAGGATGAGCTTCTTGAATTTCGCCGAGCCGGTGACGTTGGTGCGTTCGCCGACGTTGATGAAGGTTGCGGTCTGGGTGCTCATGTTGGCTCTTACGCGGCAAAGGCTTCAAGGCCGGAAAGGCGCAGCTTCGGCTCGATGACGGGAATGGCGCGCGGTTTCAGGCCGGCGACAGCGCGGGCGATGGCGGCGATATGCGCCGGCGTGGTGCCGCAGCAGCCGCCGATGACGTTGATCAGCCCCTGCTCCGCCCAGTCGTGGATGAGGCGGGCGGTCATCTCCGGCAACTCGGCATATTCGCCCATTTCATTGGGCAGACCGGCATTGGGGTAGATGCACAGCAGCGTATCCACCGTCTTGGCCAGCGTGGTGACGTAGGGCCGCAGCTCGGTGGCGCCGAACGAACAGTTGAGGCCGACGGTCAACGGTCGGGCGTGGCGCACCGAATTCCAGAAGGCTTCCACCGTCTGGCCCGACAGATTGCGCCCCGACAGATCGGTGAGCGTCATCGACACCATGACGGGAATGTCCTCGCCGCGCGCTTCCGCCAGTTCGTCCACCGCGACCAGCGCCGCCTTGGCGTTGAGCGTGTCGAACACCGTTTCGACCAGGATGAAATCGACGCCGCCTTCCAGCAGGCCTTCGATCTGCGCCTTGTAGACGTCGCGCACGAAATCGAAGCTGACCTCGCGGTGGCCGGGATTGTTGACGTCCGGCGACACCGACAGCGTCTTGTTGGTCGGCCCCAGCGCACCGACGACGAAGCGCGGCTTGTCCGGCGTGTCATAGGCGTCGGCCATCCGGCGGGTCAGCCGGGCCGCGGCGACATTGACCTCGCGCACCATGTCCTCGACGCCATAGTCGGCCAGGCTGATGGCGTTGGAGTTGAAGGTGTTGGTCGCCAGCACGTCGGCGCCGGCCTCCAGATAGGCGCGGCAGATGCCGGCAATGGCCTCGGGCTGCGTCAGGTTCAGCAGGTCGTTGTTGCCCTTCTGGTCGTGGGCGAAGTCGCGACCGCCACGAAAATCCGCCTCGCCCAGCTTCAGCTTCTGGATCGCAGTGCCGTAGGGGCCGTCCTTCACCAGAATCCGGTCATGGGCCAGGCGCCGGAACAGGGCGGCTTTTTGTGCCCGCGTGGTGCTCATGCCTTGGTCTCCGCCTTGATCGCCGCCGTGGCCGCAGCGGGCCGCACACCGAGCAGGTGGCAGATCGCCGAGGTCAGTTCGGCCCGGTTGAGGGTGTAGAAATGGAACTGGCGGATGCCGCGTTCATACAGACGTGCGCACTGCTCGGCGGCGACGGTCGCCGCCACCAGCTGGCGGGTCGCCGGCCGGCCGTCGAGGCCCTCGAACAGGCGGGCCATCCAGTGCGGTACGCTGGCGCCGCACATGCCGGCCATGCGTTCCAGCTGGGCGAAATTGCTCACCGGCAGAATGCCCGGCACGATGTCGACATCGAGGCCGGCCGCACCGGCCAGATCGAGAAAGCGCAGGTAGACGTCGGGATCGAAGAAGAACTGGGTGATCGCCCGCGTCGCCCCGGCATCGAACTTGGCCTTGAGGTTCTCGATGTCGGCGATGCGCGACGGGCTGTCGGGGTGGCATTCGGGATAGGCCCCGACGCTGATCTCGAATGGCGCGATACGGCGCAGGCCGGCCACCAGGTCGGCGGCGTTGCGGTAACCTTGCGGATGCGGCTGGAAGCGCGCGTCGATGCCTTCCGGCGGATCGCCACGCAGGGCGACGATATGTCGAACACCAGCCTCCCAGTAGGCGCGTGCCACGGCGTCCACCTCGTCACGGCTGGCGGCGACACAGGTCAGGTGCGCCGCCGGCGCCAGTGAGGTCTCCGAGAGAATGCGCGTCACCGTGTTGTGGGTGCGCTCGCGGGTCGAGCCGCCGGCGCCATAGGTCACCGAGACGAACTTCGGCGCCAGCGGCGCCAGCGCGGTGATAGACTCCCACAAAGTGCGCTCCATCGCCTCGGTGCGCGGCGGGAAAAATTCGAACGACACCTCGATGTCGCCGGGCAAATCGGCGAACAACGGGCGATAGCTGGGGGTAACGACATTCATCGGCAAGGTTCCAGATCAAGCAATCAGGCGGCCGGCTTTTCGCCGAGCCACAGGGTGACGGTGAGTTCGCCGCCACTGAGATGATCGGCGACGCCCGCCTTGAGGCCGGCCGCTTCCATCCAGTCGACGACCTGGCGGTCCGAAAACCCCAGGCGGCGATGCGCGTGGGTCTCGCGCAGGAATTCCTTGTCGTGCGGCGCGAAGTCCACCACCAGCAGCCGTCCACCCGGCCGCAGGGCCCGTGCCGCCTCGGCGATCGCCGCCTGCGGCATCTCGGCATAATGCAGCACCTGATGCAGCACCACCGCATCGACATGAGCGGCGCCATTGAGGGCATACATGTCGCCCAGCCGCACCTGGACATTGGCGAGCCCCGCCGCTTCCAGCCGGGCCCGCGCCGCCTTAAGCATTTCCTGGCTGGCGTCGATGCCGATGGCGCGACCGACCTTGGGCCCCAGTATTTCCAGCATTCGGCCGGTACCGGTGCCGACGTCG
>CAUJIW010000120.1 GCA_963205175.1 Pseudomonadota bacterium
GGTGCTGTTCTACCCGGTGATCGACTGCCGCTTCGACACGCCGTCCTACCGCGGTGCGCCGGCCGAGGGCCTGCTCACCGAGGCGATGATGCGCTGGTTCTGGCAGCAGTATCTGGGTGACGCCGAGCCGGGGCCGCTGGCCGCGCCCATCCGCGCGGAGTCGCTGGCCGGGGTGGCACCGGCCACGGTCATCCTCGCCGGCAACGATCCGCTGCATGACGAAGGGCTGGCCTATGCCCGGGCGTTGCAGGCCGCCGGGGTCGCCACCGATGTGCACGATTTTTCCGGCGCCATTCATGGTTTCGTCAGTTTTGTCGGCCTGGCGCCGATCGCCGGCGAGGCGGTGGCGCTGGCGGCGGCGGGTCTGCGGCTGGCGCTGTTCGGCGCGCGTTGAGCGAAGGCCCGGAACAGACGCCGCGACCTGCCTTGCAACGACCGTGAACAGGCGACGGCCGGTGCCGTCGCCTGTCATCGCGGATGCCTGAACGCCCCCGGTCAGGCGACCCGCTTGTCCGGGCTGCGGTTGTCGATGGTGACGATGCGGCCGTTGACGCGCTGGTGGAATTCGCCCGCGCGCGCCAACGGATTGAAGAATTGCTTGTACCACAGACGGCATTTGTCGAGGGGGCCGTCACCGCGCACCATCATCGGCGTCAGGCAGGCCTGCTTGTGCGACCAGATCTCGAAATCCTGGGCGAAGGCAGCCAGGCTGGCTTGCTGGTAGGCGCGCGCCGCCGGCACGTCCTCCTCGGTGGCCGCCGCCTTGTCGGTTTTGACCATCAGGGCGTGCCAGACGTAGATCTTGCCATCCTCCACCGGGGTGTGGGCGATCAGCAGGTGGGTGGGGTAGGTGCCGCGCATCGACGATTGCAGGATACCCGGACCGGTGTACCAGGTGTCCAGTTCCAGCCAGCCGCCGCCTTCCTCCACCAGCGTGCGGTGGCCGGCGCCGAACATCTGCCACTGCACGTGGCCGTCATACTCGTTGTAGAAATACTGGATGTTCTTCGACCCGTGGATGGGGATGAAGTGGGCGGCATCCGTCATGTTGTCGACGACCTCGATCGGGTGCTGCGGCAGTTCACCCAGATCGTCGATCACCCAGCGCACCCACGCCGGATCGTCATACATCTCGAAGGGCGGCAGGTCGTGGGTGGGGGCGTTACCCTCCTCGTCGTACCACGTCCAGATGATCCCGGCGCGCTCGATCACCGGCCAGGTCTTGATAAACGCCGCCTTGGGCGGCGTCTGGTCGCTGTAGGGAATGTGGTCGCACCGGCCGTCGGCGCCGAAGCGCCAGCCGTGGAACGGGCAGCGGATCGACTCGCCCTGAATCCGTTCGCCATCGCGCACGATGTAGGAGGTCTCGTTCTTGCCCAGGTGTGCGCCCATGTGCGGGCAATAGGCATCCACCAGATATGGCGTGCCGGATTCGCCGCGATAAAGTACCAGGTCGCGGGCGAAATAGCGCAGCGACATCGGCTTGTCGCCCAGCTTCGTGGCATCGGCGATCATGTACCAGCCGCGCCCGAAGGTGAAATCTCCCAGTCGATAGTCGGCGGTTTTCGCCATGGTCGTCTCTCCCCTTGTCGATGTCCGGAACGCGCCGTCAGTCATTGCGCGCTGCCGTGCCTTGTGCCGGCGCCTTGAATATCAAAGATGCGGCTGCTGGTGCGTGCACATCACCTGTGCAATAATGCACGGATGATGATCGAATGGGACGACGTGCGGATTTTCCAGGCCGCCATCCGCGCCGGCGACTACAGCAGTGCGGCACGCCGGCTGGGCATCAACCGCACCACTATTGGCCGGCGCTTCACCCGGCTGGAACGGGCAGCCGGCGCGCCGCTGTGGGAGCAGACCCCCGACGGCTACCGGCCGACCGAGGCGGGTCGCGCGGTGCTGCGCGCGGCGGCGGCGATGGAGCGCGCCATGGACCGGCTGGCGGACGCGCTGGGGCATGACCGGCCACCGGGAGGGCCGATACGGCTTGCAGGCACCACTGGACTGGCCAGCCTGCTGCTGTCGGAACTGGCCACCTTCCGGACCGCTCACCCGGGTATCGCGGTGGAAGTCACCGGCGCGCGCGACGCCATTCAGGCGGTGCACCAGCGCCAGGCGGACATCGGCATCGCCATCGCCGCCGCCAAGCCGCGCGATCTCGCTGGCGAGCGCATTGGCCGGATGGGCCAGGCGCTATACGTCCGGCGGGGTGGCGACGCGCGCGCCCGGGTCGGCTGGGGCCATGCCACCCAGCTGGCCAATCCGCAACCATGGGCGCGCGTGAATTTCGTGACGGGGCCGACGCTGGCCTGCGAGGTCGACAGCCTGCCGGCGATGATCGAGGCCGTGCGCGCCGGCCTCGGCGCGGCCTGGCTGTGGACCTTCATCGGCGATGCCGACCCGTCGCTCGAACGACTGGAGACGTCGGCGCCGCGCGGCGCGACGGCCGATTTGTGGTTGCTGCATCGCGGTGCCGCCGTCCCGGAACGGGCGACCGCGCGACTGCAGGATTATCTCCACGCCGCGCTGGCGGAACGGCTGGGCTGACAGCGCCATACCGGCAGCCAGTCTGCGGCAGGTCGGCCTGTTTCGGGCCTGTCAGCTTTCGGCGTTGATGCCGCAGGCGTCGGCGGCGGCAAGGTAGCCGAAGGTCATCGCCGGCCCCAGCGTCGCGCCGGCGCCGGGGTAGGCGTAACCCATCACCGAGGCGGCGACGTTGCCCACGGCATAGAGCCCGCGGATCACCCCGCCGTCGCGGCGCTGCACGCGGGCCCGCTCGTCGGTGACCAGGCCGCCGCTGGTGCCGATGTCGCCCTGATACAGCGGGATGGCGTAGAACGGCGCTTCCTCCAGCGTCGCCAGCGACGGGTTGGGGCTGACGCGCGGGTCGCCGTACAGCCGGTCGTAGGCGGAGTCGCCACGGCCGAAATCGGTGTCGCGGCCGGCCCGCACCATGGCATTGAAGCGGCTCACCGTCGCCGCCAGCGCGTCGGCCGGCACGCCCATGCCGCGCGCCAGCGCGTCGATGGTGCCGGCCTTCACCAGCACCTGGCGCACCGCCGCCGGCAGCATGAAGTCAGGCATGTTGGGGATCACCGGCCCGGCGGGGTAGCGGGCGCGGTAGCGGGCATCGAACACCAGCCAGCTTGGCGAGGTGCCGGCCTCGGGCGAGTCGAGCGCCAGCATCACCTCGCCGAAGCGGTGGTAGCACAGCGCCTCGTTGGCGTAGCGCCGGCCGGCCTGATTGACGACGATGGAGTAGGGTAGCGCCCGCTCGATGGTGGACAGTCGCGCCCGGTCCTCGCCGGGGATGCGGAACACCGGCGCCCACCAGGCGGCGTCGAGGTTGCGGGTGGCCGCCCCCAGCGCCAGCGCCTGGGTCAGCGCGTCACCCTCGTTGTTGACCTGCGAGCCGCTGGCCTCCGGCGACTTGGCGCCCGGCAGGTGCTGCTGGCGCAGGCCGGCGTTGCGCTCGAAGCCGCCGGCGGCCAGCACCACGCCCCGGCGGGCGCCGATGCGCAGCGGCCGGCCCTGGTGGCGCACCACGGCGCCGACCACCCGGCCCTGTTCCTCGATCAGCGATTCCAGCGGGCTGTCCAGCCATAGCGGCGTGCCGGTGGCGTCCAACGCCTTGCGCAGCCAGCCGAGCAGGGCGGTGCCGAGCGTCAGCCGGCGGTCGCGCGGGCTTTTGAGTCGCTGCGGCAGGTCGAACCAGTAGCGGGCCATCACCTTGCCGATGGTCTTCCACCAGCCGGCCGGGCGGTAGAGCGCGATGGCGGTCTCGTCGAACAGCCAGTTGATGCGTCCCCACAGGCTGGCCGCCGGTGACGCGCGCTGCATGGTGTCGAACGATGCCCGCGCCATCTCGCGGGCATGGAAGGACAGCGGCAGATGGGTGCGGTAGCCCTCGCGGCTGCCGGGGGTTTCCGGGTAATAGTCGGGGTAGGGCAGGCTGGCGTAGCGCACCCCGGCGCGCGCGGTGATCCAGCCCAGCATCTTGTGGGCATTGTCGACATAGGCGCGGATCTGGCTGTCGGGCACATTGTCGGCCGACAGGGCGCGGATGTAGGCGAAGGCGTCGTCGAGATCGTCGGCGTGGCCGGCCTCGGCGGCCAGATGCGAGCCGGGAATCCAGATGCCGCCGCCCGAGGTCGCCGAGGTGCCGCCCCACAGCGAGCCTTTCTCCACCACCAGCACGCTGGCGCCATGCTGGGCGGCGCGCAGGGCCGCCACCAGGCCGCCGGCGCCCGAGCCGACCACCAGCAGATCCACTTCCTTGTCAAACGCCATGGCTGCTCCCCCGGTCGTCAATTTCATTGGTATATGCGGAATATTGATATACGTTATCAACGCAAATAATATATTTCTACTGGAAATGATCAGCGCATTGCGTTGAGTGGTTGTGTTTTTTCGTTCGGAGAGACTATCGCATGACTGATGTTCTGGCACGCATCGACAGGCTGGAATCGCTTGACGAAATCCGCCAGCTGGTCGCCAAATACAGCCTGGCGCTGGACATGCGCGACGCCGACGCCTGGGTCGGCCTGTTTCCCGAGGACGTCAAGGTCGGCAGCAACGCCACCGGCGCCAGCACCGGCCGGGCGGCGCTGCGGGCCTGGTTCGACGACACCATGCGCCGGCAGTTCGACGGCACCTCGCACCACATCGGCGGCCATATCATCGAGTTCGACGACCCCGATCATGCCCAGGGCGTGGTCTATTCCAAGAACGAGCACGAGACCGGGGCGGAATGGGTGATCATGCAGATGATGTACGTCGACCGATACGAGCGCATCGACGGCCGCTGGTATTTCCGCCGCCGGCTGCCGCTCTACTGGTACGCGACCGACCTCAACAAGCCGCCGATCGGCAGTCGCAAGATGCGCTGGCCGGGGCGCGAGCCCTATGACGGCGGCTATCACGACTATTTTCCGTCGTGGCGGGAATTCTGGACCCGTTCCGGCCCGGCCGAGACGCCGGTTGCCGCCCCGGCGCCGCTGGAGAAATTCATCGACACCATGCGCCGGGGCGCCAGCGCGCCCGCCATCCGGGTGCGGTGAGCCCCCGGGCGGGGTGTGATTGCCGGAGGGGCGTGATGATCGACACGAAATCCCTGCAGGAATTGCTGGACAAGGATGCGATCCGCAACCTGGTCTATCGTTACTGCAATGCCGCCGATCGGCATGATCATGTCAAGATGCGCAGCCTCTATCACCCGGATGCCATCGACGACCATGGTGACATGGCAAGCGGACCCGCGCAGGAGTTTCTCGACAAACTGCCGGAAATCCAGGCGCCGATGGAAATTCTCCATCACAACGTCACGACGATGAACATCGCGGTGGAAGGCGACTACGCCGAGGGCGAAATCTATCTGCTGGCACTTCATCGGGTGAACGCCGGCGAGCGTTCGTTCGACGTGCTGGTGGGCGGTCGCTTCTTCGACAAGTACGAGAAGCGCAACGGTGAGTGGAAATATCTCCACCATGCCATTGTCGCCGACTGGGCGAACATCCACGATCCCTCGATCGTCAACCTTGATCACCCGTTCCTGCGCGGCGCTCATATCGGCCGGCCGGGTCCGGCCGATCCGTCCTACGGTTTTTTCCGGCTGCTGCGGCGTGGCGAGGACGGTTGATGCGTCGCGGCGGGCATCGTGTGCCGACGGCGCTGACCGCCGCCGCGCGCGTCCCTGGCGGCAATAACCTGCAATCCATCACATGAACGGGGAGGGAATATGGCTCGGCTGGACGGCAAGGTCGCCATCATCACGGGTGCGGCGCATGGCATGGGGGCTGTGACGGCCCGGCTGTTCGTCGCCGAGGGGGCCAAGGTCGTGATCTGCGACATCGACGCCAGCGTCGGCCGGGCACTCGCGGAGGAGCTGGGCGCGTCAGCGTGCTTCGAGATGCTTGATGTCTGTCGGGAAGGCGCGTGGGCGCAGGTTGTCGGAATGACCGTTGAGCGCTTCGGCGGGCTGGATATTCTGGTCAACAACGCCGGTATCCTGCACTTCGGCGCCACGACGGACTTGCGAATGACCGACGCCGAGCGCGTGTTGTCGGTGAATGTGCTTGGCATGCTGATGGGCGTGAAGCACGCAACGCCGGCCCTCGTGGCGAGCGGACGCGGAGTGATCGTCAATATTTCCTCGACCGACGGTCTGCGTGGCGGCAACGGGCGCATTGCGTATACCGCCAGCAAGTGGGCCGTGCGCGGCCTCACCAAGGCGCTGGCGCTGGAGCTGGGGCCGCAGGGTGTGCGGGTGGTTTCCGTTCATCCCGGCGGAATCAATACCCGCATGGGTAATCCGGCCGGCACAACCGGCGCCGCCTTGAACCAGCCTTATGCGGACGTCCCGTTGCAGCGTATCGGTGAGCCGCATGAAGTGGCCTACGCCACGTTGTTCCTGTGCAGTGACGAGGCGAGCTACATCACGGGTGCCGAGCTTGCCGTCGATGGCGGCTGGACTGCCGGTGTCTATGAGTCAGGCCTGCCAGGCGCGCCCGCCAGTCGACCGCGTGCGGCATCGACGGAAGGACTGCGGTGATGGCATATCCGCGCGCGGAGGTGGAGGCGGCGATCCGCGGCTTGCGTGACGCCTTCGAGGACGCCGAACGACGTAACAGCTGGTCGTGGCTGGCTGACGCCTTTTATCATGAGCATTGTGTCTATGAGTGCCCCTATGGCGGCGCGATGCTGGTCAGGGCCGTGGGGCGTGAGGAGATCCGCCGAACCCACTACGGGCGAGACATGGATGTCGGTTCAGGGTGGGCAGGCTGGAGTTTTCCCATTCTCGACTGGGCGATCAACGGGGACCGGATCATCAGCCATTGGGTTAATCGCGGGCCTGGCAGGCGGCCGGACGGCGGCTATTACGAAACCCATGGTGTCTCCTTCATCACCTATGGCGGTGGTGGCAAGTTCATCCATCAGATGGACTTGTTCGACATCGCGCACCAGATGCGTCTGTGCGATGAACTGGAGGCGGCGGGCCTGCTCTCCCCGGTGCTCAAGCGGGAGTGGGTGGCGCCGATGAAGGCGCGTATCGTTGCCATGCTGACGGACGGGGTCTCCTGAACGCCAACGCCGAGCCTGCCGGCAGGCAGGCGTCGCAATGGTCGTGCTGATCGCGCCGGCCAGCCGTCCCCGCCGATGGTGTCGCCGCCACGGTGGCCCCGCGGCGACGCCCACCATCCTCGCGGCGTCCCTGATGTGTCTTCTCAGACGATCTCGAACAGCCCGGCCGCGCCCATGCCGCCGGCGATACACATCGAGGTGACGACATAACGGGCGCCCCGGCGCTTGCCTTCCAGCAGCGCGTGGCCGACCAGCCGGCTGCCGGTCATGCCGAACGGGTGGCCCAGCGCGATGCCGCCGCCATTGACGTTGAGCTTGTCCGGGTCGATGCCCAGCGTGTCGCGGCAGTAAAGTGCCTGGCTGGCGAACGCCTCGTTGATCTCCCACAGGTCGATGTCGGCCACCGTCAGGCCGGCCCGCGCCAGCAGTTTCGGCACCGCGAACACCGGGCCGATGCCCCTGTCCTCCGGCGCGCAGCCGGCGACCTGGAAACCGCGAGAGACACCGAGAATCGGCAGGTTTTCCCGCTCGGCGATGTCCCGGGCGACCACCACCTGGGCCGACGCGCCGTCCGAAAGCTGGCTGGCGTTGCCGGCGGTGATGTGCCGGCCTTCCTTGACCACCGGGCCGTTCTTGTACACCGGCTTCAGGCTTGCCAGACCCTCCCGCGTGGTGTCGGCGCGCACGCCCTCGTCGCGGTCCAGCGTCACCGTCTCGGTGCCGGTCTGGTTGCCTTCCTTGTCGAACAGCGCCTTGTCGACGGTGATCGGCACGATCTCGTCGGCGAAGCGGCCGGCGGCCTGGGCCGCCGCCGCGCGCTGCTGGCTCGCCAGCGCGAAGGCGTCCTGCGCGTCGCGGCTGATGCCGTATTTTTCGGCGACGATCTCGGCGGTCTCGATCATCGCCATATAGGCGTGCGGCTCGGCCGCGATCACGGCATCGGCGCGGTTGCGGTAGGTCATCGCGTGCTTGTTCAGCGTCAGCGAGATCGACTCCATGCCGGCGGCCACCGCGACGTCGATGTCGCCCGCGATGATCGAGCGGGCGGCCAGCGCCACGGCGGTCAGGCCCGAGCCGCATTTGCGATCCAGCGCGAAACCGGGCACCGACGGACCGAGGCCGGCGGTGGCGGCGGTCAGCCGGCCGAGGTTATAGCTCTGGGTGCCCGACTGGGTGCCGACGCCCATGAAGATGTCGTCGATGCGCGCCGGGTCGAGGCCCGAACGGGCGACCGCCGCGCGCACCACGTGGCCGGAGAGCACCGGTGCCTCGGTATCGTTAAGGGCGCCGCGATAGGCCCGGCCGATGCCGGTGCGGGCGGTGGCGACGATGACCGCCTCACGCATGGTCGGCCTCCAGCTTCCGCATGTTGTCGTTCGAGAAATAGGCTTTCATGTGGGTGACCTTGCCGTCGGAGTTGAAGTGCTGGAGTTCGATCACGTCGATATTGAGCCGGCCATCGGGGGTATTGACGATGACGGACATGGCGAAGGCGCCGGTATCGGCGGCGGAAGTGATCGGCGCGCTCAGTGTGAGGGGCGCGCCGCCGGCGATGGCGCCCTGGTAGAAGGCCAGGATGTCGGCCTTGCCCTCTATCCGCCGGCTGCCCACCGGATCCTCGACCACGGCATCGTCGGCGAACAGGTCGGCGACACCCTGCGGGTCGGCGGCGTTGAAGGTGTCGACGTAGGCGCGGATGCGCGTTTCAATCTCGGCGTGGGTCAGGGGCACAGGCGTCACTCCGGAAAATAGCGGCTGATGGTGTCGACGATGCAGGCGGGCTTGTCCGAGCCTTCAAGCTCGATGGTGATGCGCACCACCGACTGGATGGCGCCCTTGATTTCCTCGACGGCGACGATCTCGCCAACGCCGCGGATGCGCGCGTTCACCGGCACCGGCGCCAGGAAGCGGGTGCGGTCGGTGCCGACGTTGACGCCGTGGCTGAAGCCGCGCACGTCGATCAGCTCCGGCAGAAAACGGTTGGCCAGCGACAGCGTGAGATAGCCGTGCGCGATGGTCTTGCCGAACGGGCCGCTGCGCGCCCGCTCGGGGTCGACGTGAATCCATTGGTGGTCGCCGGTCGCCTCGGCGAACTGGTCGATGCGCGCCTGGTCGATGGTCATCCAGGCGGTGGGGCCGAGCGTCGTGCCCTCCTGGCCGAGCAGGTCGCGCGGGCTGGCGTAGAGGCGGGGAGTGGGAGGCATGGTGCCCATGATCGGCCTCAGGCGCGCTGGCTGGAGACGGAGACGACCTCGCCGGTCATGTAGCTGGCGAGATCGCTGGCGAGGAACAGCATGACGTTGGCGACTTCCCACACCTCCGCCGGGCGGCCGAACGCCTCGCGCGCGGCGAGTTCGGCCAGCAGCTCGTCGCTGGTCACCTTGGCGAGGAAGGCGTGCATGGCGATGCTGGGCGCCACCGCGTTGATACGCACGCCGTGGGCGGCGGCCTCGATCGCCGAACAGCGGGTGAAGGCCATCACGCCGGCCTTGGCGGCAGCGTAGTGGGACTGGCCTTCCTGCGCCCGCCAGCCGAGCACCGAGGCGTTGTTGACCACCGCGCCGGCCTTGCGGGCATACATGTGCGGCAGAAACGCCCGGCTCATGCGCATCACCGAGGTCAGCGTCACGTCGAGCACGCGCGACCATTCGGCGTCGGTCATCTCCACCACCGAGGCGGTGCCGCCCAGACCGGCGTTGTTGATCAGCACGTCGACATGGCCGAGCTCGGCAAGCGCTGTGTCGCGCAGCGCCTGCACCGCCTCTTCGCTGGTGACGTCGCAGATCGCCGTGGCCGGGCGCACGCCGGTCTCGTCGGCGATGCGATCGGCCGCCTCGCCCAGCCGGCGCTCATGGAAATCGCTGATCATGAGGCGGGCGCCTTCTTCCGCCGCACGTCTGGCGACCGAAAAGCCGATGCCGGTGCCGGCGGCGGCGGTGACCACCACGGTCTTGCCGGCCAGCAGATTGAAGCCCTTGGGGTAGGGGGGCGGGGTCAGGCTCATGGGCGGGTTCCCGAATTGACAAAAAGGGGCACGAGTCAGGGGTGAGAAGGCGAGGGTCAGCCGACGGTGCCGTACACCGGCTTGGCCGGGGTGCGCGCCGCCACCAGCGCGTCCACCAGGCCGCCGATCTCGCCCGCCGTCAGCCGGCGGCCGGCGTCGGGCGAGGTCGGGCCGTCGGTCCAGCCCTGGGCCAGGCGGATGGTGCCGCCGAACGGCTCGAAAACCTGGCCGGTGACGTGGCGCGACTGTTCACTCGCCAGCCAGGCCACCAGCGGCGCGGTGTTTTCCGGCGCGTAGGGGTCGAAGGCGGCATCCTGCAGCGACGTCATGGTGTCGGCGAAGGCGGTCATGGTCATGCGGGTGCGCGCGTTGGGCGCCAGCGCATTGGCGGTGATGCCGTAGCGGGCAAGTTCCGCCGCCTGCACCAGCGTCAGCGTGGCGATGCCGGCCTTGGCCGCCGAATAGGCGCTCTGGCCGATGCTGCCCTGCAGGCCGGCGCCGGAGGAGGTGTTGACGATGCGGGCGTCAATGGGCCGGCCGGCTTTCTGTTCGGCCCGCCAGTAATCGACGGCATGGCGGCTGGTGCAGAAATGGCCGCGCAGGTGCACGCGGGTCACCGCGTCCCATTCCTCCGGCGTGCAGGAGACGAACATGCGGTCGCGCACGAAGCCGGCGTTGTTGACCACCGCGTGCAGTGTGCCGAAGGTTTCCACCGCCGTGGCGACCATGCGGCGGCCGGCCTCCCAGTCGGCGACGTCGCCGGTGTCGGCCACCGCCTCGCCGCCGGCGGCGCGGATTTCCGCGACCACCTGGGCTGCCGCGCCCAAGGTCTCGCCGGCCTCGCCGTGGGTGCCGACGCCCAGATCGTTGACCACCACCCTGGCGCCCTGGGCCGCCAGTTCCAGCGCATAGGCCCGGCCCAGGCCGTTGCCGGCGCCGGTGACGATGACAACCCGTCCATCGCAAATGCCCACGTTGACTGCTCCTTCTGTCCGGTCCGCGCTCAGCCGAGCCGCTCGATGATGGTGACGTTGGCGAGCCCGCCGCCCTCGCACATGGTCTGCAGGCCGTAGCGGCCCTGCCGGCGCTCCAGCTCGTGGAGCAGCGTGGTCATCAGCTTGGCGCCGGTGGCGCCCAGCGGATGGCCCAGCGCGATGGCGCCGCCGTTGACGTTGACCTTGTCGAGGTCGGCCTCCAGCTCCTTGGCCCAGGCCAGCACGACGCTGGCGAAGGCCTCGTTGATCTCGACCAGATCGATGTCGGCGAGTTTCATGCCCGCCCTGGCCAGTGCGTGGCGCGTGGCGGGAATGGGGGCCGTCAGCATCAGGATCGGGCTGTCGCCGCGCACGCTGATATGATGGATGCGCGCGCGCGGCTTCAGGTTGTGCGTCTTCACCGCCGCTTCCGAGGCGATCAGCAGCGCGGCGCCGGCATCGGCGATCTGGCTCGACACGCCGGCGGTGATGCGGCCGCCCTCGCGGATCGGATTGAGCGCGGCCATCTTCTCCAAGGTGGTGCCGGCGCGCACCGTCTCGTCGCGGCGCAGCGTGCCCACCGCCACCGTCTCGGCGTCGAAGCGGCCGGCGTTGACCGCGGCCTCGGCCCGCTGGTTGCTGGCCAGCGCGAAACGCTCCATGTCCTCGCGGCTGATCTGCCAGCGCTCGGCGATGGTCTCGGCGGCGTAGATCTGGTTGACTTCCTCATGGCCGTAGCGGGCCTGCCAGGCCGGCGAGGAATTGAACGGCGTCTCGAAGCCATAGGCCTGGCCGGCATACATGGCGCCGGAAATCGGGATGGCGTTCATGTTCTGAACGCCGCCGGCGATCACCAGATCCTGGGTGCCGCTCATCACCGCCTGGGCCGCGAAATGCACCGCCTGCTGCGAGGAGCCGCACTGGCGATCGATCGTGACGCCGGGCACCGACTCCGGGTAGCCGGCGGCGAGCCAGCAGCTGCGGCCGATGTTGCCGGCCTGCGGGCCGATGGCATCGACGCAGCCCCATATCACGTCGTCCACCGCGGCCGGATCGATGCCGGCGCGCTCGACGATGGCCTTGATCGGCACGGCGCCGAGGTCGGCCGGATGCCAGCCGGCGAGGCTGCCCTTCTTCTTGCCGGTGGGGGTGCGGATGGCGTCGATGATAAAGGCTTCAGCCATGGGTCAACTCGCTTGCAAAAGAATGTCGGAGGCAAAGGTGGCGTCGGGATCGAGGGTCATGTCGCCGTCAAGCACGGCGGCGGCGAGACGATGCTGGTGGAAGGCGCGGTCGCCCCAGGCGCCGGCCAGCGCCCAGCCGCGCTTCATCCAGAAATGCAGGTCCACCTCGTAGGTGTAGCCCATGGCGCCGTGCACCTGGATGGCGGTTTCCGCCGCCAGCACGGCGGTATCGGTGGCCGCCACCTTGGCGTGGCTGACATGCAGCGCGGCCCGCGCATGGCCCTGTTCCAGCGCCCAGGCGGCCCGCCACAGCAGCGGCCGGGCGAATTCCAGCTTCACGGCGACGGTGGCCAGATGGTGCTTGATCGCCTGGAAGCCGCCGATGGGCTGGCCGAACTGCTCGCGCGTCTTGGCGTAGTCGGTGGCCAGCGTCAGCATCTGCTCGGCCGCCCCGATCAGCTGGGCGGCGGTGATCAGCGCGGCGCGCTCCAGCAGCGCGTCGTCGTCGGCCACGGCGGGCAGCGGCGCGTACAGCCGGCGCAGCGGGTCGACGCTGTCGAGCGGCGTCGGGCTGGCCGGCGGCGCCACGGTCGTGCCGCCCGCCAGCACCAGGTCGGCGCCGGCGAGATCGGCGATCCACGGGTTGACCGGGTGGGCCAGCGCCACCTTCAGCGTGCCGGCGGCGATTGCCGCCTGATGCGCCGCCGGCAGCAGCGGGGCGGCGACGAGCGCGGTGTCGGCGATCGGCTCCGAGACATTGGCGCGACCCAGCTCGACGGCGACCAGCGCTGCCTCCACCAGGCCGAGGCCAAGACCGCCATGGGCCTCGGCGACCAGCAGGCCGCCCAGGCCCATGCCGATCAGCCCCTGCCACAGCGCGGCGTCACGGCCGCCCTCGACGTCGAGGCGGCGCAGCACCTCAGGCCCGTGTTCACCGGCGAGATAATCGCGCACCGCGTCGCGCAGGTCGATCTGGTCCTGGGTCAGGCGGAAGTCCATGCGCCGCTCCTCACCGGGGCAGGCCGAGCAGCCGCTCGGCGATGATGTTGCGTTGAATCTCGTTGGAACCGGCGTAGATCGGCCCGGACAGCGAGAAGATGTAACCTTCCTGCCAGGCGTTGGCGGTGCTGTTTTCCAGCGTGCGCAGCTCGGCGCGCGCGCCCATCAGGCTCATCGCGGTGCGATGCGCCGCGCGGTCCAGCTCCGACCAGAAGATCTTGTTCAGGCTGGCCTCGGCGCCGATGTGGCCGCCGGCCATCACCGTCGCCGCCACGGCGTAGGTGTTCAGCGCATAGGCCTGCGCGTCCATCCATGCCTGCAGCACCGCCTCGCGCGCCCCCAGCGGGGCGGTGTCGGCGTGGGCGCGGTAGAGGTCGACCAGCCGCCGCGCGGCGGCCTGGAAGCGGGCCGGCGAGCGCAGCATCAGGCCGCGCTCGAAACCGGCGGTGGCCATGGCGACGTTCCAGCCTTCGCCTTCGCCGGCGATGCGGTTGGCCACCGGCACCCGCACCTCGTCGAAGAAGATTTCGGCAAAGCCGGTCTCGCCGTGCAGCTGGCGGATCGGCCGGATGGTGACGCCCGGCGCGTCGAGCGGCACCAGGATGAACGACAGCCCCTTGTGACGCTTGCTGTCCGGGTCGGTGCGGAAGATGCCGAAGCACCAGTCAGCGAACGCCGCGCGGCTCGACCAGGTTTTCTGGCCGGAAATCACATAGTCGTCACCGTCGCGCACGGCGCGGCTGCGGATCGCCGCCATGTCCGAGCCGGCGTTGGGCTCCGACCAGGCCTGCGCCCACATCACCTCGCCGCGCGCCATGGGGGTGAGAAAGCGGGCCTTCTGCGCCTCGGTGCCATATTCCATGATGGTCGGCCCGAGCAGGAAAATGCCGTTCTGGTTGGCCCGCAGCGGCGCGCCGGCGCGGTAATATTCCTCCTCGAAGATCAGCCAGCGGATCAGGTCGAGGCCGCGCCCGCCATAGGCTTCCGGCCAGGTGACCATGCCCCAGTTGCCGCTGGCGAGCGTGCGCTCCCACGCCACATGCTGGTCGAAGCCCTCGCGGCCCTCCAGCGTCTTGAGCGGTTCGGCCGGCACGTGGGCGGCCATCCAGGCGCGGACCTCGGCACGGAAGGCGTTCTGTTCGGGGGTGTAGGTCAGTTCCATGGCTCAGAACTTCGCCTGGCCCTTGGTCTCGACGAACGCATCGCGCGACTTCTGGCTGTCCTCGTGCATGTACATCTCCAGCGTGAAGCCCTGCTCGAAGCGGTAGCCGTGGTCGACGTCGCGCGGCTCGATGCCGTTCAGCGCCTCCTTGGCCAGCACCAGCGCGGTGCGCGACTTGGCGGCGATAACGGCGGCGAAGGCGCGGGCCTCCGTCTCCAGCTGGTCGCGCGGCACCAGTTTCTCGACGGCGCCCAGCCGGTAGGCTTCCTCCGCCGGAATGCGGCCGCCGGTGAAAAAGGCGGCGCGCACTTTCTGGATCGAGAACATCCGCTGCAGGTGACTGGCGCCGCCCATGGCGCCGCGATCGACCTCGGGCAGCGAAAAATAGGCCCCCTCCGCCGCGATCACCACGTCGGAGGCGCCGCAGATGCCGATGCCGCCGCCGATGACAAAGCCGTGCACCGCCGTCACCACCGGCACCGGGCAGCCACGCACTGCCTTGAAGGTGCGGTAATTGCCACGATTGAGCTCGACGATGCGCTCGGGATGCGCCTGCATCTCCTTGATGTCGACGCCGCCGCAGAAGCCGCGGCCCTCGGCGCGGATCAGCACGCAGCGCACGTCCTCGTCGCGGCCGAGCGCCTCGATGTGCGCCGGCAGGCTGTTCCAGCCGGCGCTGTCCAGCGCGTTGACCGGCGGATGGTCGAGAATGATTTCACCGATGCGATCGGCAACGCGGGTGATGATGGGCATCAGGCGGCTCCCGTTTGGCAGGGCGTGCCCGCGAGCGCGGCAAGGCGCGCCTGGGCCTGGGTGACGATATCGGCGACCAGTTCGGCACAGCCCGGCAGGTCGGCCAGCCGGCCGGCGACCAGGCCGGTGGCCATCAGGCCGCCGTCGGCGTCGCCGTCCACCACCGCTCGCTGGATCATCATCGGCGCGGCCGCCGCCAGCATCG
>CAUJIW010000121.1 GCA_963205175.1 Pseudomonadota bacterium
CTGGAAACCATCGTCAAGAGCATCGACGACGTCGAGCATGTCTACAGCCAGACCGTCGACGATCAGGTGGTGGTGACCGCCCGCTTCCTTGTCGGCACCGACGCCGACGACGCGGTGCTGCGCGTGCACGAGAAGATCAACGCCAACATCAAGAGCATTCCGGTCGGCATCCCCACGCCGCTGGTGGTGGCCCGCGGCATCCGCGACGTGCCGATCGTCGTGCTGACGCTGTCGCCCAGCCCGGCGGCGGCCGCGCGCTGGAACGATCAGGCACTCCATGACGTCGCCCACAAGCTGCGGACCGAACTGATGAAGGTCGATGATGTCGGCCTCACCTTCCTGGTCGGCGGCCGGCCGCAGGAAATCCGCGTCGAGCCGGACCCCGAGAAGCTGGCGCTGCACGGCGTGCCGCTGGGCGCGCTGATCGAAACCGTCCGCCAGGCCAATCGCACCTTCCCTGGCGGCTTCCTGCGCGAACGCGACCGCAGCCTGTCGGTGGTGGCCGGGCGCACGCTTGATGGCGCGCAGGACGTCGGCCTGCTCACCGTCACCGCCATCGATGGCCGGCCGGTCTATGTCCGCGATGTCGCAAGGGTCATCCAGGCACCGCGCGAGGACCAGGCACGGGCCCGCCGCATCGCCCGCGACGGCGACGGCTGGCGCGACACGCCGGCGGTGAGCATCGCCATCGCCAAGCGCGAAGGCGCCAACGCCGTGGTGGTGGCCGAGAACGTCCTGCATCAGGTCGAGGTGCTGCGCGGTACGCTGCTGCCCGACGACCTCGACGTCGCCGTCACCCGCGACTATGGCGAGACCGCCAACGAGAAGGCCAACGAACTGCTGTTCCATCTCGGCCTGGCGACACTGTCCATCGTCATCCTGATCGCGGTGGCCATTGGCAAGCGCGAGGCGGCGGTGACGCTGATCGTCATCCCGACGACCATCCTGCTGACGCTGTTCGCCTCCAACCTGATGGGCTACACCATCAACCGCGTCAGCCTGTTCGCGCTGATCTTCTCCATCGGCATCCTCGTCGACGACGCCATCGTCATGATCGAGAACATCGCCCGTCACTGGGCGATGCGCGACGGCCGCTCGAAGGTGGACGCCGCCATCGCCGCCGTCGCCGAGGTCGGCAACCCGACCATCGTCGCTACCCTGACCGTTGTCTCGGCGCTGCTGCCGATGATGTTCGTTTCCGGCCTGATGGGGCCGTACATGGCGCCCATCCCGGCCAACGCCTCGGCGGCGATGCTGTTCTCGTTCTTCGTCGCCGTCATCATCGCGCCGTGGCTGATGGTGCGCATGGCGCGGCGCTTCCTCGACGCCGACGCCCACCACGACGACCACAGCGGCGGCAAGCTCGGCGCGCTCTATCGCCGCGTCGCCGAGCCGGTGATCCGCACCCGTCGCAGCGCCGGGCGTTTTCTCGCCGGTGTCGGCATCGCCACCGTGCTCGCCTGCACCCTGTTCGCCACCAAGACGGTGACGGTGAAGCTGCTGCCGTTCGACAACAAGTCGGAACTGCAGGTGGTGCTGGACCTGCCGGAAGGCGCCAGCCTGGAGGCCACCGAGCGGACGCTGGTGGCGGCGGCCGAGCGCATCAAGGCGGTGCCGGAGGTGCTGTCGATCGACGTCTATTCGGGCACCGCCGCGCCCTTCAACTTCAACGGCCTGGTGCGTCATTACTACATGCGGGCCGCGCCGGAACTCGGCGACCTGATGGTGACGCTCTCCCCCAAGGGCGACCGCTCGCGCAACAGCCACGACATCGCGCTCGACATCCGGGAGCGGCTGAAGTCGTTGCCGCTGGAGGCCGGTGCGTCGCTGAAAGTGGTGGAAGTGCCGCCGGGACCGCCGGTGCTCGCAACCCTGCTCGCCGAAATCTACGGCCCCGATGCCGACACCCGGCGCGCGGTGGCCGGCGAGGTGCGCGAGATTTTCGGCAAGATCCCCTATATCGTCGACGTCGACGACAGCCACGGCCAGCCCCGCCCGCGGCTGCGGCTGACCGCCGAGCGCGACAAGCTGGAATATTTCGGGCTGGACGAGTCGCAGGTGTTCGACTCCATCGGCGCCGTGCTGGGTGGCAACGTGGTCGGCTATTCCCATCGCGGCGAGGGCCGTGACCCGGTGGAAATCGCCATCCGCCTGCCGCAATCGGATCGCGCGTGGAGCGAACGGCTGGCGACGACACCGGTCGCCGTCACCCAGACCGCCGCCGGCCCGCGTCTGGTCGAGCTGGGCGAGGTGGTGAGCGTCAGCCGCGAGCCGGGCTCCCACACGATTTTCCGTCGCAACGGCCATTATGCCGAAATGGTGCAGGCGGAGCTTGCCGGTGCCTACGAAGCCCCGATCTACGGCATGTTCGCCGTGAACGACGCCATCGAAGAGCACGACTGGAAAAACCTGCCGAAGCCCGAAATCGCCTTTCATGGCCAGCCGGCGGACGCGTCGCGTCCCACCCTGCTGTGGGACGGCGAATGGGAGATCACTTACGTCACCTTCCGCGACATGGGTGCGGCGTTCGCGGTCGCCATTCTTGGCATCTACATCCTGGTGGTCGCCCAGTTCGGCAGTTTCAAGCTGCCGCTGGTCATTCTCACGCCCATCCCGCTGACGCTGATCGGCATCGTGCTGGGACACGCGCTGTTCGGCGCGCCATTCTCCGCCACCTCGATGATCGGCTTCATCGCGCTGGCCGGCATCATCGTGCGCAACTCGATCCTGCTGGTGGATTTCATCCGCCACGGCCGCGCGCCGGACCGGCCGCTGCGCGAGGTGCTGCTGGAGGCCGGCGCGATCCGTTTCAAGCCGATCCTGCTCACGGCGCTGGCGGCCATGATTGGCGCGGCGGTGATTCTGTTCGACCCGATTTTCCAGGGTCTGGCGATTTCGCTGCTGTTCGGCCTGGTGTCCTCGACGCTGCTCACCGTGCTGGTCATTCCGGCCATCTACATCGTGTTGCGGGACGACGAACGGCATGATGAACAGAAAGATGAACCCGACAGCGCGCCGGCGTGAGGTTTGCCATGCTGACAGCTTGACGTCGGCCGAAACGCGTATAGACAGCGACAGTATCGCGATAGATGCGGATGAGAGTCGTTTGAAACACACCGCCACCAAGGCTGATCTCGAAGCCAGCGCCGCGCTCGCGGCGCAGCACCTCAAGCTGCTGGCCAACGAACAGCGGCTGATCGTGCTGTGCCGGCTGAGCGAGGGCGAGATGTCGGTGGGCGATCTCGCCGACTATGTCGGCCTCAACCAGTCGGCGCTGTCCCAGCATCTGGCCAAGCTCCGCGCCGAGGGCATCGTCACCACCCGCCGCGCCGGCCAGACGATCTTCTACCGCCTTGCCAATCCGTCGATCACCCGGATCATCGATCTGCTGTGCGAGCTGTATCGCGGCGACTGAGCCCCAACCGGCGGTAAAATCGGCGCCGGTGCCGCGTGTCATCACCTCCACCCTGGCCTGAGCGACCCGCCCTCATCCTGCTATTAATACACATTATTAGTTGCAACAGAGGCGGGCCGTCGATATGGTCACCGCCATTCGGTCCGTCGAGTCCGGTGTGGGCCCGTCCTGCGCCGCCGGCTCGCCCGGACGGGCCCACATCGACCGCTGTGAAATCCGCCTTGTGAGAGTCGTCATGCGTCCGTTCACTGCCCCCTCCCTGCCTCGCCTGCTGCTCGGCGCGGCGGCCGTGGCGATGGCCGCCGTGGCCGCGCCGGCCACACAGGCCCGCCCGTTCGGCTTCCATGCCGACCATGTGCTGGGCACTTCGCTCGACGTGGTGGCGCTCAGCGACGATCAGGCGACCGCCCGCATCGCCATGGCCGCGATCCTCGCCGACATCGCCCGCCTTGATGCCGTGCTGAGCGGCTGGCGGGGCGACAGCGAACTGGCCCGCCTCAACGCCAGCGCCAGCCACTGCGCGTCCGCCGACCTGTTCGCCGTCATCGCCGCCTGCGAACGCTGGCACTGGGACAGTGACGGCCGGTTCAGCGCCCGTGTGGGCGGGCTGATCGCCGACTGGCGCGCCGCCGCCGTCACCGGCGTGCTGCCGGATCGCGCCGACCTCGCCGCCCGCGCGGCCGCGCTGGATGACGCAGCGCCGCTGCTCGATTCCGCCACCGGGCTGATCATACGGCCCGCCGAGGTGCGTTTCGACGTCGACGCGCTGGCCAAGGGCCACATCATCGACTCGGCGCTCGCCGCCGCCCGCCGCGCCGCGCCGACGCTGGCCGGCCTGATGATCGACATCGGCGGTGACATCCGCTGCTGGGGCCAGGGGCCGGGCGGCATGCCGTGGCGGGTCGGCGTCGCCGACCCCGCCTGCCCCGCCGACAACGCCGCGCCAATGGCAACCGTCGCGCTCGCCGATCGCGCCATCGCCACCTCCGGCCGGCTGGCCCGCGACGTCGTGGTGGCCGGCGCGGCCTACGCCCACACGCTCGATCCCCGCACCGGCTGGCCGGTGGAAACGCTGGTCAGCGCCACCGTGATCGCGCCGACCGCGACGGAAGCGGACGCGCTCGCCACCATTTTCTCGACCATGACCCCGGCCGACGCGCTGGCCTACGCCGACTCGCTCGACACCATCGCCGCGCTGTTCGTCGACAGCGACGGCCGCCGCGTCACCTCGGCCAACTGGGCGCACTACGCCCAGGCCACGCCGGTGACCGCGAACGACGCCGACATTATCGCCGGCGCGCCATGGCCGGCCGGCTTCGCCGTCACCATCGACTATGAAATTCCGGCCATCGCCGCCAATCCCTACCGGGCGCCCTACATGGCGGTGTGGATCACCGACGAGAACCGGCAGCTGGTCCGCACCCTGATGCTGCTCGGCGACAGCCCGCGATGGATCGAGGAAAATTACGTCTGGTGGCGCCGTTTCGGCCGCAAGACGCCCGAGATCGTGGCGACGGTCGCCAAGCCGAGTCGGGCGTCAGGACGTTATTCCGTGGTCTGGGACGGCAGGGACGACGCCGGCAAGCCGGTGCCCCAGGGACGTTACACCGTGCATATCGAGGCCGCGCGGGAACATGGCGGTCATGCCTATCAAAGCGCGCCGCTCGACCTCGGCAAGGCCGTCGGTGCCCAGGCACTGCCGCCACGCGACGAGATCGGCCGGGTGCAGCTCAATTACGGCAAACGCAAATGATCCGCGCTCTGCTGGCCGTCCGCCGCGCGACCGACGAGGCCGCGCGACGCAAGGCCGTGAACCAGCTGAAGAACCAGTTCTACCATGAATGCCGGGTCTGGCACGGCTATCTGTCGGCCTTCGCCTTCATCGCGCTGATCTTCTTTGCCGCCACCGGCCTGCTGCTCAACCATCCCGACTGGTTGCAAGGCGACAAGCCGGCGGCGCGGGAATCCACGCTGACACTGGACGCCGCGACGCTGACACGGGCGCTGGCGGCGACAGACCCCGCTACGGCGCTGGCCGCCGCAGTCAGCGATGCCACCGCCGTGCGCGGCGCCTACAGGAGTGGCGAGGTGATCGACACGGACGCCATGCTGCGTTTCGAGGGCGCCAGCGGCAGCACCGATGTGTTCATCGATCTCGCCACCGGCGAGGCGGAAATCAGCCGTCAGCGCGCCACCGTCGTCACCGTGCTGCATGACTTGCACAAGGGCAAGAACACCGGCGGCGTCTGGAAGCGGCTGATCGACGTTATCGCCATCCTCATCCTGATCCTGTCGATGGTCGGTTACGCGCTGTTCTTCGCCCTGCGCCTGCGCAAGGCCACCAGCCTGCGGCTGACGGCGATCAGTCTGATGCTGTTCGGCGGCCTGTACTGGGCGTTCGTCCCCTGAGGGGGCGGCGCCGGTCAGTCACGCCGGCGGCGGAACCGCGGCAACAGCCGCCCCAGCCCGCGTCGCGCCCGAACCCGTCCGATGTCCCCGGCGATGGTCGGGCAGCCAGGGTCGAGCGCCTGCGCCTGTTCATAGGCCGCCAGCGCGCCTTGCGGGTCGTCCAGCCGCTGTTCGAGGACTTCGCCCAGCTGATGCCAGATCGCATGGTCATCGGGGTCGATGGCGAGCGCCTGGCGCAGGGCACTGACCGCCTCGTCGGCGCGGGTGACGTCATGCAGGCACAGCGTCGCCAGTTCCCGCCACATCCACCCGGCATCGGGATCAAGCGCCATCGCCTCGCGCAAGACCGCCTCGGCCTCTTCCCGCCGGGCCGGCTCGCGCCCCAGCAGGATGCCGAGATGCGCCCGGCTCCAGGCGTGCGACGGCTCCAGCGCCAGCGCCTGACGAAACGCGGTCTCGGCGTCCCCTGCACGACCCTCGACCCCGCTCAGCAGCCGTCCCAGTTCGCTCCACGCCCAGCGATGCCCGGGGTCGAGACGCACCGCCTCGCGCAGGCACGCCTCGGCCTCCACCACCTGCGCCGGGCCGCCCTGCAACGACAGCAGCGCGCCGAGCTGCGCCCAGTTCCAGGGCTGGTCGGTCGACAGCGCCAGGGCCCGACGATAGGCTTGTTCGGCCGCCACGGTGTCCTGACGATATTCGTGCAGCGCCTGCCCGAGATTGGCCCACGCCCACTCATACTCCGGATCAAGCCCGACCGCGGTCTCGAAGGCGATGATCGCGTCCTCGACCCGCCCGAGCAGGAACAGCAGCAGGTGGCCAAGTTGCGCCCACGCCCACGCATTCTCCGGCTCCGCCTCCAGCACCAGACGATAGCCGGCCTCGGCCTCGGGGATTCTGTTGAGCTGCAGGTGCCGCAGTTGCGCCAGCTGGCCCTGCACCCAGACATAATCGGGCTGGCTGGCCAGCGCCGCCATGTACGCGGCTTCCGCCTCGTCCAGCCTGTCGGGATCATCCGAGAGCAGGCGGGCCAGATGCGCATGGGCCCAGGCGTACGCCGGATCAATGGCAAGCGACCTGCGGAAGGCGGCCTCGGCCTCGGCCGCCCGACCCTCCTGCCGGGCCAGCAGATCGCCCAGCTGCGCCCAGTCCCACGGATCCTCGGCGTCGATCTCCAGCGCGCGGCGCAGCGCCGCCTCCGCTTCGCGCGGACGGTCCAGCTCATCGCCGAGCAGCTGGCCGAGCTGGCCCCAGGCCCAGGCATAATCAGGGTTCTGGGCGACCGCGCGGCGGTAGGCGTCCTCGGCGTCGGCCGGGCGAGCCAGCAGGTCATGGTAGAGCTGGCCAAGCTGGCTCCATGCCCATGGATATTCCGGTGACAGTGTCACTGCCCGTCGGTAGGCCGCCTCCGCCTCGTCGAGCCGCTCGCCGCGTACATGCAGCAGGCGCGCCTTCCACGCCCAGGCCGCCGCGTAATCGTGATCGAGCGCCAGCGCCCGATCGAGCCACGTCAGCGCCTCGTCGAGATCGCCGTCCTGATCCAGCAGCACCCGGCCAAGATAGGCCAGCGCCACTTCATCATGATCGTCAAGCGCCACCGCTCGCCGCAACGCCTGTTCCGCCGCCGCGTGATCCTCCAGATGATCGGCCAGTACCCGGCCCAGATGAGTCCAGGCGGCCGCGTCATCGGGATGGCTTTCGGTGATGTGGCGCCACACCGCGACCGCCTCGGCATGGCGACCCGACTGCTCCAGCCGGGTGGCGTCCGCCTGCTCGTAGGCCAGGAGCGTCGCACCGCCCGCCTGGGGTGGCATACCCGTAATCGCGGTGTCGGCGGCGACGAACAGCGAATCCGCCGCCGTATCCGCGTCGAGGTGCTCGGCATGGCGGCGGGCCGCCTCCGCCTCATCGTGACGGTGGGGGTCGCGGGCGAGCAGGCGCGACAGCCGGCGCCAGGCCTCGGGGCGGTCGGCATCCAGCGCGACCGCCACCTCCAGCGCCTGAATGGCCTCGCCCACCTGGCCCCGCCGTTCGGCTGTCGCCGCGCGCTGGACGTAGTTCCGGTAAGCCTGTTCGGTGGTGATGGCGCCCACGCCGCACATTCCTCTTCCGGAACCGCTCTTAGCCGATTCGGGCCGGAGGTTCACCCATTCGTCGCGTCAGGGTGCCGTGGCCTGATCGGGCGCGCTGGCCGCGCCCGGATCATAGGCGCGCAGGAAGGCCGCCACCGTGGCCGTGATCCACCGTTGTTGCCCTGCCGCATCCAGTTCGGCCTGACCGCTGATCAGCGACCGCAGATGATGGTTGCCCTTCAGCATCCCGAAGAAATGTTCGGCGGCCATGCCGGGATCGTGGATGGCGAGCAGGCCGCGTGCCGCCTGCATGGCGAGATAGTCGGCCAGCCGCACCTGGCTGCGGCCGGGGCCGTTGGCGTAGAAACTGCTGGCCTCGCCGCTGCGGCCGGTCAGCATCAGGCGCAGCAGCTTCAGGCCATCGGCGGTGATGATGGTCTGGAAATATTTCTCCGCCACCCTGGTCAGCGTCAGTTCCACGCTGTCGGCGGCACTGGCCTCGGCCAGCGGCCGCATGATCTCGTCAACCGCCCTGTTCATCACCGCGGCCAGCAGCTGCTCCTTGTTCGGCCAGGCGTTGTAGATGGTCTGACGCGATACGCCGGCTTCCTGCGCCACGGCGTCCAGTGTCACCCCGGCGCCATATTGCAGCATCAGCCGGCGGGCGGCGACGAGAATCGCCTCGCGCTTGGCGAGGTCAACGGGACGGCCGGGTCCGTTGCGCGCTTTCTGGGTCAATGGGCATCTCCCACCGGAGAGGCGGAGCCCGCCTTGCGCATCAGCAGCGGCATGATCGCGCCTATGCTGAAAATCACCATCATCACCCACAGGCAGTCGGCGTAGCTCATCACCAGCGCCTCGCGCATCACCAGATCGCCCAGCTGCCGGTTCGCCGTGGCGGTGGCGTCGGGCACGCCCAGTTCGGCCAGCCGCGCCTGCGCCTGCGCCAGCCAGGTTTCCGTCTCCACCCGGCCGGCATTGACGGCCTCGACCATGCGTGACCAGTGCAGGCTGGTGCGCCATTGCAGGATGGTGTTGATCATCGCCAGACCCATGGCGCCGCCAAGGTTGCGGCACAGCGTGAACAGGCCCGAGGCATCCTTGACAAGGTTCATCGGCAAGGTGGCGAAAGCGACGATGGAGATCGACGACATGCAGAACATCAGCCCGGCGCCGCGCAGCACCTGGGGCAGGAACAGCTCGTTAAAGCGCCATTCGGCGGTCATGCCGACACCGAGATAGGCCGACAGCGCCATCATCGACATGCCCATGCAGGCCAGCACGCGCACGTCAACGTGCGCCCGGATGAGATTGGCCAGCGGCGCCGCCAGCACCATCGCCAGCCCGCTCACCGACAGCACGGTGCCGATCTGCTCCGACGACAGACCGGCGATGCGCGACAGATACAGCGGATAGAGATAGACCAGCCCGTAAAGGCCGACGCCCATCATCGCGCCAATCAGGGTGCCGGCGACGAAATTGCCATCGGCGAAGGCGCGCAGGTTGACGATCGGCTCGCGCGCGGTGAAGGCGCGATAAAAGAATATCAGGCCGGCAATCGCCGACAGCAGCGACAGACCGGCGATCAGATCATCCTCGAACCACTGGTCGCGGGCGCCCTCCTCCAGCACATACTCAAGGCTGGCGAGGAACGCCGCCATCGCCACCAGGCCGATGACGTCGAGGCGCCTGAGCAACGACAGGTCCGGCTCGTCGACATCCACCAGCGCCCACACACCGATGCTGATGAGAATGCCGGGAATGACATTGACCAGGAACAGCCAGTGCCAGCTCAATGTGTCACTGATCCAGCCGCCCAGCGTCGGGCCGATGGTCGGCGCCAGCGTCACGACCATCGACACGAACACCATCATGCCGCCCTGGCGGTTGCGTCCGAACAGGTGCAGGGTGGTGCCGAAGGCGATGGGGATCATCGCCCCGCCGATGAAGCCCTGCAAGGCGCGATAGACAACCATTTCCTCCAGCGTCGTCGCGGTGGCGCACAGGACGCTGGCCAGCGTGAAGCCGGCTGACGACAGCACGAACAGCCAGCGGGTGGACAGCGCGCGGGACAGGAAGCCCGACAGCGGAATCATCACCACTTCGGCGACCAGATAGGACGTCTGCACCCAGCTGGCTTCCTCCGGACTGGCGCCCAGCCCGGCCTGGATCTGGTTGATCGACGCGGCGACGATCTGGATGTCCAGCACCGCCATGAACATGCCGAACACCATCATGAAATAGCCCAGCAGGACGCCGGGTTCCGGCAGGCCGCGCGCGTCGAGCTTCAGTTCCTTGACCGAAGGCGCGCTGACACCCGCCGGCGGGGCCGCCGCCTCAGCCATGGGCGGAGCCGCGGGTGTCGACGGTCGCTTCCACCGACATGCCCGGCACCAGGCGGACCCCCTTGGGCAGCGGCTGGTCGAGCACCACCTTGACCGGCAGTCGCTGGACGATCTTGGTGAAGTTGCCGGTGGCGTTCTCCGGCGGCAGCAGCGAGAAGCGCGAGCCGCTGGCCGGCGCCAGGCTGTCGATGTGGCCATGCACCTCGACACCGGGGAAGGAGTCGACCGCCAGCGTCACCGGCTGGCCCACCTTCATCCGCTCGACCTGGGTTTCCTTGTAGTTGGCGACGACATAGACCCCCGACAGCGGCACCAGCGCCATCACCACCGAGCCCGGCTTGACATACTGGCCGACCCGCGCCGTGCGGTTGCCGACCACGCCATCGCCGGGCGCGCGCACGACGGTGTTGCCGAGATCGACCTTGCTCTGGGCCATCTGCGCCGCCGACTGGCGACGGGAGGCGATCACAGCGTCCCGCTGCGCCAGCAGCGCGTCGAGCTGGCGCCGGGCGGCGGCCAGCGCCGCCTCCTTCTCGGCCACCTTGGCGCGTGCCTGCTCGGCGCTCGACTTGGCCTGCTCGAATTTCTGCGCCGATACCCACCTGGATTTCACCAGGTCCGCATAGCGATCACGATCCTTCGCCGCCGCCTCCAGCTCGGCCCGCGCCGAGGCGAGCGCCGCCGCCGCTTCACGGATGCTTTCCTTCTGCCCCTCGATCGAGGCCCCCAGGGCCTGGGCCATGGCATCGCGCTGGGCGACCACGGCCTCCGCCTCGGTCGCCTTGGTGCGGTAGTCGATATCCTCGATCTCCAGCAGCACATCGCCACGCCGGACCGGCTGGTTGTCGCGTACCGGCACCGCCCGCACATAGCCCTCGACCTTGGGGGCGATGTAGGCAATCTCCGCCTCGACATAGGCGTTGTCGGTCGATTCCAGGTAGCGCCCGACAGAGAACCACTGCACCGCCTCGATCACGCCCCAGATGGCGACCGCCGCCACCAGCGCCGTCAACGCCCACCGCCTGACCCTCTGTTTCATCCCGTCTCTCCAACGCCCGACACGCCCCGGTCCGCGACGACGGACCCGTTACTGGACTGACCTGTCCAGTATCAATGATGGACAGGCGTGTACATTATCTAAACGCACTTGCAGCAATCGGTTGGGAGAACAAACCGTCCACCAGATGGAGACAAAGGGGAACGGCGGGCAGCCGCGGCCAGGCGCTCAGGCCGCGCCGCCCGCGGGACGCCGCTCAGGCCTCCAGGCCGTGGCCGCGCGCCAGATAATCGGCCGATTGCATCTCCATCAGCCGCGACACGGTGCGCTCGAACTCGAAGGCGCCATCGCCGGCGGGGTAGAGATCCTGCGGCGCCGCGTCGGCGGCGGCCAGCAGCTTCACCTTATACTCGTACAAGGCGTCGACAAGCGTGACGAACCTCTTGGCTTCGTTGCGCTTTTCCGGTCCCAGCCGGGGAATGCCGACAATGATGACGGTGTGGTAATGCTGGGCGATGGCGATATAGTCGGCCGCCCCCAGCGGATTGGCGCACAGCCGCTTGAACGAGAACACCGCCACACCCTTGAGCGACTTGGGCACGAACAGCGACCGGCCGTGGACATCCAGCGTCTCGGTGGGCACATGCGCCCGGTCCTCGACCGGATAGTCGGTCAGGCGGAAGAACGCTTCCGACAGCCGGGCGGTCGCCTCCGGGCCGTTGGGCACATAATAGACCGGCATGCCGCCAAGCCGCTCCAGCCGGTAGTCGGTGGGGCCGTTCAGGGTCATCACGTCCAGCGTCGCGGTGAGCAGATCGATGAACGGCAGGAACAGCTGACGGTTGAGGCCGTCCTTGTAGAGATCGCGCGGCGGCCGGTTGGAGGTGGTGACCACCACCACGCCACGGGCGAACAGCTCGGTGAACAGCCGGCCGAGGATCATGGCGTCGGCGACGTCGGTGACCTGCATCTCGTCGAAGCACAGCAGGCGGGCCGCGGCGGCGATGTCGCCGGCCACCGGCGGCATCGGATCGTCACCCACCGCCCGGCCGTAGCGCTGGCGCCGTTCCGCCTCGCCCGTCTGGCGGAAGCGGTGGATCGCCTCGTGCACCTCCAGCATGAACTCATGGAAGTGCACCCGCCGCTTCGCCGCCACCGGCGCGTTGGCGAAGAACAGGTCCATGATCATCGACTTGCCGCGCCCGACCGCGCCCCACACATAGACGCCGCGCGGCACCGGCGCGGCGGTCTCGCGGCCGAACAGCCGGCCGAGCCAGCCGCCGCTGGCGGGTTTCTGCTCCCAGGCCGCCAGTTCCGCCGCCAGACGGCTGAGCCGCCGGGCGGCTTCCTGCTGCTCGGGGTCGGCCTTCAGTTCGCCATGGGCAACGAGGTCGTTATAGGCACTCAACACGGTCATCAGCACCGCCCCTTACAGGGTCGGGGCGCCTGCTGCAAAGCGCCGTGTTGCACGATCAGTCGGAATCCTTGCCGGCGGCGGCGGGAATCTTGCGCAAGGTGGCGGAGGTATTGGCGACGATGCGCCCGTCCTGCTGCAGCACCGCGCGCACGAACAGCAGGCGACGGGTTTCGCGCAGCACCTCGCCGACCGCCTCCAGCACCTGGCCGGGCCGGCCGGGGGAGATGAACTCGAAATTGGCGGTCAGTGTCACTGCCGGCACCGCCTCCAGCGAGCGCCAGCCGAGGGCGAAATAGACCATGTCGGCCACCGCCATGATGAAGGCGCCATGCAGGTCGTCGCCGAGGTTGGTGTGCTGCTTGCCGGTCTCGATCCGGCAGCGCACCCGGCCGTCCGGCTCGTCGCGGAAATACATGACACCCAGCGCCTGTTCGACGAACCGGCCTTCCGGTTCGCGCGTCCAGTGCATCCATCCGGCCCAGGGGCCGCTCTCGACTTTGACAATCGCCATGGCTCAGCCTCTAGCCTCTCGCGCCCGCCAAGGGAATAGCCTTTGAGTTGCACTCAACGCCCTCGCAAGGCACGCAAACGATCGCCGCCGGAGATTTGGTCAACAGAATATTAGCATTTGTCGGCCAAATCTGATCCCGAGAGGGACACCATGACCAGCGCCTGCGCCGGACTCCTGATATCCCACCAACAAAAACAATAAGTTAGAAGGCTGTTGCGGACGCATGGGACTCGACGTCTCAACCTTGCACATCGCCATCATCGGCGCGCTGATGTTCGCGGCGGTGGTGATGGGCGCCATGCGCCGCGTCCATCCCGAAGAAACCACGCTCACGACCTGGATGTGGGCCAACATCCTGCTGGCAACCGCCGGATTGCTGTTCGGATGGCAGGGCAAGGGGCCGGACTGGCTGACCATCATCGTGGCCAACCTTGCCAGCGTCACCGGCACCGGCCTCTACGTCATCGGCATCTGCCAGTATTTCGGCAAGCCGGCGCGCCCGCGGGTGTTTGTGCCGCTGCTGGTGGCTGTCATGCTCGGTGAACTCTACTGGCTCTATGTCGAACCGCTGCTGTGGGCACGCATCGTCAATGTCTCGCTGTTCACGCTGCTGACCACCGGCTATGCCGTCTACATCATCGCACGGGCCCGCCGCACCGACGTGCAGATCGCCATCCGGTTCCTGCTATTCGGCTTCGGCCAGCATGTGGTGCTGTTCCTGACGCGGATTGCCGGCGCTCTGGTCTACAAACCCGACACCCAGTATCTCGACCCGCACTCGCCGTTCATCGCCTTCGCGCTGATGCTGATGCTGATGGACGTGTTCGTGGTCAACACCAGTTTCGTGCTGCTGGTGGCCGAGAAGCTGCAACGCCGGCTCACCCATCTCGCCACCATTGACGAGCTGACCGGCCTGCTCAACCGCCGCGCCTTCAACGACAAGGCACGCGGCCTGATCGCCGATGCCACGCGGACGCGGCGACCGGTTGCCGTGCTGCTGATGGACCTCGACTTCTTCAAGCTGGTCAACGACCGCTTCGGCCACCATGTCGGCGACGAACTGCTGCGCTGTTTCGCCGAGGTGCTGCAACGGGCGGTGCGCGGCGGCGACATCGTCGGCCGCATGGGTGGCGAGGAGTTCTGCGCCATGTTGCCGACCGCCAACCGGCGCGAGGCCTATCAGGTGGCGGAACGCATCCGGGGCCTGGCGGCGGAGGTGGTGCTGAAAGCCGGCGACGCGCGGGTGCATACCACGCTGTCGGCCGGCGTCGCCGTCGTTACCGCCGGCGACACGCTGGAGAAGGTGCTGGCCCGCGCTGACCGTGCGCTCTACGAGGCCAAGAACGGCGGCCGCAATCGCGTCATCCTCGATGTCACCGGCGACGACACCGACGATGTCGAGATCGATCTTGAATGGGCACCCGCGCCAGCCCGGTAATCGTTTCCTTACCCCGCCAGACAAAAGGCCCTCCGGCGGTTGCCGGAGGGCCTTTGGTGTCGTTCAGCCGGGGACGCCTGGATCAGGCGGCGCGTTCCAGCATCATCTTCTTGATCTCGGCGATCGCCTTGGCCGGGTTCAGCCCCTTGGGGCAGGCGTTGGCGCAGTTCATGATGGTGTGGCAGCGATAGAGCCGGAACGGATCCTCAAGGTCATCAAGACGCTCGCCGGTCATCTCGTCGCGGCTGTCGGCCAGCCAGCGATAGGCCTGCAGCAGGATCGCCGGGCCGAGATACTTCTCGCCGTTCCACCAGTAGCTCGGGCAGCTGGTCGAGCAGCAGGCGCACAGAATGCACTCGTAGAGGCCATCGAGCTTGACCCGCTCTTCCTTCGACTGCAACCGCTCGGCGCCCGAGGGCGACGGCGTCGTGGTCTGCAGCCAGGGCTTGATCGAGGCGTACTGGGCGTAGAAGTGCTTGAAGTCCGGCACCAGGTCCTTGATCACTTCCATGTGCGGCAGCGGCGTGATCTTCACGTCGCCCTTGCAGTCGGCAATGGCGGTGGTGCAGGCCAGCCCGTTCTGGCCGTTGATGTTCATCGAGCACGATCCGCACACACCCTCGCGGCAGGAGCGGCGGAAGGTGACCGTGGGGTCGATCTCGTTCTTGATCTTGATCAGCGCGTCCAGCACCATCGGCCCGCATTCGGCGAGGTCGACCTCGTAGCTGTCCATGCGCGGATTGGCGCCATCATCCGGGTTCCAGCGGTAGATCTGGAACGTGCGCACCTGCTTGGCGCCAGCCGGTGCCTTGAACACACGGCCCTTGCCTACCTTGGAGTTTGCCGGCAACGCGAACTCAGCCATGACAGCCCATCCTCACTGAATATCCGATCACCGGCGGTTATAGCGTGCGATCCGGCCACCGCAACCCATCTGTCGCATTGGCGTCCCCGCCACTGCCTGTCGTCGCGGCAGACCGGCGTTGATGTGTCTCAAGGACGTCATCGCGCCAGCGTATTAATCAAGAAGCCGAACTGCATGGAAGGGGACATGACATGCGCAAGACCCGCCTCGCAGTAACCAGTTGCGTCATTGTCGCACTCAGTTTCGCCGCCAGTCTCTCCCAGGCCTCGCCCACCACCGTGGGCAGCCCGACGGGAACCGGCGTCAAGGGTTCGATGGTATTCACCAACACCACCGGCCAGGACGCCAACGACTTCCATATCGAGGTCTTCCAGACCGACCCCGGTGTCGGCGTCAATGGCGCCACCGTCAGCTCCAGCGCCATGGGAACGGCCAACGTGGCGCTGGGTGACCGCACCACCAACCCCGCCAACGATGGCCAGAACCACCAGGCCTCGGTCGACTTCTCCGGCGGCACCGTGCCGACCCTGGGCACCTTGCAGGTCGACATCACCTTGTGGCTGACCAAGAAGAACCAGCTGTTCCTGGGCCCGTGGTACTGGACCAAGGATGGCGTACCGCTTGCCGGCGGCGGCGGCGGCAATCCCGGCGTCGATGTCGGCGGCCCCAAGGCCGGTGGTGGTGGTGGCGGCGGCAATCCTGGCGGCGGCCAGGAAGGTGACGGCGGCACGGGCAACCACACGCACGCCTTCACGCTCTACAACACCGGCGACAAGGAACTCACCATCATCGGCCTGCGCCTGCTGGCATCGATGACGGAATACACCGACTTCCTGCATGACATCGACTGGACGACCCAGCTGCCGCTGTTCGACACGCTGACGATTCCGGCCGGCGGCAACTGGTCGATCGACTTCGAGACCCTCGGCAGCTTCTCCGGCGGCAACATCTACTGGTGGTTCAGCTTCATCGACGATCCCCAGCCGACCATCTTTGCCGGCAAACACCCGGTGCCGCCGGTGCCGGAACCGGCGGCCTTGGCCCTGCTTGCCACCGGCTGCCTGATGCTGCCGCTGGCGCGGCGGCGGCGATCGTCCGTGGCCTGAGGCCGGTCGGACGGCGGCCAGGCCGGCAGACACGGCATCCAGCCAGAAGGGTCGGCCGGTGATCGCGCGGCCGGCCCTTCCGCGGCGCCGCTACAGGTCGGTGCCGCGCGTCTTGCCCCACTGGCGGGCGGCGGTGTAGCCGAGGTAGCCGGTGCCGAACAGCACGTAGAGCGGCTCGGGGATGGCGTGGAGGTAACCGGTCATGCCGGCGATGATCCGCTGCGCCACCGTGTCGTCCCAGGCCGCCACCAGCCCCATCGGCACCGACAACAGCAGCAGCGCGTACATGACATAGAGGAAGCTCGGGCGGGCCCGGCTGGTCCACGGGTCGGCCGACTGTGCCTCGGCGACGATCGCCGACAGCTGGGTGCGCAGCAGGTCGAGCTCGCCGGCCTGTTGCAGCTCCAGCAGCTTGAGCCTGGCCTCCGCCCTGGCGCGCGGATCGGGAATCAGCTTGTCGATCACCGTCGTCAGCGGGCCCAGCAGGGCATCGAGCAGCGCCATGACGTCCCTCCCCCCGCTCAGGCCGACACGCCGGCCGATGCCACCCGGGCATCCAGCCAGCCGTACAGAAAGCTCTCGTTGGCGGCGCGCGCCTCGGCCAGCTCGATGTAACGGGCGCCCCGCAGGCAGGTCAGCGCCTTGAGCAGCACCGCCTCGCCCGCCGCGCCCCGGCGGCGCAGGAAGGTGCCTACCGCCTCCAGCGTGCGCCGGCCGATCACGCCGTCGAGCAGCACGTCGGGGTAGTCGCGCTGCTGGCGGTTGAGGGCGTTCAGCGCCCGTTGCAGCAGCCGCACCGCCGCCACCGTGCCCATGTTGACGCCGGCATCGAACAGTGCCGCCGCCAGCGCCGGCGATACCAGTGCCAGCGCGTCGAGCGCCGGCCGGCGCCAGTAGTCCTCGCGGTAGATGGCGATGGCGGTGGCGCGCGGCAGGTCGTGCATCGGCCCCTGATAGCCATGGGCGCGGGCGACGGCCTCGGTGATGCCGAAGCAGGTCGGGCCGCCGCGGTCGTCCGGGTGATCGACGAAGCCGCCTTCCCGCGCCAGCAGGTCATCCACCAGTCGTTCGAACGTCATCGCCATCGCCATTTCCTCCTCATTACGAAGCAGGAAATAACCTGAACGGTTTGCTGATGTCAATAGGTTTTTGACTACCTTCCCGCCGGGCGCCGGCTAGCGGCCAGTCCGCGCCGGGTCAGCACCCAGCGCTCCAGCCCGCCCAGCAGCGCGTACTGCGCCAGCCCGAGCGCCGACAGCAGCGCCAGGCAGGCGAACATGGTGGGGATTTCCAGCCGGTTGCCGGCCTCGATCAGCCGCCAGGCCAACCCCTGCGCGGCGCCGGAGCCGGCGGCATATTCCCCCACCACCGCGCCAATCAGCGCCAGCCCGCTGGCCACCTTCAGCGCCGACACCAGCGCCGGCAGGCTGGCCGGCAGCTCCAGCCGCACGAAGCGCGCCCGGCCGCTGGCGCCATAGAGGCTGAACAGGTCGTGCAGCGCCGGGTCGATCGCCTTGAGCGCCGACAGCAGGGTCGACAGCACCGGGAAGAAGGCGACGATCCAGGCGATGACCACCAGCGCCCGGTCCGGCTGGTCGACGCCGGTCCAGATGATGATGATCGGCGCGATGGCGACCACCGGAGTCGCCTGCAACACCACCGCGATCGGCAGGATGCCGGCCTCCGCCAGCGCCGAGCGGTGGATCAGGAAGGCCAGGCCGACACCCGACGGCAGCGCCAGCGCCAGCGCGATCCAGGTGATGGTGAGCGTGTGCAGCAGGGCCGCCAGCAGCGACGGCGCGCTGGCCACCAGCGCCGCGCCGATGGCGCTGGGGGCCGGCAGCACGAACGGGTCCACCGCCAGCGCGCGCACCAGCCCCTCCCACAGCGCGATCAGCGCCACGGTGACGGCAACGGGCGCCAGCCGCTCAAGCATCCTCATGCGCTCCCGCCATGGTCCGGGCCAGCGCCGCCGCCAGATCGGCACAGGCGGCGAAATAGCCCGGCGAGGTCCGCTCGCGCGGGCGGTCGGCGGCAAAGTCGAAGGTCGCCGCCACCCGGCCCGGCGCCCGGTCGAGCACCACCGCCCGGCTGGCGTGATAGGCTGCCTCGGGGATCGAATGGGTGACGAAGACGATGGTCAACCCCTGCTCGCGCCACAACCGCTGCAGCAGCACGCCCAGCCGGTCGCGGGTGATCTCGTCGAGCGCCGCGAACGGCTCGTCCAGCAGCAGCAGCGTCGGCCGGGCCACCAGCGCGCGGGCGATCGACACCCGCATCTGCATCCCGCCCGACAGCTCACGCGGCCGCGCCTCGGCACGCCCCTCCAGCCCGACGGCGGCCAGCGCCGCGGTCACCGCCTCCGGGTCGCGTCGGCCGGCCAGCGTCAGCGGCAGCGCCACGTTCTCCGCCACCGTCGCCCAGGGCAGCAGGGTCGGCGCCTGGAACACATAGCCCAGCGTCGGCGCCGCGTCGCCGGCCCAGACGATCCGCCCGTCGCTGGGCTGGTCGAGCCCGGCGATCAGCCGCAGCAGCGTGGTCTTGCCCGAGCCCGAAGCGCCCAGCAGGGTGACGAACGCGCCGGCCGGCACGTCGAGGTCGACGCCGGCCAGCGCCGTCACGCCATCGCCGAAGCGCCGGCCGACACCCTCCAGCCGGAGCAGGCTCACCGGCGCCGCCTCACTTGAGGAAGGCCAGGGTGTAGGCGCGCCGGGGGTCGAGCGACTTGGGGAACAGGCCGAGGCCCGCCATCTCCCGGTGGAAGCCGGCCCAGCGCGCATCGGTCATGGCGCCGATGCCCATGCTCTTGGCATCGCCGGACAGTGCGATGCCGTTGGCCATCATCTGCTGGCGGGAAAAGGCGATCAGCGCATCGGTCATTTCCGGATTGTCCCGCCTGATCAGCCGGTTGGCCGGTGCGGGGTCACCGGTGAGGTAGCTGGTCCAGCCCTCGCGGGTAGCGGCCACGAAGGCGCGCACCACCTCGGGCCGCTCGCGAATGGTCTTGCCGGTGGCGGCAACGATGGCGCCGTAGCCGTTGAAGCCGCCATCGGCGAGCAGGAACACCTCGGGCTTCACGCCGGCCTTGGCGGCGGTGAACGGCTCGGAGGTAAGGTAGCCCTCCTGGGCGGCTCGCTTGTCCTTCAGCCACGGCAGCAGCGAATAGTTGTACTTGCGCATCTGGGCGTCGGCGAAGCGGTAGCGCGCCTTCAGCCACAGCCAGTAGGAGCCGATGGCGGCATCGGCGACGTAGATCGGCCGTCCCTTGAGGTCCGCCAGCGACTTCACGCCGGTGCCGGGGTGGACCATCAGCACCTGCGGGTCTTTCTGGAACGCTGCCATCACCGCCTTCACGTCGGCGCCCTTGGCGGCGAGGTTGAGCACCTGGAAGCTGTTGGACAGCATGGCGATATCCACAGCCCCCGCCGCCAGCAGGCGGGAATTGTCGCTCTGTGGTCCGCCGGCGCGGATGGTCACCTTCAACCCGCGCTTCTCGTACAGCCCCAGCGCCACCGCCTGATAGAAGCCGCCGTGCTCGGCCTGGGCTTTCCAGTCGGTGCGGAAGGTGACGGGGGTCAGCGGCGCCGCCGGTGCCGGCATGGCACCCAGAACGGCAACGAGAAACGCGAGAAGCAGGGCTTTGAGATTCGGTGCGGACATCATGGGGCGGCATCAAACCAAAAAGCCTCGGCCACGCCAACTCCCAAGATGGGGGCAATCATGCGTACCGGCCACGCCGCCCGCAGCCGGTTGAGCCGGGCCGCCGCCAGATCGTACTCCCGCGCCGCCGTCTCCAGCACTGTCGCCGTGCCGCCCAGCGTGCTCGACAGCCGCGCCGTCTCGCCATCCAGGGCCACGTCCGGGTGCGCCCTTGCCGCGGCCCGCCAACGGTCGATCGCCACGGTGAGCGCCTGCTCGGCCCGGCCGCGCTGGGCCGGGGTGCCGGCGAGTCCGCGCGCCGTCACCAGCGCCGCCGCCAGCTCCCCCAGAGCACCGCGCAGCGGCCCGAGCAGTGCCGGATCGGCGGCGGTGACGTCGGCGATGGCGGCATGACGCCGCGCCACCACGTCGAGCAGGTGCCGCCAGGCCTGCAGCATCCGCTGGCGCTGGCGCCATAGCCGGACGCCCTGCCAGCACAGCACCGCGAGACCCGCCAACAGAGCGGCGATGGTTAATGCCAGCAGCCAATCAGGTGGGGCCATCAGGCCGCACCCTCCCGGCGGCCGGGGCCGTGCCGGGCTGCAATGGTCGGGAGGACCGCCGCCGGAGACGCCGCGCGGCCACGCATCACACTAGAGGGTGAACGCCATCATGCCGAGCACGGCAAGGCACCACAGGCCCGTCATCCCGGCGACGATCAGCAATGATCGGGCCGCGCGGGGCGGCGACTTGGAAAGCGAATCCGTCATGCCGCCCTTTTAGCCGATTCTCGGCCCATGCAACAGACAGGCTGCGCTCAGCCGTTGCCGGGCTCATCAAGCACGCTGGCCTCGATGCGCTCCATGTCGGCGTCGGAGAGCCCGAAATGGTGGCCAACCTCATGAATCAGCACATGAATGACGATATCTTCCAGCGCCTCGCCTGTTTCCGCCCAATAGTCGAGCATCGGCCGGCGATAGAGGAAGATGATGTCGGGCAGCGCACCGCTGGGCGCCAGTGCGTGACCGTCGATCGCCCGCCCCTGATAGAGGCCGAGGATATCGAACGGCGTTTCCAGCGCCATGTCCGCCATGACCTCCTCGTCGGGAAAGTCCTCGACCCGCAGCAGCACGTCGGCGAGCCAGACGCGGAACTGGTCGGGCAGCCGCTCGACGGCGGCCTGGGCCAGCCGTTCGATATCGAGCAGGCCGGGCGGCAAGGTGGGGGCTGTCATCGGTGCGTCGGTCATGGATAATGGAGATAGGCATGGGTGGCACGTCACTCAAGCACCGCCCGACCACGAACCGAGGGAGAAAACCCGATGGGCGTCCGCCCGACCATCACCCCGCTGACGCCGGAGGAACGCGCCGCGCTGCTGGCGAGCCTGCCGGGCTGGCGCCACGAACCGGCGCGCGACGCGCTCATCCGCAGCTTCCGCTTCGCCGACTTCACGGCCGCGTTCGGCTTCATGACCCGCGTCGCGCTGGCCGCCGAACGGCGTGACCATCACCCGGAATGGACCAACGTCTACAACCGGGTCGACATCCTGCTCACCACCCACGAGGCGGGCGGCCTGACCTTGCGCGACATCGACCTGGCGCACGCCATCGACGCCCTGGCGGACACCTGACCCGCGGACTCAGTCCGCGAATCCGCAAGTTGCGGACTCAGTCCGCGAGGCCGAACGCCTTGAGTACGAAGACATATTCCTCCGCCACCTCGCGCAGGCTCTCGTAGCGGCCCGACTTGCCGCCGTGACCGGCGCCCATGTTGGTTTTCAGCAGCAGCAGGTTGTCGTCGGTCTTGGTGGCGCGCAGCTTCGCCGCCCATTTGGCCGGCTCCCAGTAGGTGACGCGCGGATCGTTGAGACCGCCGGTGATCAGCATCGGCGGATAGGCCCTGGCCGCCACATTGTCGTAGGGCGAGTAGCTGCGAATCAGGGTGAAGGCCGCCGGGTCGGTGATCGGGTTGCCCCACTCCGGCCACTCCATCGGCGTGAGCGGCAGGCTCTCGTCCTGCATGGTGTTGAGCACGTCGACGAACGGCACATGGCCGACGACGGCCCGCCACAGTTCAGGGTTGGTGTTGGCGACCACGCCCATCAGCTCGCCGCCGGCCGAGCCGCCGGAGATGGAGATGCCGCCCGGCGCGGCGTAGCGCTCCGCCACCAGATGGCGGGCCACATCGACGAAATCGTTGAAGGTATTCCAGCGCTTGTCCAGCTTGCCGTCGAGATACCACTGGTAGCCAAGATCGTCGCCGCCGCGGATGTGGGCGATGGCGAAGGCGAAGCCGCGATCCAGCAGCGACAGCCGCGCGGTCGAGAAACCAGGCGGGATCGCCAACCCATAAGCGCCATAACCGTAGAGGTGCAGCGGCTGACTGCCGTCCCTGCGGAAGCCTTTCTTGTAGACCACCGACACCGGCACCTGCACGCCATCGCGCGCCGGCGCCATCAGCCGCACCGTCTCGTACTGGCTGGCGTCGTAGCCGCTGGGGATCTGCTGCACCTTGCGCACCACCAGCTGGCGGCCGGCGATGTCGTAGTCATAGACCGTGCCCGGCGTCACCATCGACTGGTAGGACAGCCGCAGGGTCGCGACGTCGAACTCGCGATTGTCGCCCAGCGCGGCGGTGTAGCTGGCCTCGGGGAAGGCGATGTAGTGCTCGGCGCCGTCATAGCGGCGCAGGCGGATCTGCTCCAGCCCGTCGATGCGCTCCGACACCACCAGCACGTCGCGGAAGGCGGTGATATCGGTGATGTAATGGTGGTCCGAGCCGGCGATGAGGTCGCTCCACACCCCCGGCGCCGCCAGCGCGGCGGTCGCCACCCGGAAGTTCTTGTGGGTGTCGTTGGCGCGAATGAACAGCGTGCCGTCGCGCTCCTCGACGGCGTATTCCCGCCCGGTCTGGCGCGGCGACACCAGCAGCGGCGGGCTGAGCGGCTGGTCGGCGGGGATGAGGCGAACCTCCGAGGTCACGTGGTCGGCCGACGAGATGACGACGAAGCGCTCGCTCTGGGTCATGCCGACGCCGACGAAGAAGCCGCTGTCGGGCTCCTCGTAGATTACCGCGTCGGTCGCCGGGTCGGCCCCCAGCCGGTGATATTTCACCACGTAGGGCCGCCAGTTCTCGTTCACCAGCGTGTAGAAGAAGCCCTGACCGTCAGCGCTCCACACCACCGCCGGCGACGCCTCGGGAATGACGTCCGGCCGCTCGGCGCCACTGGCGAGATCGCGCACGCGGATGGTGAAGCGCTCCGACCCGTTGGTGTCGGCGGCGTAGGCCAGCAGCCCGCCGTCCGGGCTCACCTCGATAGCGCCGAGCTTGAAATACTCCAGCCCCGCCGCCAGCGCCGGCTCGTCAAGCATCAGCTGGTCCGGCCCGCCGGCCACCGGCTTGCGATACCAGGCACGATACTGGGCGCCGGGGGCGAATTTCCACCAGTAGAGCCAGTCGCCGTCCTTGGCCGGCACGCTCTCATCGTCTTCCTTGATGCGCCCCTTCAGCTCCTGGAAGATCGTCTCGATCAACGGCTGGTGCGGCGCCATCGCCGCCTCGAAATAGGCGTTCTCGGCCTTCAGATAGTCGAGCACGTCGGCGTCCTCGACCTTGGGATAACCCTGGTCCTTCAGCCAGAAATAAGGATCCTCGATGGTGATGCCATGGCGGGTGGTGCTGTGCGGCCGGCGCGCGGCGACCGGCGGGGACGGCAGGGTCGAGGTAACGTTGGCCATGGTCGGGCTTTCCATCGAACGGGACGAGGTTGCCTCCATCTGGGTGCATCCGCCCAGGAACGCAACCACCAACGCCAACCTGACCATCCTCATCCTGTCCCGCCTCTCTTCTTAGCCGGTCATCCCGGCCCTGTCCCGCCCGGGCGCGCCCCGCTTGGCGCGCGTCCGCTTCGGGTCTACCTATGCGCCATGGGTCATCTGACCATGAGCAACCGCTCACCACAGCATTCCGAGGAACGACATCGATGTCCACTGCCGCTGAACGCCTGTCCAGGCTGCGCCGCGAGATTGCCGCGCGGAACCTGACCGGCTTTGTCATTCCACTGACCGACGAGCATATGAGCGAATATGTCGGCGACTATGCCAAGCGCCTGGCCTGGCTGACCGGCTTCACCGGCTCGGCCGG
>CAUJIW010000122.1 GCA_963205175.1 Pseudomonadota bacterium
CAGCGGCGTCACGGCGATGCCGTGGCCATAGCCCACCGTCATGGTGGCGATCTTGCCCCAGACCTTGGGGTAGAGCGGCTGGGCGGTCTCGGCGAGTTCGATCTTCTCCGGTTCCAGGAAGCCAAGCTTGCGCATGTAGTCGATCTGGGTCTGGGTGCCGCTGTCCACCGCCATCTGCGCGGTGCCGATATTGGACGAGTAGATGAAAATCTCGGGAATGGTCAGCCAGCGCTTCTTCGGATGGTCGTCATTGATGGTGAAGCGCCCCACCTTCAGCGGCACTGTGGCATCATAGCGCTTGTCGATGGTGACAACGCCGGTGTCGAGCGCGATCGCGGTGGTGAAGGCCTTGAACGTGGAGCCCAGCTCATAAACGCCCAGCGTCGCCCGGTTGAACCAGGTGGCGTTGGGGCTGCGACTGACCGCGTTGGGATCGAACACCGGCAGCGAGGCCATCGCCAGCACCTCGCCGGTGCGGACATCCATCACCACGCCCGCGGCCCCGATGGCGGCAAAACTGTTCATCGCCGCCTGCAGTTCATACTCCAGCGCGTGCTGGACGCGCACGTCGATCGACAGCTGCATCGGCTTGCTCAGCCGCGCCGGATCAAGCATCCGCTCGTTGAACGAGCGCTCGATGCCGGCCCGGCCCTCGTTGTCGATGTCGGTATAGCCCAGCACGTGGGCGGCCAGCTTGCCATTGGGGTAGACGCGCTCCGTTTCATCCTGGAACTCAAGGCCAGGTTCGCCGATGGCGTTGATTCGCGCCACTTCCTCTGGCGTCAGGCGCCGCTTGAGATAGCGGAACTTCGACGACGCCATCACCTGCCGGCGGATGAACGACGGGTCGAGGTCGGGCAGGGCGCGGGAGATCCGCTCCACCAGAGCCTCGCGATCATTGATCACCAGATGCGGTCGCACCGCCAGCGACTGCACCTTGATCGAGGTCGCCAGCACCTCGCCGTTGCGGTCGACGATGTCCGCCCGAGGCGGCTTCAGCGTTGCCAGAATGTCGATGCCGGGGCCGCGCCGGATCGCCTGCAACACGGAGAGATCGAACAGACGCAGTCCCACCACGATGGCGAGGGCAATGAACAGCAGCACGCCGATAACCAGGCGCTGGCGCGACCGCTCCAGGGCCTGCTGGCGATGGCCGGCCAGCTGGATACGGAGCGATCGCAGGGCGGCTGGGCTCATTGGATGCCTTCTTTGAGGGCTGCCTGCTGAATGGACGCGATGGTCGCCATGTCGAGGCCACCCGCGACCGGGCGCGGCGTCTCGACAGGCGGCGCCTTGGCGACAGGGCGCGGCTCCTCGGCCCGCCGGACCGGCGCGGCCTCGCTGGACGCCGCGTAGCTGGCGAGATGCACGCCCGCCGGCCGCTGACGATTGCTGGCGGGCATCGGCCGGACGACGGGTGCCGAGGCAGTCGGCCGGGGCGCGACATCCGGCGCCGGCAAGGTCAGGGCGACCAGCTGACCCGCCGCCGGCGCGGACTTCGCGCCGGCGGCCTGGACAAACGAAACCAGTTTGGCGCGCGGGAACGACGTGTCGTCTTCGGCACGCTCGATCGCCGGCTGCACCTGCGGGACCGACCGTGGCGCGGGATCGGCGGCAAACGCGACATAGACGTCGGCCGAGGTGAAATAGCGGTCAGCCGTCGGCGCCGTCAGGCCGAAATAGGCATCATTGAGACGCTGGAGCTGGTTGGGGCGCGCGCGAATCTGGAGTTCCGCCTGCATCCGGCGCACCGCCTTGGTGTCGGCGGCGATCTGCCGCTTGAGCGCATTGACCTGCTCGCGCCGCTCGCCCACCTGCAGACTGACGGAGAAGCACACCACCGCCGCCGCCACTACCGACAATCCCATCACGATGTTTCTGAAATGTCGCATGTCAGTCGTCCCAGGCCGGTGCGTCAGTACGAACTCCCACGCGCAACGTCGCCGAACGTGCACGAGGGTTGGAGCGGGTTTCGGCGTCGCCGGGGCGAACTGCCTTGGCGACGCGGGCGAAGGTGGCGGCAGGCCCGGTGACAACCCGCTCCGGCAGGTGCCGCGAGCCGCCGGCGACGGCGCCACTGCGCTGGCGCAAAAATGCCTTCACCGCCCGGTCCTCCAGGCTGTGGAAGCTCACCACCGCCAGCCGGCCGCCGGGCTTCAGCAGCCGCTCGGCGGCGCGCAGGCCATCGTGCAGCTGGTCCAGCTCCCGGTTGACGTGAATGCGCAGCGCCTGGAATGTGCGGGTCGCCGGGTCCTTCGGCCCCTGCCGGCCACCCAGCGCGCGGCGAACCACCTCGGCCAGCTCCGCCGTGCGGGTGAACGGCCGGGTCGCGCGGGCGGCCACGATGGCGCGCGCCACCCGGCGGGCGCCCGGTTCATCGCCGAAGTGATAGATGATGTCGGCCAGCTCCGCCTCGCTGGCGGTATTGACCACGTCGGCGGCACTGGGGCCGGCCTGCTCCATGCGCATGTCCAGCGGCCCGTCGGCCTGGAAGGAAAAGCCGCGCTCGGCCCGGTCGAGCTGCATCGACGACACGCCGACATCGAAGGCGACCCCGTCAACACCCGCGACATCGCGCTCGGCCAGCAACGCGTCCATGTCTCCAAAGCGCCCCGGAAGCAGGGTCAACCGACCCTCCGCGGCCACCTCCAGCGCACGGCCGGCCGCGATGGCGCTGGGGTCGCGGTCAATGGCATAGACATGCGCCACCGGTCGCGCCAGCAGCGCACGGGTGTAGCCGCCGGCGCCAAAGGTGGCATCCACCACCACGTCACCCGGTCCGGGGGCCAGCCCGGCGATCACCTCGTCGAGCAGCACCGGCACATGCGGCGACAAGGGCGCGGCGGCGGCGGCCGTCGTCATGCCACACCCCCCTCACCGGGCACCGGCAGCTTGCGCTGGCGCAGCAGGTAACCGACCTTGCGGCACAGCGCCTTCTGGTGCGCCTGATGCTCCAGGAACGCATAGGGGTCCCATACCTCGAAATAGCCCTGGGCACCCAGGAACAGCGCCAGCTTCCCGATGCCGGCATAGCCGATCATCGCCCCGTCCAGCACGATACGGCCGGCGTCGTCGAACCTGACCTGGTCGGCGGTGGCGAAAAGTTCGCGGCGCATGTCCTCGCGATTGGCGCCCTGAGCCACCCGCTCGCTGGCCTCTGCGCGCAGCTCGGGCAGATAGGCGCTGTCAAAGGCCACCAGACAGGGCAGGTCCTCATGCTCGCGGATCAGGAATTCCTCGCCGCCGGTGCGACTCTTGATGGTGGCGCGAAACTGGGCCGGCACGGACACGCGGTTCTTCGCGTCCACGCTGTTCAGCGCATTGCCGTAAAACAGATGTTCGTCTCGATCGCCCACCGGCTGGCCATCCTCCACCGGAACGGCACCGCCTCCACCCTCTCAAACCCGGCATCAGCGCCCGCCGCGCCGACCCGTGAAGATGCCAGGAAATGGAGACCCGCCGCCCACGGTTCAGGTGTACATACCACCACATGGGTTTTCAATGGGAAATCATCCCACCAGACTCCATTTTTGGCCAAAATCCGCGCCCGGCATCCCCCTACGCCGGACGCACGCGCAACGCCAGCGGATCGTTACGCAACGGTCGGCCGCGACCACCCGCGAAGCGGCCGGTACCGGCTGTACTGATGACGGAAACGGGCGCCCGCCGCCCCCGGTCGGAGGCGGCGGGCCAGAAGGTCTGTAAGCCGGGTTCTGTGCACGTGGGATGCAATCCCACGCCGACGACCATTCCTCTAGGACGGACGTTACCGCCCGCCTCCAGCAACCAACCCGGACGACATGCCGGAATCTCGCATCGACGACCCACGGATGAGTCGTCTCGTCGTCCCTATTCGGTCTTGCTCCCGGCGGGGTTTGCCATGCCCGCCCCGTCGCCGGGGCGGCGGTGCGCTCTTACCGCACCTTTTCACCCTTACCGGCGATAACGCCGGCGGTTCGATCTCTGTGGCACTTTCCCTCGGGTCGCCCCGGCCGGGTGTTACCCGGCGCCGTGTTTCCGTGGAGCCCGGACTTTCCTCCCCTCTCCGCCAACGGCGGAAAGCAGCGGCCGTCCGACCTTCTGGCCCGTTCATCTCAATAGGCATGCCAATCCCCCTTGCCAAGAGGCGCGTCAGACGGCACGGTCGCGCCCGCAAATGGAGGCCCCGATGCGCGTAGGACTGGTTCTCGTTGGTATTGCCCTGACCCTGAGCGGCTGCAGCTCGGTGCGTGGCGCCTTTGGCGCCGTCAGCGACCTGTTCGGCGCCAACGATCGCGGTGAACTGGCCTACCAGAACACCGGCCAAGGCAATCCCGAGGCCGTCGCGCCACGCGCGACCGACGGCAAGCCGATCAAGGACATCGCGCGGGACATGCCTCGCGGCCTGATTGGCGACGCCGCCAACAGCGCCCATGCGTCGGAAGCGATCGCGCCGCAGTAACCCGCTGACTTAAAACGGCTTCTTCAGACCTTCACCCGCAGGCCGCCAGCAGCGCCGCGAGCAGGCCCTGTGTCTCGGCGTCCGCCGCGCCATCAATGCGGGACGGGCGGAAGTGGCGCTGGAACGCCATGGTCGCCAGCCGGTGCCCGCCATCGCCATCGAGGCCGTAGCCGTAGGCGGACAGTGCCGCGACATAAGCCGCCTCGCCGCCGAAAGCCGGCCCCGGCGCCGCCGGCCACAGACCGACACCGCGCGTCGCCAGCCATCGCCAGTCGAACAGCTCGCCGGGGTCGGTCTTGCGCGCCGGCGCCACGTCGGAATGGCCCACGACATCACGCGGCGCGATGGCGTGGCGGGCCAGAATGCCGCCGGCGAGCTCGACCAAGGCCGCCATCTGCGCCGGCGGGAACGGCCGGTAGCCGAACTCGTGGCCGGGGTTGACCAGTTCGATGCCGATGGAGGCGGCGTTGACGTCGGTAATGCCCCGCCAGACGGACACCCCCGCGTGCCAGGCCCGACGGTCTTCCGGCACATGAACGTAAACCGTCCCGTCTTCGTCAATGGTGTAGTGCGCGGAAACCTTGGCGGCCGGATCGGTCAGTCGGTCGAGCGCCTCGGCGGCCGTACGCATGCCGGTATAGTGCATAACCAGGAGCCTGACCGCCTGGCCGCGACGATCGTCGAAATTGGGTGATGGCCGCTCGACCCGCCTCACGGACGCTCCTCTTCCTTGCGCGCGCCCCGGAAGGTGATAATGCCCACCCCCACCAGGGTGATCATGCCGCCGATCATCATCTTCCCGGTCAGCGGGCTGTCGAGCAACAACACGGAGAACAGCACCGACAGCAGCGGCGACAACAGGGTGAAGGGCGAGATGACGGTCACCGGATAGCGTTGCAGCAGCCAGGCAATGCCGGCGTGCCCGATCACCGAGGAGAAACCGGCGGCGAACAGCAGATAGCCGAACACCCGCGCCGGCGCATCCGGCAGCGCCTGCACCGCACCCGGCTCCACCAGCAGCGACAGCAACAGCAGCGGCACGACGCTGACCGCCGCGACCCAGGCCTGCAACGTCAGCGCCGGCACGCCGGTCATCTGGCGCATCATGATGTTTCCCACGGCATAAATGAACGCCGAAAAGGTCACCAGCAGCAGCGCCGGCCACTGATCGAACACGGCGGGGTCGAACGACATCACCACCACGCCGCCGAACGCCAGCACGATGCCGACAGTGCGGATCCAGCGGATGCGCTCGCCCAGCACGCCAATGGCGAGAATCAGGCTGAACGGCACACCGAGCTGGGTAGCGATAGCCAGCGCGCCCATGTTGGTGGCAATCGCGAAGGCATAGTTCATCACCGCGAAATTGAGCGCGCCGATAACGAACCCGGTCACCAGCACGCGCCCCATCTTGCCCGGCAACCACTTGAGAAACGGCAAGCAGAGCAACAACAACAGGGCAAACCGCACCAGCGCGGCCGTGATTGGCGGCAACGTCTCCAGCGCCAGCTTGACGGGGACGATATTGAAGCCCCAGGCGACGTTGATCAGCATCAGAAAGGCGAAGTGCAGCGGGGTCATGCCGCACCATGTTCCTTCAGGATCGTCCGGTATGCCGCGTTGATCGCCGCCATCCGCGCTTCGGCCACACGGATGAACTCATGGGGCACGCCGGCGGCGATATGACGATCGGGATGATGGTCCTTCACCATGCGCCGGTAGGCCGCCTTGATGGTGTCGAGGTCGGCCTCCGGCGCCACGTCGAGCACCGCATAGGGGTCATCATGGTCCAGCGGCACATGACGGGAGCGGATCTGGGCGAAGCGACGCGCCTCGAACCCCAGATGCCCGCCGACCGTGCGCAGATAGTCCATCTCCTCCGCGCTGACCACGCCGTCGGCGCGGGCGATGAGGAACAGCGCATCCAGCAGATCCTCAAGAATCGGCGATCCGGGTCCGAACAGCTGGGCGGCCTGTCGGGCATAGGCCTCGTAGCCGTCGGCCGAGCGATGGGCGAAGCGATAAAAGCGCACCACATTGGCCTCCTCCCCCGGATCGACATGAAACAGCCGGCGGAAGGCGGCGAACTCGATGTCGCTGGCATCGCCATCGGCCTTGGCCATCTTGGCGGCCAGCGCGATGGCGGCAATGGTGAAGGCGACCTGACGCCGGTCCGGTTCGTTGAGGGCACGGCGGGTCGCTGGCGCGTCGAGCACGGCATGGCCGACGACAATGCCGATCAGCGCGCCAATCGGCCCGCCAATCGCCAGTCCCGCCGCGCCGCCAATGAGCTTGCCCCAGATCGACATCACAACTACCAGTGTTGAGCCATTCTCATACGGTCGGATGGTTCGAGATGGAAGCGCGTCAACTGTCGCGCCCGCACACGAACCCGTCCCCCGCCGGAGACCTGGCCCCGCCCGACCACTGAGGCCATGTGCGGCCTCACCGGGTCAAGGCCCTCAGGCAAAGCCGCCGGCCGGTCACCGCGCGCCGGGATATGCCGGGCATGATCCGCGCCAGTACGACACCGGAGTCCGCCATGAGCCACGCCAGCAACCTTCCGACACCAGCCCTGACCCCGCCCTATGTGGCGGTGATCTTCACCAGCCTGCGGCCGCTGGGCGTCGACGATGGCTACGACGCCGCCGCCGAGGCGATCGCCCGGCTGGCGACCACCCAACCCGGCTATCTCGGCATGGACAGCGTGCGCGATCCGGCCACCGGGCTTGGCATCACCGTTGCCTACTGGCGCGACGAGGAGGCCGTGATCGCCTGGCGCGACCAGGAGGAACACGCCGCGGCGCGCGTCGAGGGCCGGGCACGCTGGTATGATGCCTTTAGCCTGCATGTGGCAAAGGTCGAGCGCAGCTACGACTTCACGCGGGGCTGATCAGCCGGCGGCGGCGAGCGCCATCGGGCTGTCGACGGGAATGTAAAGCCCGCGCTGCTCACGCACCGGCTTCAGCGCCTTGGTGAGGCCGAGCACCGTCTCCGCCGCGCCCAGGAACAGGCTGCCGTCGGCGGGCATCTGGCGCCGGAGATTGTCCAGCACCTGCGCCTTGGTGGGGGCATCGAAGTAGATCAGCACGTTGCGGCAGAAGATGATGTCGAACTGGCCAAGACCGGCCATCGACTCCAGCAGGTTGAACGTGCGGTACTTCACCATGTTGCGGATGTCCGCCGAGACCTGCCACTGGTCGCCGACCTTGGCGAAATATTTCATGAGCAGCTGGATCGGGAGCCCGCGCTGCACCTCGAACTGCGAGTAGAGGCCGGCCTGCGCCTTGCTCAGCGCAGCCTTGCACAGGTCGGTGCCGATGATCTCGATGTTCCAGCCCGCCCACTGTGCGGCCTGCTCGTTGAGAATCATGGCGATCGAATAGGGTTCCTGCCCGGTGGACGCGGCGGCACACCAGATGCGCAGCCGCCGGGTGGCGGCCCGCGCCACCTTCAACTGCGGCAGCACATGGGTTTTGAGCACCTCGAACGGCACCGTGTCGCGGAAGAAGAACGACTCGTTGGTCGTCATCGCCTCGGTGATTTCGACCAGCAACTCCTCACTGGGGCGCATGCGAAGCTGCGCCACCAGCTCCGGCAGGCCGGCCAGCCCGCGACGGCGGGCGATCGGGGTCAGTCGCGATTCCAGCAGATAGGTTTTCTCGGTCCCCAGCACCAGGCCCGAGCGGGTCTTGAGCAGGTTGGACAGCAGATCGAAATCCTGGGGCGTCAACGCGGTCATGGCTGGCGACCCTCCATCAGGTTGGTGATCGAACCACCAATGTTGTTGAGCGGAAACACAAAACTGGCAAAGCCCGCGCGCGTCACGGCGCCGGGCATGCCCCACACCACCGACGTCGCCTCGTCCTGGGCGATCACCGTGCCACCACGACCGATGATGGCGCCCGCGCCCTGCTCGCCGTCATGCCCCATGCCGGTAAGCACGACCGCCAGCGCCTTGTCGCCATAGACATCCGCCACCGAACGGAACAGCGGATCGACCGCCGGGCGGCAGAAATTCTGCGGCGGCGTGTCGTCGAGCACGATACGGACCTCGCCACCGGCCTGACGCACCGTCATGTGGCGGTCGCCTGGCGCGATGTAGACACGCCCCGGCCGCACCACCTCGTCATGCTGACCCTCGGCGGCGGGATGCTTGGTCATCCGCTCGACATGCTGGGCCAGGATCGCCGTGAACGTCGGCGGCATGTGCTGGGTGATGAGGACAGGCAGGGGAAACGGCCGGGCAAGGGCACCCAGCACGTTGAACAACGCCTGCGGCCCCCCGGTCGAACTGCCGATCGCCAGTACCGCCGGACGCGCCTGCGACGGCCGGGGATGCACGATCGCCCCGCCGCTGGCGGGCGCCCGCGCGGGAAGCGGCGGCGGCGTGGCCGACCGGACGCCGACCACCGGACGTGGCGCCGGCGCGGCCGTGCTCGGCACCGGCGTCTCGCCGCGCTTGCGGCGTGCGACCTGAGCAATCGCCTTCACCTTCTCCACAAGCTCGCGGCGGAAATCGACCCCGGACGTGACGATGCGGGTGCTGGTGGGTTTCGGAATATAGTCGGCGGCCCCCAGGCTGAGCGCCTTGAGCGAGATGTCGGCGTTGCGGGCGGTCAGCGTCGAGGCCATCAGCACCTGCATGCCGGGCTGGGCCACCAGCAGCTGCGGCAGCGCCGTCATGCCATCCATCTCCGGCATTTCGATATCGAGGATGACAACATCGAAGGTCTGCGCCTTGACCTGACGCAGCGCGCCGACACCGTTGGCGGCGGTGGCGGTCACGCGGATGGCGGGATCGTCTTCAAGCCAGCGCGCCAGAACCCCCCGGATCACCGCCGAGTCATCGACCACCATGACCCGGATGGTATCCGGCGCGGTGGTGACGCTTGTCTCGTTCGCTACGCCCAGGGCTGCCACGCTGAATCGCCTCACTTACTGCTGACTCTGACAACCGGATCGAGCCCTTGCGGCACGACCCGTCACAAGCGATCACGCTCAGATGAGCCCGACCTGGGCGAACTTCGCCTCGATGATCTCCCGATCGAACGGCTTCATGATGTACTCATTGGCACCCGCCTCGATCGCCGCCCGGATGTGCGACATATCGTTCTCGGTAGTGCAGAACACCACGACCGGCTGGCGATCCAGCGAGGCGCCGCGCAGCGTGCGCAGAAAATCGAGCCCGTTCATCACCGGCATGTTCCAGTCGAGCAGCACGACGTCAGGCACCTTCTTCTGGCATTGCTGCCAGGCGTCCTGACCATCGACGGCCTCTTCGATCTCGAACTGCATCTCCTCAAGGATGCGCCGGGCAACCTTGCGGATCACTTTCGAGTCGTCAACGACCAGGCAGGATTTCATCATTGCCGCTCCCCTAGGGCCTTAACTTCTTCAGTTTAGGGCGTGAAACCTTGAAACGTGGTTAAGGCTCAGGCCGCCAGTGCCTGATCCATGTCGAGCAGCCGGCGGACATCAAGCACCACCAGCAATTCGTCCTGCAGGCGATAGATGCCGTTCGACACTTCCCGCCAGCGCGCGTCCAGAGTCACCGGATTCTTCTCGTACAGCGTGTCGTCCAGCCGCAGCACCTCGCCGACACTGTCGATCAGCAGCGAATAGGGCTCACCCTTGTGATCGACGACGACGCTCATCGGAGCCTTCTCGTTGGCGCCGCGCGGCGGCAGGCCGAGGCGGTTGCGCAGATCGATGGCGGTGACGATGCGGCCGCGCAGATTCAGCACACCGGCGACCCAACCCGGCGACAGCGGCACGCGGGTGACGTTCTGCAACTTCAGCACGTCATGCACCAGCAGCACGGGGATGCCGAGCAGCTGGCCGGCCAGGCGGATGGTCACGAACTCGTTGGACTGGAGGCTCATGTTCTTTCTCCTGGTACCGGTCTATCAGGCGGCCGTGCGGGTCAGTTCAAGCTGCTCGTCGAGGATCGACAGCAGGGAGTCGCGGTCGAACTTGGCGACGTAATCGTTGAAGCCGGCGGCGCGACCCTTCTCGAAGTCGGCACCGGAGGCCAGCGACGACAGGGCAACCAGCGGCGTGTCCGCCCAGCGGCCCTGGCCGCGTACTTCCGCCGCGAACTCGAAGCCGTTGAGACCCGGCATCTCGATGTCCGAGATGATGAGGTCGAACACCTCGCCTTCCTCGCGCAGCGCCAGTGCCTCCTCCGCCGACGACACCGACGTCACGTCGTAGCCCCCGGCCGCCAGCAGCGGCTTCAGCATGTTGCGGAAGAACGAGCTGTCATCGATCAGCAGCACGCGCGGCTGCTGGGCATTCGCAGCATTGAGTTCCTGCGGCTTGGCGCGCAGATAGTCCTTGAAGGCGAGCTTGAGGTAGTGGCCGACATCCATGATCTCGGTGACCTTGCCGGCGACCACCGCGGTGCCCAGGCGACCGTTGGATTCGGAGCTCAGCTCGATCTTCAGCTCGGTCTCGACGATGTCGAGGATCTGGTCGACCGCAAGACCCATGGTCTTGTCGCCGTCGGCGAACACCAGCACTGCCTGGCGGCCCTCGGTCACCAGCTGGCATTTGTCGTCGACGGTCACCAGCGGCATCAGGCTGCCACGATACTGCACCATCGGCTTGCCGTCGGCGAACTCGATGGTCGAGACGTCGATGTCCTCCAGTCGGGCGACCAGCGACAGCGGCACCGCCTTCGGATTCTCGCTGCCGGCGCGGAACAGCAGCATGCTCTCGTGCTCGTTCTCCAGCGAGCGGGCCCGCACTTCCTGCGAGTCTTCCTGCTGGTTGTGCTGCACGGTGGCGGTGGCGTTGGCGACGCCGTTGGGGTCGAGGATCATGATCACCGAACCATCGCCCAGGATGGTGTTGCCGGAGTAGACTGACAGGTTCTTCAGGATCGGCGCCACCGGCTTCACCACGATTTCCTCGGTGTCGAACACTTCGTCGACGACGATGCCGAAGGTGAAGGAGCCGACCTGGGTGACGACGATGAAGGCCTCGTCGTTGTCGTTGGCGGTCTTGGGCTCAAGGCCCAGGATGCGGTGCAGGTGCACCAGCGGCAGCAGGCGGCTGCGCAGGCGCAGTACCGGCGCGTTGTTGACGAACTCGATGCGATATTCGCTGCCCGGCGCGGCGCGCACCAGTTCCAGCACCGAGATCTGCGGCACCGCGAAGCGTTCGCCGCCGGATTCGACGATCAGCGCCGAGACGATCGCCAGCGTCAGCGGGATCTTGATGGCGAAGCGGGTGCCCTTGCCGGCGACCGAGTCGAGTTCGATGGTGCCGCCGATCTTCTCGATATTCGACCGCACCACGTCCATGCCGACGCCGCGGCCGGACACCGAGGTCACCTTCTCGGCGGTCGACAGACCGGGGTGGAAAATGAACTTGTGGATCTGGTTGTCCGACATGCCCTCGGCTTCCGCCTCGGAGACAAGCCCGACCTCGACGATCTTCTGGCGCAGGCGGTCGACATTGAGGCCGCGACCATCGTCGGCGATCTCGATGATGATGTGGCCGCCTTCATGATAGGCGTTCAGGCGAACATGGCCGGTCTCCGACTTGCCCTTGGCGACACGTTCGGCGGGCATCTCGATGCCGTGATCGGCCGAATTGCGCACCATGTGGGTGAGCGGATCCTTGATCAGCTCAAGCACCTGGCGGTCGAGTTCGGTGTCGGCGCCCTTCATTTCGAGCTCGATCTTCTTGTCGAGTTCGTGGCTGAGGTCGCGGATGATGCGCGGCAGCTTCGACCAGGCGTTGCCGATCGGCTGCATGCGGGTCTTCATTACCCCTTCCTGCAGTTCGGTGGTGCACTGCGACAGGCGCTGCAGCGGTACGCTGAACTCGCTGTTCTCGTTGCGGCGCGCGATCTGCAGCAGCTGGTTGCGGGTCAGCACCAGTTCGGAGACCAGGTTCATCAGGCCTTCCAGCAGATCGACCGACACGCGGATCGACTGGTTGCCCTTGGCACCGCCATCCTCGCCGTCGCGGGCCTCGACCGGCGCCGCCGCCGGCTTGGCCTCGACGCGGGCCTTTTTCGGCTCGGCCTTGGCAGCCGGGGCCAACGGCGCCGCTGCCTCGACCTCTTCCGGACCGGCGGCGGCGGCAAACGCCGCTTCCAGCTCGTCAAGCGTCACTTCGCCCGGCTTCAGCGAGCGGCCGAGCAGTTTCTCGGTCTCGGCGCGGGAGTCAGCCACCACCGGCGCGGGCTCGGGCGCCGCTACCGGCGCCGCGTCCTCGAACTTGCCTTCGGCGGCAAGGTCAAGACGGGCGATCAGGTCCGAATCGTCGCCTTCCGGCTCGTTGCCGGTCTGCTCCAGGCCCTGGAGAATCATCTTGATGGTGTCGAGCGCCTCAAGGATCTGGGAGACCAGCCCCGGCGTCACGAACAGCTCGCCGTCACGGAACTTGCCCAGCACGTTCTCGGCCGAATGCGCCACCGACTCCAGCCGGGGAAGGCCCAGAAAGCCGCAGGTGCCCTTGATGGTGTGGACCAGACGGAAGATGTTATCCAACACCGCCTTGTCGTTGGGGTTTTGCTCCAGCCTGACCAGTTCGTTATCGACCGTGTCGATGCTCTCGTTGGTCTCGGTCAGGAATTCCGTGAGCAGATCATCCATGGCGCCCGCCTCGTCGTGTTTGTACCCTGAAAGGAGCGCGACTACGCTCCGGTGTCAGTCAAACACTGTGACCAAGCGGGGTTAAAAAGCCCTAAATCAAAACCGGAGTTGTTGGCGAGGCGATACAGATGCCGGTCGCCGGGCAGGATAATCGGGGGGCTCAGGCCGCCAACTGCGCGCCGAACACCAGCACGCCGGGTTCCGGTTCGAGCAGTCGCAGCGTCGCCCCGGAATGCCCCAGCAGCTGCCGGACCAGCAGCGCCGGGGCCACCCGCGGCGTCGCCTCGAAGCTTGCGGTATCTCCCGTCATGGTCAGGCGAAGTACCTCGCCATGCAGCAGCCGCGGGCATTCGGCCCGCACCACCAGCTCCACCTGATCCTCCGCCCGTTCGGCGGCGATTCGCAGCGCCCCGCCGCGCAGCAGCGCGTCACCGGCGATCAGCGACAGGTTGAGCAGCACCTTGACCGCCACCTTGGGCAGCGCCGGCAGTGTCACCAGCCAGTCGAGCTTGACCTTGTCGGCGGCGAACATGCCCTGGATGGCCGCCTGTGCCTCCCGCACGTCGACCTGCTCGGAGAAGCCGCCCCCCGCCCCGAAGGCCAGACGGAAGAACTTCAGCCGGTTGGCGGTCTGCTGGGCGCTGTCCGCCAGCAGCTGAAGGCACTGGGCACGCATGTCGGGATCGGTCTCGTCGGCGAGTATCTCGATCCCGTTGGCGAGCGCGCCAACCGGGCTGACCAGATCATGACACAGGCGCGAACACAGCAGGCTGGCGAAATCCACATCACTCATGATCGATCGGTCCTCGTTGCCTGAACGCGGGCAGGTTGGGAATTGCTATGCAACTCGCACCGGCGACGCAAGTTTTTCAACGGCACCACCGGGTCGTCCGGCCGGACGACCGCTAGAACAGACCTGCCGCCAGTGCCGCCAGCCCGAACAGCAGCAACACCACCGCCGAAACATGATTGAAGATCAGCAGGTGCCGATCATCCACCCAGCCGCGTGCCCAGCGGGCCATACCGGAAATGAACAGCCACCACAGCATCGAACCCAGAAAGACGCCGATCACCACCTCGGCGGCATTGATCAGGGCATCCGGTGACTCATGCCCGATGCCCCGGAAGCCGATCGAGCCGAACGTCGCCGCGAACCACAGCAGGGTCGCCGGGTTGGTGACCGTCATCATGAAGGTCGCCAGGGCCATGTGGCGCGCCCGCGGGATCTTGCGCACCGGATCGTCGAGATGCGGCGCGGTGCGCCACACCACCACGGCGAAGCCGATCATGATGAGACCCCCGACCACGCGAATCAGGTCATGATGGTCGTCCATCAGCAGCTTGAGCGCGGTCAGGCCGAAAGCCGCGGCGGCGGCGAAGACGGCGTCGCCCAGCGCCGCGCCCAGCCCGAGTGCGAGTGCGGAGCGGATGCTCTTCTGCAAGGTCCGCTGGATGACGATGATGTTGACCGGACCAATGGGCGCCGCCGCCACCAGGCCAATCAGCATGCCGACGGGCAGGTGATAGGTCGCGAGCCAGCCCAAGTTCATCCGTCGCGATCCTGACCATCAACCCAAACACACGGCGCCCGACAGGCGGATGTGCACCGCGCCTGCTCACCGTCCGTTAATCATCGCCGCCTTATAGTGAGGCTTGGAGGGGTTGGAAAGGGAAGCGCCATGACCAACGTGCTGAAATCCGCCCTGAGTCTCGACGAGCGTCTGCTTGATGATGTGACGCCGGCCGATCAGGCCGCCCCCCTCGCGTCGGTTGCCGACGTCGTCGGTCCGCCGCTTGACCGGGACTTCTGGCAGCGCGGCTATCGCATGACCAGCGCTGAAATTCAGGTCGAGCACCCCAACGCGCCGGGCGTGATGCGCACCATGGTCTGGCAGGATATGGACCAGGCCCCCGACTACCCGGTGCTGACGGCCTTCCTCGACGACTGGGTACGGACCCGCGACGAACGGGTGGTGGCCATCCGGGTGGTGACGGTGCAGGATCTGACTCCCGACCGGCTGGCGCTGCACGGCATCAGCGTCGCGGCGCACTGAATCCGCGCCCGAGAGCACGGCCGTCATGAGGAGCCGGCGGGCACAGGCACACCCGCCGCAAAAAATCGCCGGATTTCAAGTGATTGTTAACCTTACGGTGGCCGATATTCACCGCCTGTACAGATTCGCGCCCGTATCATGCGGCCCACGTTAGAAAAAATGGTCGCTGAACGGGTGGGCAATATCATGATTCCGAACCAGTCGGGGGGGCGCCCCCCAAGTGCCCGGGCGGCAGCGCGAACGAGCGCCCCCTTGGGCACCGTTCCTCGCGCAACCGCGCGCAACATGGCGCTGCTGCGGGCAGCCCTCCTGCCCGCGCTGCTGATGTTCAGCGCGCCGGCCGCGCTCGCCGCCGCCCCGGCAGCCAAGGCCGCCGACGACGACTGCGACCCCATCGTCATCAATGGTGCCAGCAAACAGCAGGTGACCAGCGCGCCGGCAAAGGTCGTGAAAGTCAGCAAGTCGACGAAGCCAAAAACCAAGATCAAGAAAGCCGCCCGGAAATCGACCAAGCCCCGGAAGGCCAAGCCTAAGGTCGTGACCGCCAGCGCGGCCCCGGAAGAAATTCCGGGCGCCTGCCCCGGTGCCGGCAAGAATGCCGACCAGATCGCCACCCTGCTTGATGACATCGCCAGCATTGCACCGGCCGGTGAAGCGACACCCGCATTCCCTGACCCCGCGGCGGGCGGCAACCGGATTGCCGCGCTGTCCAGCCCGCCCGCGACCCGTATTTCCCGCCCCAGCTACACCCCGGTCAGCACGGGCGGCACCACTGTGCCGCTGGCGCTGGGCGGCTCGGGATCGAGTGGCGGTTCCGGCAGCGGTTCAGGCTCGGGTGGCGACGACTCGTCGGGCAGCTCCAGCGGCGGCTCCTCCGGCGGCTCCGGCAGTGGTTCCTCCGGCGGCTCCGGTGGCGGATCATCAAGCGGCGGCTCCAGCAGCTCGTCCGGCATCACCGGCTCCAGCGGCACGACCGTCAAGGTGCCGGAACCTGGCAGCGTGACGCTGATGCTGGGCGGCCTCGCGGGCCTGGCCCTGGCGGGTCGCCGCCGGCACAGGCCGACATCCTCCTCCCGCCCCGACTGACGACCGGTCGCGCCCCCGGCTCAGTGGCCGGACGGTGCCTTGATGTCGTCAATGCCGATGCGCACCGAGGCGGTGGCGATCAGGATTTCCCGCAGGAACAGCACCAGCCCCACCGTCAGCGCGGCCATGGCGCCAATGAACAGTCCGGCGACGATCTGCGAGAAATCAAGCCGGCTGAACTGCGAGATGAACATGATGGCCACCACCACGCAGATCAGCACCGCGCACACCACGCACAGGCCGATCGCCCAGTTGATCAGTCGCATACGCTGCGACAGCGCGGCGAGAATCCGGTAGATTTCCGTCCGCTGCGCTTCGTTGGCCTGCGCCCAGCGCGACTCCTGAAGCCGTGCCCGGTCGACGATACGATTGAGCCGCGCGGTCAACACATTGAGGATGGAACCCACGCCGGTCAGCAGGAACACCGGCGCCAGGGCCAGCTGGATCAGATGGGCGATCGGCAGCGCGTCATCCGCCATGGTCGCCAGGATCATGAGCGAGCGCCCCCGCCCGCCCAGGTATCGTGAAAGCGCAAGGGCGCGCCGATCGGCGTCCCCGGCACCGCGTCCTCCCACATCACCCGCTGGCCACGGATGATGGTGCCGATGGCCTTGCCGGTGAGCGTCATGCCGGTGAACGGCGACCAGCCGGCGCGGCTGGCCAGCCAGTCCTCGCTGACCGTCCACTGCTTCTTGAGGTCGACCACGGTGAAATCCGCTTCATAGCCGGCGACGATGCGCCCCTTGCCGACCAGCCCCCAGACCCGGGCGGCACCGGCGGAGGTCAGGTCGACCAGCCGGTCGAGGCTCAGCCTGCCGTGTGCCATGTGGTCGAGCAGCAACGGCAGCAGTGTCTGCACCCCCGGCATCCCCGAGGGCGACTGCGGATAAGGCTTCGCCTTTTCCTCGATGGTGTGCGGCGCGTGGTCGGACCCGATGACGTCCACCACGCCCTGACCGACCCAGTGCCACAGGCCGTCGCGGTGTGCCGCCGAGCGGATCGGCGGGTTCATCTGCGCGAAGGTGCCCAGCCGCTCGTAACAATCCGGCCCGCCCAGCGTCAGATGCTGCGGCGTCGTCTCGACGGTGGCGATGTCCTTGTGGTCGCGCAGGAAGGCCATTTCGGCAGGCGTGGTGACGTGCAGGATGTGGACACGCCGGCCGGTCTTGCGCGCCAGCGCCACCGCCCGCCGGGTCGCCAGCAGCGCCGACTCGTCGTCACGCCAGACCGGGTGCGTCTCCGGCCTGCCGTCGAGCGCGAGCGCCTTGCGGGCGCGCATCCGCTCCTCGTCCTCGCAGTGGATGGCGACACGGCGCTGACCGTGCGCCAGCACCTTTTCCAGCGTCGGGTCGTCCCACACCAGCAGATCGCCGGTCGAGGCCCCCATGAACACCTTGACGCCGCAGCAACCCGGCACCCGTTCATACTCGGGCAGGTCGGCAATGTTGTCGGCGGTGGCGCCAACGTAGAACGCGTGATCGCACCACATGCGCCCCTTGGCGCGGGCCACCTTGTCGGCGATGTCGGCGGCCGTGGTGGTGCTGGGCTTGGTGTTGGGCATCTCGAACACCGCGGTCACGCCGCCCATCACCGCCGCCAGCGAGCCGGTCGCCAGGTCTTCCTTGTGCTCCAGACCGGGCTCCCGGAAGTGCACCTGGGTGTCGATGACGCCCGGCAGCACGTGCAGGCCGGTGCAGTCCACCACCTCGCCGGCCGACGCGGACGCCAGGTCGCCGAGTTCCACGATGCGGCCGGCGCGCACGCCGACGTCCACCCGTTGCGCCCCGCCCGGTGTCACCACCGTGCCGTTTTTCAGGATCATGTCGAGACTGTCGGTCATAGGCTCGATCTATAAGCCGACCACGCACGATAATCCACTGGTGGCGCAGGCGCGCGGTGCCATTGATGGCTTATCCCTTGAGACAGGCCGCCAGCCGACTATCTTGGAGCCACCATGAGTCTCGATGCCACGTCACCCGCCGCGCCCGGCCTCCACCGCACCCGCTTGCCGACTCGCGCCGTGCTGGCGGTCGGCGGCCCGGACGCCCGCGCCTTCCTGCAAGGTCTGCTCACCAACAGCGTCACCGCCGTCACGCCGGACCGGCCGGTGTGGGCCGGCCTGCTCAGCCCGCAGGGCAAGTGCCTGTTCGACCTGATGGTGTTCGACGACGGCGCCGGCGGCCTGCTCGTCGACGCCGATGCCAGCCGCCTGGCCGACCTGACCCGACGGCTGACGATGTATCGGCTGCGCGCCGCGGTGACACTGACGCCGCGCCCCGATCTGGCGGTGTTCGCCGCCTGGGGCGACGGCACGCCACCGGCCGGCGCGCAACCCGACCCGCGCCTGCCGGCGCTGGGCTGGCGCTGGATCGCCGCCGCCAACGACACCGCATCCACCGCGACGCCCGAGGCCTACCGCCGGCATCGCTGGCGCCTCGGGGTGCCGGAAGGCGCGGCCGAGGTGGGCGTCGATGCCCTGCTGTGGCTGGAGACCAACGCCGGGGAACTCAACGGCGTCGACTTCCGCAAGGGCTGCTACGTCGGCCAGGAGAACACGGCGCGGATGCACTTCCGCAACAAGGTGCGCAAGCGGCTGCTGCCGCTCGACCTGCCCGGCGCTGCCTCCGGTGACGAGCTGGGCGACGACACCGTGATTCGCTCGGGAGACGGCAAACCCGCCGGGGATCTGGT
>CAUJIW010000123.1 GCA_963205175.1 Pseudomonadota bacterium
CGGCCCCACAACCCGCCGGCCTGGCGCGGCTAGGCGGCCGGCGAGTCCGCCTGACCGGGATCCCCCGGCGCCTCCCCGGCTTCACCGCGCGCCTCGTCCACCGGACCCGACAGCACCGGCGCGGTCGCCGAGAAATCGAACTGCGCCTTGTCGGCCGGCGCCGGCGACGGGGTGATGGCCAGCCGGTGGCGCAAATAGGTGAACACTGCCAGCTGGGCCACGGCCGTGAACAATGCGAAGCCCCACAGGTTGCCCATTGCCGTCATCAGCGCCGATGCGAGCAGCGGTCCCGCCGCCGCCCCCAGCGCATTGGTCAGCAGCAGTCCGGCCGAGACCTCCACCATGTCGTCGCGCGACGCCAGATCGAACACATGAGCGGCGATCACCGCATAACCCGGCAGGGTCACCGCGCCGAACAGCATCGCCAGCAGCAGTGCGCCGGCGCCCGACTGACCCAGCCCCAGCACCAGCGCCACCAGCAGTGCCAGCGCGGCCGACAGCAGCGACAGCATCTGGGCAATGCGCCGGCGGTCGAGACGGTCTGAGAGCTGACCGAGCGGCGCCTGCACCAGCGCGCCGCCCAGCACGGCGGCACTCATGAAGGAGGCGACGAAGGTCATCGAGCCGGAAGCGGTCTGCACAACCACCGGCGCCAGCCCCCAGAAAGCGCCATTGGCCAGACCGATGCCGAAGATCGATACGAACCCGGCCGGCGACAACGCATAAAGGAAGCGCGGCCGCAAGCGTACCGCCAGCAGCGGCGCCGGCTGGGTGGCCCGGGTCAGCGTCACCGGCAGCGCCGCCAGCGACAGCAGGATCGCCATCAGCGCGAACAGGGTAAAGCCCGCCGGATCGAAACGGGCGGCCAGCAGCTGACCAACGGTGATGACTGTGAGGTTGATCGCGACGTAGCTCGACATCACGACCCCCCCACGGGTAGCGGGCGTGGCCTGGTCGTGCAGCCAGCTTTCGAGCACCAGCGACAGCCCGGCAACGCACAGTCCGGTAACGAAACGACCCGCCACCCAGGTTACGGGCGTGACCAGCAGCGACAGCGCCAGCACCACCACCACGGTCAGCGACACCAGCGCCGCATAGGTGCGGATATGGCCGACCGCCGCGATCAGCCGGGGACCCGCCAGACAGCCGACGGTGAAGCCCAGAAAATAGCCGGTGCCCAGGAGCCCGATCATCAGTGGCGGAAAATGCTCGGCCTGGGCACGCAGGGGCAGCACCAGCATCTGCATGCCATTGCCTGTAACCATCAGGGCGGTCGACGCCAGCAGCGCCGCGATGGGCCAGATGATGGCCCCAACACGCCCCAGCGCGCCGTTCAAACCCAGCGCCATGGCAAACCTCCCTTGCCGCCACCGCCGACGTCCGAGCGATCGACCGACCGCGCTCAGGCCACAAGAGCGTCGGCCGCCGGCCGCACTGTCAGGGCCGCCAGCGCGGCCTGGCTCCAGGCACTGGCCGTACCGGCCCAGACCGCTTCGCGCAGGCTCCGGTTGCGCGCCTGGCGTTCGGCCAGCGGCATGGTCAACGCCACGTCCAGCGCCTCGGCGATCTCGTCGGGGTCGTGCGGGTTGATCAGCAGCGCGTCGCCCAGCGCACCGGCGGCGCCGGCGAAACGGGACAGGATCAGCACGCCGGGGTCAGCCGGATCCTGGGCGGCGACAAATTCCTTGGCGACGAGGTTCATGCCGTCCCGCAATGGCGTCACCAACCCGACGCGGGCGGTGCGATAGACTCCGGCCAGCACGGGACGGGGTACAGGCCGGGTCAGATAGCGCAGCGGCACCCAGTCGAGATCCGCGTACTGACCGTTGATCTGGCCCGCCAGCCGGTCCAGCTCGCGCTTGAGGTCTCGATACTCGGCCACGTCATCGCGCGAACGCGGCGCCACCTGCAGGAAGCTGACCCGGCCACGATGTTCCGGGTGCGACTCCAGCATCCGGCCAAAGCCCCGGAAGCGGTGCGGCAGGCCCTTGGAATAGTCGAGCCGGTCAACGCCGACGATCAGCGCCTTGTCGCCGATGCTGTCGCGCAGTCGCGGCACCTCGACGAGACCGTCGGCCTGCTCGGCCAGCTGCTGGAACTCGTCCGGGTCGATGCCTGCCGGAATGGCACTGGTGCGGGTCATCCGGCCGTCCAGCAGGGCACAGCCGTCGGCCGTGATGCGGGCGCCCAGGATGTCGCGCAGGCAGTCAAGGAAATGCTGGCGATCCTCCTCGGTCTGGAAGCCGACATGGTCATAGGCCATCATCGCCCGCAGCAGGGTCGGCGCCGCCGGCAGTGCCGAGAACATCGCTGGCGGCACGAACGGGATGTGCAGGAAGAAGCCGATCGGACCCTCAAAGCCACGCTGGCGCAGCCGTTGGCCCATCGGCATCAGGTGATAGTCGTGCACCCACACCCGGTCGCCAGCGCGCAACTGCGGCATCAGATGCTCCGCGAAGCTGCCATTGACTGCCAGATAGGTGGCGAAATCCTGCCGGTCGTAGGTCAACAGGCCTTGCCGGTAATGCAGCAACGGCCACAAGGTCCGGTTTGCAAACGCCACATAGTAGGCACGATAGGCGGCCTCGGTGAGGTCGAGCGTGACCAGGTCGATGCCCTCCGCCCGGGCGTGGCGGACGTGGCCAGCCTCGGGGCCATAGCGGCCGCTCCAGCCGAACCACAACGTCCGGCCGGGGACCAGCGCGTCCTTGATCGCCACGGCCAGCCCGCCGGCGGCGGCAACCCCACGACGACCCAGCGTCGGCACCCGGTTGGAGACGATGACAAGACGATCATCGTTGTTGCTTGTCATCATACGATCTGGCCCTCCGTGGTCACAATCCCGGCCTCTGCCTGCGCCGCGAGCCAACGACGCACCGCCGCCGGCTCGCCCGCGAAATCCTGCGCCACCCGCAAGCCGACGCCGCCGAACAGCAGTGCCGCGCGAATGCCGTCCTCGTCGGTCACGTCGTCGCCGATGAACACGGGCCGCCGATCCCGGAAGGGCGGGGTCTGCATCAACCGGGCCACCGCCACGCCCTTGCCGCCGCCACGCGGCCGCAACTCGAAGGCCATGTGGGCCGTCGTCAGCTCATGGGTACCGCAGCGGGCGGCCATGGCCTCCAGCACCCGCCGCAGCCGGTCCCGGCTGCCCGGCGCCTGACGGTAATGCACCGTCAGGCAGGTCTGCTTGTCCTCCACCAGGACCCCCGGCAGCTGGCCAAGATCATTTTGTATCTCCCGCACCAGGGGGCGCGGCAGCGGTCGGCGCCGGCTCAACCAGCGTTTGCCGCCATCGGCAAAGCGGACGACGGCGCCATGGTCACCGGCCATGGTCACGCCAACCCCCGGCAACAGCGCCTCAAGGTCGGCAAGGGCGCGGCCGGAGACCAGCGCCAGCGCACCACTGGTGACCGTCGAGAGCCGTTCGAGCAGGGAGGGGAGCGTCGCCGGAACGGTGACGCCGTCCGGCGTGGGCGCCAGATCGACCAATGTACCATCGACATCGAGGAACCAGGCGGTGCTGGCGGGATCAAATCTCGCAAGCATAGTGAATCACAGTGAAAATCACCAATATTGACAAACCAATCCTTCAGGGTTGTGCAATGGTATGCCATTAATCATATATCGTCAAACTCAATTTGTAATACTTAATATAATTAGATAATTAATTACTCAATATTCAGAATTTTTCCCTGCTTTAAGTCAAATTAGAGATTCCCCCCCATGCGTGAATTAATGGAAAAGAAATTTTTATTACCTCTATTCTTAAAAGCCGCTCGCGCTGCGGCGCAGTACAACATAATACTGCACCTGCGCAATAACGGCAGGCACGGCAGCCAGGACTGGAGGTATGGCGCGGCGACGCTGGCGCGTCCTCCCCCTCTCCTGCCGCAGGGCAGGGGACGAGGGAGGAGCCACCCGGGATGAGCCGCCAGCCAATGGCGGCGCGCGCGATCAGAAGGCGTATTTGGTCGAGACCTGGAACCGGCTCATGGTACCATCCCAGCCGCTTTCGATCTGACGCTCGGCGTAGATATATTCCGCCCCGAACGTCAGTTGCGGCACCGGCGACCACAGCAGGTTGACCTGCGCCGACCACACGCGGTCAGTGACGTTGCCGCCGGTCAACGCCACCGGATTGTCCGCCTTGAAGAAGGCGCCGGTGAGGGTGGAGCGCAGGCCCGGCGCCCAGACGTGGCGATAGGCAACAAAGCCGCTGTAGACGTCGATGGGCTTCAGGCTGCCGTCGGCGCGGATGGCGACATCGTTGACGATGTTGATGCCGATGTAGCGGCCGATGCCGCGGCCGGCGTTGGCCATGAAGCGGATGTCGTCGCTGGCGCCGACCTTGATCAGGCCGGCGGCGCTCAGACCATAGCCCATGGCGCTGTCGTCGATGGTGTCGACACAGTTCTTGCAGTCGAGCTGCCGCACCAGGCCAGCCAGCGTGAACTGGCCGAAGTCGGCCTTGCGCACGTAGCGCACCACGATGTCGGGCAGCGCACCGTCGTTGCTCGACACGGCCGCGCCGCTGGCCTGGGTGACCACCGTCTCGGGATTCTCGATGGCGATCTGGACGTCACCCATGGTGTAGCGGATCTGCGGCTGGCGGACGAACACCGTGCCCTCGGTCGGGCCCACATAGTCGATGCCGTCGGGCAGTACCTCGGCGTTCTGGAACGTCGACCAGGTCTGGCCGACCAGCAGATTGTCCCACTGGATGAAGGCATGGCGCAGCATCGGCGAATAATTGTTGGTCGCCCGCTCGGTGGCGTTGGTGCCCACCACCTGAAAATCAAACTCCAGACGACCGGACAGCTTGTGACCATCGACATCGGTCTCGCCGCTCACCCACAGCCGGGTTTCGCGGGCACTGGCGTTGGTGTCGAAACCGTCACTCTTCGAGGCCGCCGCCTCCACCGGAATCTGTTGCGGCAGATAGAAATCGTCACCCACCACTTCCGGCTCGGTATCGCCATCGGAGTAACGGGTGGCGTTGAAGTCGGCCTTGAGGTAGCCGCCAATCTTGAAGCGGGTCTTGCCGACCCGGAAGCCGTCGCCGGAAGCGGAGGCCTTGCGCACCTCCTCTGCCTTGGCGTCGGTGGCGGCGACCTTCTGCTCCAGCTCCTGGCGCTGGCTGACCACTGTCCGGGCCTGTTCAAGAATCTGCCGGTCCTGCGTATTGATCTTGCCGTCCTGGGCTTCAAGACGCTGGAGAATCTGCTCCAGCAGGCCTTCCAGCCGCTCGACCCGCTTTTCCAGCGGCTCCCCGGCGGCAAGGGCCGGCGATGCCGCGCCGATGCCGCTCATGACCGTCGACGTCACCAACAACGCACGCAACCATGACCGATGTTCGCATCGCATCATCATGTCAGACCTCCCCAGTCCGCCGCTTTCTTTATTGACGGATGGGTGAGCATTCCGAAAAAGGAGGCCGATGGGCCATCTAGCGGATGGTCTGTCAGCCAAAGGTCGTAGGAGGCAGACCTTCCGCCGAGTTGACAGTTAAATTCACTCGACTTTCCAGAGGGTCAGGTTTGGACTATTGTTCATCGGGACAACTCACGACATCCGCGGATCGGCGCGACAACAGGTCAGGCGTGGCGTGCACACGAGAAAAAGCCGGGGGAGGTGAAGAATGGCGCCGACCGTGATTATCGCGGATGATCATCCGCTGTTCTGCGAGGCGCTGGAGATGGCCGTGCAGCGGGTCCGGCCCGACGCCCGCATCGTCCGCACCACCACACTGAAGGAAACGCTGGAAGCGATAGGCAGCCAGCACCCCGGTACCGTTTTCCTCGATCTGATGATGCCCGACAGCCGAGGCTTCGCCGGCCTGCTGTCGATCCGGCAACTCCGGCCGGAACTGCCGGTGGTGGTGGTCTCGGCCAGCGACGACCCCTCGGTCACTGCCCGTGCGCGCGCCTTCGGCGCCCATGGCTTCATCCCCAAATCAGCGCCGCTTGCCACCATTCGTGAAGCCATGGCCGCCGCCATGGCCGGCCAGCCAAGCTGGCCTGACGGCAACCAGGCGGAAGGCGCCCCGCTCAATGGCAACAGTGAGGCGGTGCAGCGGCTCGCCACCCTGACGCCGGCACAGATGCGGGTACTGATGGGCCTGAGCGAGGGCCTGCTCAACAAGCAGATCGCCTATGAAATGAACATCTCGGAAGCCACCGTGAAGGCGCACGTGACCGCGGTGTTCCGCAAGCTGCACGTGGTCAACCGCACCCAGGCGGTGCTGGCGGCCAAGGCGCTGGACATCATCCAGCCGGAAATCGACCTCTCCGGCGCCCGCTGACAATCGCCGGCGCAAAAAAATGGCCGGGTCGCCCCGGCCATTTTTCCGTTTCCGTCGTGTGGTCGGCCATCCGTGGCCGGGCGTCTTAGTGGGCCAGTGCCTTCACGATCTCCTCGGTGACCTTCTTGGCGTCGCCGAGCAGCATCATCGTGTTGTCGCGGAAGAACAGCTCGTTCTCGACGCCGGCATAGCCCGCGCCGCCCATCGAGCGCTTGATGAACAGCACCGTCTTGGCCTTGTCGACGTCAAGGATCGGCATGCCGAAGATCGGGCTCGAACGGTCGGTCTTGTCCGCCGGGTTGGTGACGTCGTTGGCGCCGATGACGAAGGCGACGTCGGCCTGGCCGAACTCGGTGTTGATGTCCTCCAGCTCGAACACGTCGTCGTAGGGCACGTTGGCTTCCGCCAGCAGCACGTTCATGTGGCCCGGCATACGCCCCGCGACGGGGTGGATGGCGAACTTCACCGACACGCCTTCCTTCTTCAGCGTGTCGGTCATCTCGCGCAGCACGTGCTGGGCCTGGGAGACCGCCATGCCGTAGCCCGGCACGATGATCACCTTCTCGGCGTTCTTCATGATGAAGGCGGCATCGTCGGCCGAGCCCTTCTTGTACGGCCGGTCGACCTTGGGGCCGCCCGGCCCCGCCGCCGCGCCGGCATCGGCACCGAAGCCGCCGGCGATGACCGAGATGAACGAGCGGTTCATCGCCTTGCACATGATGTAGCTGAGGATGGCGCCCGAGGAACCCACCAGCGCGCCGGTGATGATCATCGCCGTGTTGTGCAGCGTGAAGCCCATCGCCGCCGCCGCCCAGCCGGAATAGCTGTTCAGCATCGACACCACCACCGGCATGTCGGCGCCGCCGATCGGGATGATCAGCAGGAAGCCGATCAGGAACGACAGGCCGGTGATCGCCCAGAACACCCACGGGCTCTGGTCGGTGACGAAATAGGCGATCAGGCCGATGATGACGGCGAGAGTGCCGAGGTTGATGACATGCCGGCCCGGCAGCATGATCGGCGCGCCCGACATGTTGCCGTTGAGCTTGGCGAACGCGATCACCGAGCCCGAGAAAGTGATGGCGCCGATGGCGATGCCGAGGCTCATCTCGACCCGGCTGACCAGGTGGATGTTGTCCGCCGTGCCGATGCCGAAGACGTCCGGGTTCAAGTAGGCCGCCGCCGCCACCAGCACCGCCGCCATGCCGACGAGGCTGTGGAAGGCGGCGACCAGCTGCGGCATCGCCGTCATGGCAATGCGCTGGGCGATGACATAGCCGATGCCGCCGCCGATCAGCAGCGCGCCGGCGATTTCCGGCAGGCTGGCGAGTTGGTGGGTGACCAGCGTGGTCACCACCGCGATCAGCATGCCGATCATGCCGAACATGTTGCCCTGGCGACTGGTCGCCGGGCTGGACAGCCCGCGCAGCGCCAGGATGAACAGCACGCCGGCGGCGAGATAGGCGAGCGGCACCCAGCCGGGCGCGGCGGTCGCGTGAGTCATGACGTCCGCTTCCATTGGTGCCCCCTCACTTCTTCTCTTTTTTCTTGTACATGCCCAGCATCCGCTGGGTGACGGCGAAACCGCCGAAGATGTTGACCGCGGCGAAGGCGACCGCCACCAGGCCGAGAATCTTGGCACTCGACCAGTCGGTGGGTGCGGCGGCGATCAGCGCGCCGACGACGATCACCGAGGAAATGGCGTTGGTCACCGCCATCAGCGGCGTATGCAGGGCCGGCGTTACCGACCACACGACGTAGTAGCCGACGAAGATCGCCAGCACGAAGATCGACAGCTGGGAAATGAAATCCATGTCCGCCCCCTTAACCCTGCAGCGCCGGATGGACGACCGCGCCGTCCCTGGTGACGACAACGGCCTTGAGGATCTCGTCGTCCCAGTCCCAGGCGATCGACCTGGCTTCCTTGTCGTGGAAGGCCGACAGGAAATTGAACAGGTTGCGCGCGAACAGCGCCGAGGCATCGCTCGCCAGCCGGCTCGGCACATTGCGATGGCCGACGATGGTCACGCCATTGTCGGTGGTCACCACCTCGCCGGCCCGTGTCAGTTCGCAATTGCCACCCTGCTCGGCCGCCAGGTCGACGATCACCGCGCCCGGCGCCATGCTTTCCACCATCTCCGCCGACACCAGACGCGGCGCCGGACGACCCGGAATCAGCGCGGTGGTGATGACGATATCCTGCTTCTTGATGGTCTCGGCGATCAGCGCCGCCTGCTTGACCTTGTAGGCGTCGGACATTTCCTTCGCGTAGCCGCCGGCGGTCTCGGCCTGACGGGCTTCCTCGTCATCGACGAAGATGAACTTGCCGCCCAGACTCTCCACCTGCTCCTTGGTCGCCAGCCGTACGTCGGTCGCTGACACGATGGCGCCCAGCCGCTTGGCGGTGGCGATCGCCTGCAACCCGGCAACGCCGACCCCCATGACGAACACCTTGGCGGCCGGAATGGTGCCAGCGGCGGTCATCATCATCGGCAGCGCGCGACCATAGTGCTCGCAGGCGTCCAGCACCGCCTTGTAGCCGGCGAGGTTGGACTGCGAGGACAGGATATCCATCGACTGCGCGCGGGTGATGCGCGGCATGAACTCCATCGCCATGGCGGTCAGCCCCGCCTCGGCATAGGCCTGCATCAGCTCCCGGTTCTGATACGGGTTCAGGCTGGCCGCCAGCACGGCGCCGCGCGGGAAGCCCGCCAGCGCGTCGGCGTCCGGCCCCTGGATTTTCAATACGATGCCGACACCCGCCAGCACCGCCGCCTTGTCGGCGACCGTCGCGCCAGCAGCGGCATAGGCCGCGTCACTGATGTTGCAGGCAGCCCCGGCGCCTGCTTCCACCGCCACCTCGAACCCGAGGCCAATGAACTTCTTGACCGTCTCAGGCGTGGCCGCGACCCGCCGTTCGGCGGTGCGCGTTTCTTTCAGCACCCCGATCTTCATGCGTCCCCCTGTTGGTTCGTGCTAGACGAGGAAAGCGGCCATCAAGACCAGCAAGATCACGATCGCGATGATGCTGAACTTGGTCAAACCGATGAACCCTTCGTAGGTCCGCCGGTGATCCCGCATGTCGAACTCGCTATCAGCCATGGCCATACCTGCTCCACTCACTATTTTGTTGGCCGCGCACCATAGCAAAGGCCGGGCGAATGCCAAGGCGCGAGCCCTGTAAAATGGTCAACCACAGCGAAACTTTCTGCGCAACTTCACAAATTGCGCAGTAATAAAATTTTACAGGCTGGTCATTTCGTTAGCCCCGCCGCCGTCAGCGCAGCGGTCTGGCGGTCGGCCAGCGCGGCGACGTCAAAGCCGTCGATGACGTCCTGGAACAGCCGGTACCAGTTCACCCGGGCGCCCAGATGCAGGAACACCCCGCCCAGCCCGATGGCGGCGCGATCCATGAACACGAACTCGCGCGGCGGCGTCACCGGCCCCAGCTCGCGCAGCCGGGCATGGACGCGGGCCGCCTGCTCGCGGCCATAGTCGCCGGGCTTCTCCGCCGCGTTGATGAGACGTGGCGCATCCTCCATCAGCGGCCCGTAGAGGAAGCCCGCCCAGATGTTGAGCGTCTCCACCAGCTCGCGGCTGAGGTTGGCGAAACCCCAGCTTTCATAGGCATGGACGGCGAGATCGAAATCGCCGTCACGCAGGGCGCGATAAAGGTCGATGACGCCGCCGACGAAGCGCGGCGGGAACACCCGCACGCAGCCGAAATCCAGCAGGTTGATGCCCAGATCGTCGCGGGCGGCATAATTGCCCAGGTGCGGGTCGCCATGGATGACGCCATAGCGGTGGAATGGCACATACCAGGCGCGGAACAGGTTGATCGCCAGCTGGTCGCGCACATCCTGCGGCGCGTCCTTGAAGCTGAGCAGCGGCCGGCCCTCCAGCCAGCTCATGGTGAGCAGCCGGCGGGTCGACAGCGCCTCGACCACGGCTGGCACTTGCACCATCGGCTCGTCGGCCAGCATGTGCCGGTAGAGCGCCATGTGCCGGGCCTCCAGCGCGTAATCCAGTTCCTCGCGCAGCCGGTCCGCCAGTTCCTCGCGAATCGCCGACGGGTCGATGGCGCGATCATAGGCCCGGTAAAGCCCCAGGATGACGTCGAGCTGGCGAAGGTCCGCCTCCACGGCGGATGCCATGTCGGGATATTGCAGCTTCACCGCCAAGGGCTGGCCATCCAGCCCGGTCGCCCGATGCACCTGGCCGAGCGAGGCGGCGGCGGCCGCCGTCTCCTCGAAGCTGGCGAAGCGGTCCCGCCAGTCCTCCCCCAGCTCGGCGCGCAGGCGGCGCTTGACGAACGGCCAGCCCATCGACGGCGCGTTGGCCTGCAATTGAGCGAGTTCGCGGGCATAGTCGGCCGGCAGCGCCTCCGGGATGGTCGCGAGAATCTGCGCCACTTTCATCACCGGGCCTTTCAGCCCGCCGAGTGCTGCCTTGAGGGCTTCGGCGTGCCGGGCCTCGTCCAGCGGTGTCCCGAGCAGCCGGTTGGCGGCGAACTGCGCCGCCAGGCCGCCCACCGCGCCGGTCACCTTGGCGTAGCGGGCGAGCCTGCCGCCCAGCCGGTCGTCGTCACGAAGGGTCATGCACGCCTCAACTCCATCGGCCACCGATGCCCGGAAGGTAGGCACGACACACGCCCGGTGCCAGCCCCCAACCCCGGACTTTCCCGATTCGGGACGCGATTAAGGCTTCCTTCAAGGATTTGTGCCGTACTGGGACAGAAACCGGCATGAGGACACCGAGCATGGCGCCGCCGCAAAAGAGCGTGTTGATCGTCGACGATGAAGCCACCCAGCGCAACCTGCTGGAGGCCGCCATCCGGCGCGAGGGCTACGCCAGCCGCAGCCTCGGCGACGGTCAGGCGGCCATCGACCTGCTGCTGTCGCCCGAGGGCGCACAGATCGGTGCCGTCATTCTCGATCTGTCGATGCCCAAGGTCAGCGGCCTCGACGTGCTCAATGCGGTGCGGCCGCAGCGGCCGCGCCTGCCGATCATCGTGCTCACCGCCCACACCAGCGTCTCCAACGCCGTGCAGTCGATGCGCGCCGGCGCCACCGATTTCATCGCCAAGCCGGCCAGCGGCGAGCGGCTGCGCACCGCGCTGGAAGCCGCGCTCAACGAGGCGATCGCCGACGGCGAGCTGCGGCCGCTCACCGAAAAGCTCTCCAAGCAGCTCAGCTTCGAGCAACTGGTGGGCGCGGCGCCGTCGTTCCGCGCCGCCATCGACATCGCGCGCCGCACCGCCCATGCAGCGGTCTCGGTGCTGATCGAGGGCGAGAGCGGCGTCGGCAAGGAGCTGATCGCCCAGTCGATCCATTCCGCCAGCCCGCGCGCCGGCAAGCCGTTCATCGTCGTCAACTGCGGCGCGCTGCCGCCAAACCTGGCGGAAAGCATCCTGTTCGGCCACGAAAAGGGCGCCTTCACTGGCGCCATCGACCGTCACGTCGGCAAGTTCGCCGAAGCCGACGGCGGCACCATCTTCCTCGACGAGATCGGCGAGCTGCCGCTCGACACCCAGGTCAAGCTGCTGCGCGTGCTTCAGGAAGGGGAAATCGACCCCGTCGGCGGGCGCACCCGCCAGAAGATCGATGTCCGCGTGCTCTCGGCCACCAACCGTGACCTGCAATCGGAGGTCGATGCCGGGCGCTTCCGCGAGGATCTCTACTATCGTCTCAACGTGGTGCAGATCCGCATTCCGGCGCTGCGGGAACGCCGCGACGACATCGCGCCGCTGGCCCGCCATTTCATCGAACGCATCGCCCAGTCGGAAGCGACGCCGGTGCGCCAGCTGTCGCACGAGGCCGTGGAACTGCTGTCCGGCTTCGATTGGCCGGGCAATGTCCGCCAGCTGCAGAATGCCATCTTCCGCGCCGTCGTGCTGTGCGACGGCGACACGCTGACCCTGCGTGACTTCCCCCAGCTGCTGGCCCAGGCACAGCGCGGCCAGGCCCCCGCCCCGCGCGAGGCCGCCAACGGCAGTGCGCTCGGCCTGTGGCGGCAGCCCGCCACCCTCAAGCCCGGCGAGGGCCATCTGACGGTCGTCGACCCCTCAGGCCACGTCAGGCCGCTGGAAGACATCGAGGCGGAAGTGATCCGCTTCGCGCTCAACCGCTACCGTGGCCGGATGAGCGAGGTGGCACGCCGGCTGCGCATCGGCCGCTCGACGCTCTACCGCAAGATCGGCGACCTTGATCTCCAGGATGCTGTGAGCGAACCGGCCTGAAAGGCATCAGCCGGCCTGCGCCATCCCCCCCGTTTTTGCGGACACGGACTCCGCATTCCACTCTGGACCCCTGCGCGCATCACTCCTAACTTGTTCTCAAAGAGCAAGAGTCGAATGGGGAGACGACAGGCATGCACATCATGCATCATGCCGCCGGCGCGCCGGAGAAGCCGGCCATCATCATGGCGGGTTCGGGCAAGACGGTCAGTTACGCTGAACTGGAAGCGCAGTCCAACCAGGCGGCCCAGCTGTTCCGCTCGCTGGGTCTCAAGCGCGGCGATACCATCGCCATTTTCGCCGAAAACACGCCGACCTATTTCGCGCTGTGCTGGGGCGCCCAGCGGTCGGGCCTCGTGTTCACCTGCATCAGCTCCAAGCTGAGCGCCGACGAGGTCGAGTATATTGTGCGTGACTGCGGTGCCCGTGCCTTCTTCGCCTCCGCCAGCCTCGGCGGCATCGCCAGCGAGGTCGCCCGGCGACTGGGCGATGCGCTCGCCGCTTTCGCCGTCGACGGTGACATTCCCGGCTTCCGCTCCTTCGCGGCGGAAAGCAGCGCCGTGCCGGCCAGCCGCATCGCCGACGAATCGAGCGGGCGGGACATGCTTTATTCCTCCGGCACCACCGGCCGTCCCAAGGGCATCAAGGGCATGTTGCCCGAGGAAGCCATCGACGCCCCCAACGTGATGATCGGCCTGATGCAGGCGCTGTTCGGCTTCAACGACCAGGTGGTCTATCTGTCGCCGGCACCGCTCTACCACGCGGCGCCGCTGCGTTACTGCATGGGTGTACAGAAACTGGGCGGCACCGTGGTGGTGATGGAGCATTTCGACCCCGAGCAGGCGCTGGCGGCGATCGAGAAATACCGCATCACCCACAGCCAGTGGGTACCCACCCACTTCGTGCGGATGCTGAAGCTGCCGGAGGAGGTGCGCCGCCGCTACGACGTGTCGTCGCTGAAGGTTGCCATCCACGCCGCCGCGCCCTGCCCGGTGGAGATCAAGGAGCAAATGTTCGACTGGTGGGGCGACGTCATCTACGAATATTACTCCGCCACCGAAGGCGCCGGCTTCACCGCCATCGGACCGGCCGACTGGAAGGCGCATCGCGGCTCGGTCGGCCGCTCCATGCTGGGACAGATCCACATTCTCGACGAGGACGGCGAGGAGCTGCCGCCGGGCGAGATCGGCCGGGTCTATTTCTCCGGCGGGCCGCCGTTCGAATATCATGGCGACGCGGAACAGGCGCGCGGCAGCCTGGACGAGCGTGGCCGCGCCACCTTCGGCGACATCGGCTATGTCGATACCGACGGCTTCCTCTACCTCACCGACCGGCAGGCGTTCATGATCATCTCCGGCGGCGTCAACATCTACCCGCAGGAAGTCGAGAACGTGCTGGTGGCCCACCCCAAAGTGGCCGACGTCGCGGTGTTCGGCGTGCCCAATCCGGAATTCGGCGAGGAAGTGAAGGCGGTGGTGCAGCCGATGGACTGGGCCGACGCCGGCCCCGACCTCGCGGCGGAACTGATCGCCTATTGCCGCGACCGGCTGAGCCACGTGAAGTGCCCGCGCACGGTGGATTTCGAGCCGGAACTGCCGCGCCATCCCACCGGCAAGCTCTACAAGCGCCTGCTGAAGGACCGTTACTGGGGCAAGGGCGAGACCGGCATCGTCTGAAAGGCCGATCGTCGCCGCCACTGTCATCGCCTGCCGAACAATCCGTCACCCCGGTCCCGCCTCCCGCGCGCCGGGGTGAACCGCTATATCGGTCGGGTTCTTGGACTATTACGCCTCCGGCCAAACCGGCAGCGCCTTCATCAGGAGCTTGTTCATGACCGCATCCTTGTTCTCGTCCTTTCGGCTTGGTGATATCAATCTGCCCAATCGCGTCGTCATGGCGCCGCTCACCCGCAACCGTGCCGGCCCCGGCAATGTGGCGACGCCGCTGATCGCCGAATATTACGCCCAGCGCGCCAGCGCCGGGCTGATCGTCGCCGAGGCCTCGCAGGTCTGCCCCGAGGGCCAGGGCTATGAGGATACGCCGGGCATCCACACTCCCGAGCAGGTGGCCGGCTGGCGTCTGGTGACGGACGCCGTGCACGCCGCCGGCGGCCGCATCTTCCTGCAGCTCTGGCATGTCGGGCGCATCTCCCACACCAGCCTGCAGCCGGGCGGCGTGGCACCGGTCGCGCCATCGGCGATCACCGCCGAGGCCAAGACCTATGTCGCCGGCCGCTTCATCGACACCTCGGCGCCGCGTGCGCTGGCGCTGGCGGAACTGCCCGGCATCGTCGAGAGCTACCGGCTGGCGGCGCGCAACGCCATTGCCGCCGGCTTCGATGGCGTCGAGGTCCATGCCGCCAACGGCTATCTCATCGATCAGTTCCTGAAAGACGCCGCCAACCACCGCACCGACGCCTATGGTGGCTCGATCGAGAACCGCGCCCGGTTGCTGCTGGAGGTGATGCAGGCGGTAATCGGCGAGATCGGCGCGGCCCGCACCGGCATCCGGCTGTCACCGGTGACGCTGGTCAACGGCATCTCCGACAGCAACCCGCAGCCGCTGTTCAATTACGTCGTCGAGCAGCTTGATGCGCTGCAACCGGTGTTCATTCACATGATCGAGGGCGTCACCGGCGGCCCGCGCGACGAGCCGGCGTTCGACTATGCCGCGCTGCGCCAGCGCTACCACGGTGCCTGGATCGCCAATAACGGCTACACGGCGGCGATGGCCGAGGCCGCGATCGCCAACGGTCAGGCCGACCTGATCGCCTTCGGCCGGCCGTTTATCAGCAATCCCGATCTCGTCGAACGCCTGCGCCAGGGCGCGCCGCTCAACGAGCTGGACAAAAAGACCCTCTATGGCGGTGGCGCCGCCGGCTACACCGACTATCCGACCCTCGCCGCGTAAACGGCAACGGCCAGGAGAGCGGGCGACAAGGGTCACCTGCTCTCCCACGCGCCTCAGCCGATCGCCAGCGCCTCAGCCGATCGCCAGCGACAGCGCGGCGTCGCGCATCCCCTGCCAGACCTTGAGCGCCTGCACGGCCTCCGGCACGTCGTGGACGCGCAGCAGCTGCGCCCCCTGGTCCAGCCCGCGCGCCAGCGCCACCAGCGTTCCCGGCAGCCGTTCCGAAGCGTCCTCGCCGCGCGACAGCGCGCCGACGAAGCGTTTGCGACTGACACCGAGCAGGATGGGGCAGCCCAGCGCGTGGAACAGGCCGAGACCGTTGAGCAGCTCCATGTTGTGGCGGACGCTCTTGCCGAAGCCGATGCCGGGATCGACGATGAGCCGGGTCCGCGCGATACCGGCCGCCTCGCACGCCGCGATACGCGCCGCCAGCCAGTCATAGACGTCGAGCAGGGCATCGTCATACTGCGGCCGGTCCTGCATCGACTGCGGGTCGCCCTGATGGTGCATCAGCACCACCGGGCACTCGCTCGCCGCCACCACCCCCAGCGCCTGCTCGTCATAGGTCAGCGCCGAGACGTCGTTGACGATCGCCGCCCCCGCCGCCAGCGCGAAGCGCATCACCGCGGCCTTGCGGGTGTCGATCGACCACAACAGCTCGCTGTCCTGGAAGCGGGCCACCACCGGGCGCAGCCGCTCGATCTCGTCGCCCTCCCACACCGGCTTGGCGCCCGGCCGGGTTGATTCCGCGCCGACATCCACCAGCGCCGCGCCGTCGGCGGCCATGTTGAACGCGGCTCCCGCCGCCGCCACCGGTTCAGCATTGCGGCCGCCGTCGGAGAAGCTGTCCGGCGTCAGGTTGAGGATGCCCATGACATGCGGGCGATCGAAACGCAGCATCCGTGCCCCACCGCGCAGCGCCAGCGGCGCGCGCACGCCGCACAGCGCCTGCCACTGGGCCACGGCGCGCGCCTGTGCGGCCTCCGGCAGGCGGGCGATCAGCGCCTCGACATCGGCCACCGGCATCACGACGCTGGCCACCCGCCGGACGCCAACCCGCGCGATCACCTGGACCAGGCCGAACCAGGTCAGTCCGCCGGCGAGCCGGCGGCAGCCGGCGGGATCATCGAACGGCGTCTCGGTGAAGCCGGTGGGCCGTAGATAGATCCTGGCGTCCGCCGGCAGGGCCGCGAAGGCAGCAATGTCATGAACGGGATCGGGGACGTGATCTGGGGCGCGGTCGGGCATCGGCGGCCTCGTTCAGGCAGGATGGTGGTACCCCCTCGGGTATCACCAAAAGAAATGGCCGGGACAAGCCCGGCCAGGTCGCGCGTTGACAAACGCCAGGACGTTGCCGCCCGTGACGGGCTCAGCCTTGCGGCTGGGGTTCCACGCCGCCGAAGCCGCCGGATGACCGCTTGCCCGACTTGGGCACCGACGACAGGCCGGTGGGCGCCGCCGGCGGCGCCTCGTCCTCCGAGTCGCGGCGCTCGATCGGCTTGCCCTCGATCAGCCCCTTCATCTCGTCGCCGGTGAGCGTCTCATATTCCAGCAACGCATTGGCGATCGCGTGCAGGCCGTCGCTGTGCTCGGTGATGATCGACTTGGCACGGTCGTAGGATTCCATGACGATGCGCTTGACCTCGGCGTCGATCAGGCGGGCGGTCTCTTCCGAGACGTTCTGGGTCCGGGCGATTGAGTGTCCGAGAAACACTTCCTCCTGGTTCTCGCCGTACATCAGCGGCCCGAGTTTCTCCGACATGCCCCACTGGGTGACCATGCGGCGGGCCAGCGAGGTTGCCATCTGGATGTCGCCGGACGCGCCGGAGCTGACCTTGTCATAGCCGAAGATCACTTCCTCGGCGATGCGGCCGCCCATGGCCACCGACAGGTTGGCGAACATCTTGTCACGATGATAGCTGTAGCTGTCGCGCTCGGGCAGACGCATGACCATGCCCAGCGCGCGGCCGCGCGGAATGATGGTCGCCTTGTGAATGGGGTCGGAGGCCGGCTCGAACAACGCCACCAGCGCATGACCGGCCTCGTGATAGGCGGTCATCTTCTTCTCGTCCTCGGTCATGACCATGGACTTGCGCTCCACGCCCATCATGACCTTGTCCTTGGCATCCTCGAAATCATCCATCGCCACCAGCCGCTTGCCCTTGCGGGCGGCCAGCAGGGCTGCCTCGTTGACCAGATTGGCGAGGTCAGCGCCGGAGAAGCCCGGCGTGCCGCGCGCGATCACCCGCGGTTTGACGTCGGGGGCCAGCGGAATCTTCTTCATGTGCACCGACAGGATCTTCTCGCGACCGACGATGTCGGGGCGCGGCACCACGATCTGGCGATCGAAGCGGCCCGGACGCAGCAGCGCCGGGTCGAGCACGTCGGGCCGGTTGGTGGCGGCAACGATGATGATGCCGTCATTGGCCTCGAAGCCGTCCATCTCCACCAGCAGCTGGTTCAGTGTCTGCTCGCGCTCGTCGTTGCCGCCGCCCAGGCCGGCGCCGCGATGGCGGCCGACGGCGTCGATCTCGTCGATGAAGATGATGCACGGCGCGTTCTTCTTCGCCTGCTCGAACATGTCGCGCACGCGGCTGGCACCAACGCCGACGAACATCTCGACAAAGTCGGAGCCGGAGATGGTGAAGAACGGCACGTTAGCCTCGCCGGCGATGGCGCGGGCAAGCAGCGTCTTGCCGGTGCCCGGCGGGCCGACCAGCAGCGCGCCCTTCGGAATCTTGCCGCCCAGGCGCTGGAACTTCTGCGGATCCTTGAGGAAATCGACGATCTCCTGCAACTCCTCGCGGGCCTCGTCGATGCCGGCAACGTCGTCAAAGGTGACGCGGCCATGCTTCTCGGTGAGCATGCGGGCGCGCGACTTGCCGAAACCCATGGCGCCACGACCGGCACCATTTTGCATCTGGCGCATGACGAAAATCCAGATACCCAGCACCAGCAGGAACGGCAGCATGTTGACCGCCAGCTGCACCAGCAGGCTGCGGCTCTCTTCGGGGGCGGCCTTGAAGGTGACACCCTTTGCCTTCAGCCGGTCGACGAGCTGCGGATCGTCAGGCGCATAGGTACGGAACGGCCGACCGTCCCGCAGGGTGCCGGAGATGTCCGGGCCCTGAATCTGCACCTCGCGAATCTCGCCCTCGTCGATCTGGGCCAGAAAGTCGGAATAGGCGATCTGACTGACCGTGCCACGCGAACCCTGGGGCGAGAACATGTTGAACATCACCACCAGAACCAGGATGATGATCGCCCACAAGGCGATGCTCCTGCTCAGGGTGCTGGGGCCAGGCTTATCGGACATGCTTGTTCCTACACTAAAGGCGCCTTGACCAGACAATGCGCCGTTTGATGTTAAGATAAGCTCTCCGCGCCGCGAGACAACTGCCCGATCGTCGCATCTCGGCGAAGCCGGGCGAACCCGCGACGAAACACCGCCGGTCAGTGGCGGCGCGGCGCCTCAGGGCGGAAAACCAGGCTGCCACGCTCAAAGCCAGCCTGGCATCCCGCCAGCGTGGACGGCCGGCCGGCACGCAAGCTGCTGATCAGCCGGTCGAGCGCGGCACCCCTTGGCGTGGCGCCGGCGACGACGGCGCCCAGACACCAGGCGACGCTCCGGCGCAAGACCTCTCCCGGCACATCGAGGAAGGCGGCGGGATCGGCCACGGCGACCGCCCCGTCCTCGCGGCGTGCCACATACCCCGCCAGATGGCGCTTCACCATCCAATGGATCGCGCTGTCCGCCTCGGCGAGGTGATGCGCCGCCAGGGCCAGCCGCCGCGCCGACAGATCCGGCTGGGTCTCCAGCCATCGTCTTGCGCGGGCGCGATCGAAGCGATCATCGCCATTGCTGGGATCCTCGACCCAGGCCTGCCCGCGGGCGGCGAGCGTTGCCCGCAGCCGGGCGCGGGGTACGTCCAGCAGCGGCCGGGCCAGCCACACGCCGTCCACGCCGTCGTCAAGGCGCCGCAGGGCCGGCATCGCCGCCAGTCCGGCAAGGCCACTGCCGCGCGACAGCCGCTGGAGCAGCGTCTCGGCGACGTCATCCTGATGATGGGCGGACAACAGAACCGACACCCCGTTCGCACGGCACCACGCCGCCAGCAGCCGATAGCGCGCCAGTCGCGCCGTCGCCTGAAGGTTACCGGACGGCTTCTCGCCTTCCCAGCGAACGGTGGCGTGAGGAATCCCGTGGCGCCCGAGCCAGCCCTGCACCTGCACCGCTTCGGCGGCCGCCTCGGGCCGCAGACCATGATCGACGGTAACACCCGTCACCCGGCCGGGAAAGGCCTCGGCGGCAAGCAGGACCAGCGCCAGACTGTCAGCACCGCCCGAAACCGCCACGGCAAGCGGCACGCGCGCGATGTCGAGACCGGATGGCGCCGCCACCCGCGCGATCGCCGCGCGCACCGCCTCGACGGTCAGCGGCAGCGACGACGCGTCATCACCCACATTTTGCCTTCTTGCGGCTCTGCTCCAGCCTCACCTTGAGGTCACCCGTCACCTTGGCCGGATAGCTGGTCTGAAGGCTGTTGTAGGCGCGGCAGGCTTCCTCGGGCTTGCCCCACTGGGTCAGGGCGTCGCCAAGCCAGAGCAGACTGTCGGGGGCGCGATCGCTCTTGGGATACTTCTGATAGACATCCAGGAAGGCCATCGCGGCCTCGGCGTACTGCCGGCGCGCCATGTGGGTCCGCCCCACCCAGTACTGGGCGGAGGCCGCCTGACCGGCTTTCGGGTTCTTCTCGACAAACGCCTTCAAGGCCGCCTCGGCGCGATCGTAGTCCTTCGCCGTCACATAGGCATAGGCATCGCGATACTGCTGCTCCACCGGATCGACGGACGTCCTGGCGGCGACTTCCGGCTCCTTGGCCGGCGCCGCGACGGCGCCGCCAGCGGCGCGGGCCTGCGGACTGCCCTCAAGCTCGCCGAAGCGGAACTCGGTGTCCGACTTCAGCCGGGTGAGCTGATCCTCCAGCTGACGGATACGGAACCCCGACTGCTCGACCAGGCCGGTGAGCGATGCCACCTGCTGTTCCAGCAGCTGCAGGCGGGTCTGCAGTTCCGGCAGCAGGTTGGTGGCACCGGAGTCCTGTTGCGGCGGCGCCACACCCGGCTGTCCGCCGGGCAACGCGACTTCCGGCTCGAAATACTTGGGCGATCCACCCGGGAATACCTTGCGCTGTACCGCCCTCATCTCGGATTCGAGCTTGCCGACCCGCTTGTCGATATCAGCAGCGGTCTGCGCCTGGGCCACGGATGGCAGGACAACGGCCACGATCGCAATCATGGACACAAGACGACGGTTGAGCATCGGCTCGGGTCTCCCTGTCGTGGCGACCGGTCAGTGCACAGGAGGGTACCCCCAGCATCACCAGGCCGCCGATTTCCGTTCGATAGCGCGGCGCGGCCACCATGACCGCCGCGCGCCTCAGCGTCGCTCACCCTAACGCGGGCGAGAGCAAAACAAAGGCTGATTGGGCCGAAAAATCAAACGCTCCGGCGCGGTGGCACCGGAGCGTCAGATTCGCAGGCGCCGCTGAGATCAGCTCGACGCGCCCTGCAGCACAGTCACGCCGCGCCGGTTCTTGGACCAGGACTCCTCGTCCGAGCCCAGCACCTCGGGGCGCTCCTTGCCGTAGGAAATGGTGCTGATGCGGCCGCCATCAACGCCCTGGGCAATCAGGTAGCTACGCACGGCGTTGGCGCGACGGTCGCCCAGCGCGAGGTTGTACTCACGGGTGCCGCGCTCGTCGCAGTGACCCTCGATCGCCACCTTCAGCGCCGGATACTGCTTCAGCCACGCCGCTTCCTTGTCGAGGGTGGCGCGGGCATCGGCGTCCAGCACGTAGCTGTCGTAGGCGAAGAACACCCGGTCGGAACCGACGGTGTTGATCATATCCTGAAGGCTGCCCGGAACGACGGCGGGCGTCACCGGACCCGTGTCAACCGGCTTCGGCGCCTCGACGGGCGCAGGCGCGGGCGCGGGCGGCGGCGGCGGCGGCAGCTCCTCCTTCTTCGCACAAGCGGCCATCAGGGCCACACCACTCATCAGGGCGATCAATTTGAGATTCGTGCGCATCGTCTTCCTCGCAGCTCCAACAGCCATATTGTGGTTATAGAACACTATCGGTGGCGTTCAAGCAACACACTGCACATGAATATTAGATGAACAATTCCGATTGTCCGATAAATTTCATGGTAGTAGCGGCGACCATGCCGGATCGGAAGCATCCTGGGGCGTCGCGATCCGCCGCTCATTCTGGCCGGTCAGGTCGATCGACCACAGAGACGACCCGCCACCGGTACCACCCGGACCATATTTCTCGCTGCGGAAAAACAGGATGACACGGCCATTGGGTGACCAGGTCGGCCCCTCATCCTGCCAGGCGTCGGTCAGCAACCGCTCCCCTGATCCGTCAGGCCGCATGACGCCGATGCGGAACTTGCCTTCCGACATCTTGGTGAAGGCGATCAGGTCGCCGCGCGGCGACCACACCGGCGTGCCATACTTCGCCCGGGCATTGTTGCGATCGAACGAGATGCGCTGCGGGTTGGAACCGTCGGCGTTCATCACATAGAGCTGCTGCGTACCGCCGCGATCGCTCTCGAACACGATCTTGCTGCCGTCGGGCGAATAGGACGGCGCCGTATCGATCGCCGGCGAGCGGGTGAGCTGGCGCAACTGGCGGGTCCGCAGATCCATGGTGAAGATTTCGGCATTGCCGGCCTGGCTCAGGCTCATCACCACGCTGTTGCCATCCGGCGCGAAGCGCGGCGCGAAGCTCATGTTGGGAAAGTCGCCCAGCAGCTCCTGACGACCGCGCGGCAGGTCGTAGATGAACACCCGCGGCCGGTTCTGGAAGTATGACATGTAGGTGATCTGCTGCTGCGTCGGCGAGAAGCGCGGCGTCAGCACCAGTGTCTGGCCGGCGGTGAGATACTGGTGGTTGGCGCCATCCTGATCCATGATCGCCAGCCGCTTGATACGGTTCTTCTTCGAACCCGTTTCAGCGATGTAGACGATCCGGCTATCGAAATAGCCCTTCTCGCCGGTGATCTTGGAATAGACGAAATCAGCGCACTTGTGGGCGGCACGCCGCCAGTCCCTGGGCGAGCGGGCAGTGAAGCCGTTGCGGCCGATTTCCTCCTCGCCGAACACGTCATAGACATAGCACGCGACCAGCAGCGATCCGTCAGCATTGACCTGGGTGTAACCGGTCACCAGCGCCTGCGCGGCCACGGTGCGCCAGGCCGGGAACTGCGGCCGCTGCACGTCGCCCACCTGCACGGTCGTCGTGAAGGCGCGCGGGTCAATGACCCGGAACAGGCCTGAACGCTCCAGATCGGCCGACACCACCTGCGCCACCTGCCGTCCCAGTTCGCTCGCGGTACCGAACTGGGTGGTGATGGGCGCCACGGCCGGGAAGGACGGCACGGCCACCGGCATCGGCTGCACGGCGCCGCCGGTGATGTCGATCTTGAGCACGGCCCAGGCCGGCTGGGCCGACGTCAGCAGCAGGGCGAAAATGGACAACAGCAGGCGCTTCACGATGCTTCCCCTCACATCAGTCGTGACGGATCGAAATTCAGTTCCAGTTCCTGGCCCGCCCACACCGGCGCCAGCTCCTTGGGCAGGTCATAGGGCGCGCACTTGATGACCGCGCGACGGGCGGCACTGGCGAGCGCCTGGGCGTAGGCGCGGTTGCCCTCCGTCATGCCGGTCTGGCGCACGATCACCGGCGGATCGACGATCTTGCCCTCCGGGTCAAGCCGCAACCGGAGTGTCACCGTCATGTTGGCGACATCGGAGCCGCCGGTCGGCGGATTGAAACAGCGCGACACCTGGGCATCCATCAGCTGCTGGAGCGTGATCGCCGCCCGCACGTCCAGCACCGCCTTCTTGGCGATGTCCTTCTCCAGCGTCTTGGCAAGCTCGGAAACATTGAGCGGCTTGCGATTGGCCTGCTTGAGGCTCTTGTCGATCAGGTTTTCCAGCCGGGAGGCATCAAGTTGCGGCTTGTCGGCGGGCGCCTTCTCCGGCTTGGGCTTCTGGTCCGGCAGCGGGGGCATATCGGCCGACGTTTCCGCAGGCTCGGGCTCCTGCTGACTTTCCGCCTGGGCCTGATCCGGCGCACTGGTCTCGCGCGGCGCCGCCGCCATCGACGGCTTGGGCATTTCGGTCATCCGGGTCAGCTCGTCGACGGTGAGAACCTCCACCGTCACCGGCTCGGTTGCCTCGTTGATCACCCTGGAAGCCGGCCACGCGAACAGCACCGCGGCAAGTACCGCCGCGTGCATGCCTCCGGACATGGCAAGGCTGGATCGCTCCACCGCTCAGTCCTTCACCGTCAACGGCCCTTCTGTTCGGTGACAAGCGCCACCTTCTTCAGGCCGGCGGCATTGATTTCGCCGACCACCCGCATCACCAGGCCGTAATCCAGCCCGCTGTCGGCGCGCACATAGACCCGCGGCTGGTCGGTGCGGGCCTGGGCAATCGCGGCCAGCTTCGGCCCCAGCGCCGCGACCTCGATCGGCTGACGATCGATGAACACCTGCCCCTGCCCGTCAATGGAGATCTGTACCGGCGTGTTGTCCGATGACAGCGCCTTGGCACGCGAGTCCGGCAGGTCCACCTGAACACCGGCCACCAGCAGCGGCGCCGTCACCATGAAGATGATGAGCAGCACCAGCATCACATCCACCAGCGGAGTAACGTTGATGTCCGCCATCGGCCGGCGCCGGCGCGAGCCGCCACTGGACGACGGGATGACGTGGAAGGCCATCAGTCCACCTTCTCGTCGAGCTGGCGCGACAGGATGGCGTGAAACTCGTCACAGAAGGTGGACAGCCGGTTGCCATAGCGGGCGACATCACCCTGGATCTTGTTGTAGCCGATCACCGCCGGAATGGCGGCGACAAGGCCGATGGCGGTCGCGAACAACGCCTCCGCGATGCCCGGCGCCACCACCGCCAGCGTGGTGTTCTGGGTCTGGGCGATGCCGGTGAAGGCGCGCATGATGCCCCAGACCGTGCCGAACAGACCCACGAACGGCGCCACCGAGCCCACTGTCGCCAGATAGACCAGGCTGCCTTCCAGCTTGTCCATCTCGCGCTCGAAGGTGACACGCATCACCGTCGCCAGCCGCTGCTTGATCGACGCCTTGTCGACCCGCGCGCCGGTGAAAGAGCGGCGCCATTCCTCCATCGCCGCCACGAACACCATCGCGAACGGGTGATCGGCGCGCTTCTTCGCCTTGTCGTGCAGCTTGTCGAGCGAATTGCCGGACCAGAAGGCATCCTCGAAGCTGTCCGCCTCGCGTTTGATGTGGCGTGCCCGACGCCCCTTGTCGATCATGATCGCCCACGACCAGATGGACGCGACAACCAGTCCGATCATCACCAGCTTGACGACCACGTCGGCCTGGAGGAACAGCGACCAGACAGAATAATCCACGTGATTCAAAGGCAAAGCAACCGAGTTGACGGCCTGGTCCATCCTCAATCCCTAACTGTTGCGCGCGGCGTCAGCCAACGCTTCAAATTGTTGGCGCCACGATACCGGCTGGCGCCGTGGCCGGCCACCCTTTCCCACATAGGCGGCGACGACGGTCGCCTCGGTCAGCAGCTCGCCAGCCCGTTCGATCCGCTGGCGCATGGTGCAGCTGGCGGCGGTCACCGCCTCCACCGTGCTGACCACGGTCAGCACGTCATCAAGGTAGGCCGGCCGGCGATAGTCGATGGCAAGTCTGCTGACGACATAGACACCGCGCGCATCGCCCGGCGCTTCCAGGTCCGACCGCTGCTCAATGCCGAAGCATCTCAGCATGTCCGTGCGCGCTCGCTCCATGAACCTCAGGTAGTTGGCGTGATAGACGACGCCGCCGGCATCCGTATCCTCGAAGTAGATCCGCAGCGAAAACCGATGGGTAGCGCCAATGAAGCGGCCCTGATAGGCGGTGTCGGTGGCCTGTGCCTGGGTCATGACGAGCCGATCAGCCCTCGGCGTCCAGCAACGGCAGGCCGGGGGTACGGCTGGCCGGCGGCGCCATGCCCAGATGCTCGAAAGCGCGCACTGTCAGCTGGCGGCCGCGCGCGGTGCGGGCGACCATGCCAACCTGGATCAGATAGGGCTCGATCACTTCCTCCAGCGTGTCGCGCGGCTCCGACAGCGCGGCCGACAGCGTCTCGACCCCCACTGGCCCGCCCTGGTAGGTGTCGGCGATGCACATCAGATAACGCCGGTCCATGGCGTCGAGCCCCAGCCGGTCGACGTCGAGCCGGGTCAGCGCCGCGTCGGCGACCGCCCGGTCGATCACGCCCGCGCCGGCGACGGCCGCGAAATCCCGCACCCGGCGCAGCAGCCGGCCGGCGATGCGCGGCGTGCCACGCGAGCGCGCGGCGATCTCGCGGGCGCCATCGTTGGCGATCTCGACGCCCAGCACCCGCGCGCCACGCCGCACCACCAGCTCCAGCTCGTCGGTCTCGTAGAACTGCAGCCGCACCGGAATGCCGAAACGGTCGCGCAACGGCGTGGTGATGAGCCCCGAGCGGGTGGTCGCCCCCACCAGGGTGAACGGCGGCAGGTCGATGCGCACCGAGCGCGCCGAGGGTCCGGTGCCGATGATGAGGTCGAGCTGGCGATCCTCCATCGCCGGGTAGAGCACTTCCTCGACCGCCGGATTAAGCCTGTGAATCTCGTCGATGAACAGCACGTCGCCGGCTTCGAGATTGGTCAGCAGCGCCGCCAGATCGCCGGCCTTGGCGATGATCGGGCCCGAGGTCGCCTTGAAGTTGACCCCCATCTCGCGCGCGATGATCTGCGCCAGCGTCGTCTTGCCCAGCCCCGGCGGGCCGAAGAACAGCACATGGTCGAGCGCGTCGCCACGGCCCTTGGCCGCCTCGATGAACACCCGCAGATTGTCCCGCGCGGTCAGCTGGCCGATGAACTCCTCCAGCCGCTGCGGGCGCAGCGAGGCTTCGAGGAAATCCTCCTCGCGCTTGGCGGCGCTCACGAAACGGTCGGCCTGCTCGTCCACGGTCATGGTTTTTCCCGGTTGTTCGCCCCTCCTTTACGGCGGGCAGCCCGCCAAGGCAAAGGCCTTGGCCCGATGACCGGCATCAGGCGCCGGCCCGTCGACGCCACACGGTCATCGCTGGGCCGCTTCCTTCAGCGCCGCCCGCACCACCACGTCGAGGCGCGCGCCGCCGTCGAGCTTGGCCAGCGCGGCGCTGACGGCGGCCGTCGCGTCGGCCAGCCGGTAACCGAGATTGACCAGCGCCGAGATGGCATCGGCCTGCACGGCCGGCACCGAGGCCACCGGCGCCGAAGCGGAGGTGCCGAAGTCGGCCGACAGCGCGCCAGCCTTGTCCTTGAGTTCCAGCACGATGCGCTGGGCGAGCTTGGGACCGACGCCATTGGCGCGGGCGACCGACGCGGTGTCCTGGGCGGCGATGGCCGCCGACAGTTCCGCCGCCGACAGCACCGACAGGATGGCCAGCGCGATGCGCGCGCCGACGCCCTGCACCGAATGCAGCAGCCGGAACCAGCGCTGCTCCTCGGCCTTGAGGAAGCCGTAGAGGGCGATGGCGTCCTCGCGCACCTGGGTTTCGATGAACAGGGTCAGGGGCTCGCCGGCCGCCGGCAGCTGCGACAGGGTGCGGCTGGCGGCATGGACCAGATAGCCCACCCCGCCCACGTCGATAATCAGGCTGTCCTCGTTGACGCTGTCGAGCACACCGCGCAGCTTGGCGAACATCAGGCCATCCTCTTGCCCATGGCGATCACGGCCGCCGATCCTGCCGCGTGAGCATGGGCGATGGCAACGGCCAAAGCGTCCGCGGCGTCGGCGCCGGCAATCGACACCCCCGGCAACAACCGTTGCACCATGGCGTGAACCTGGTCCTTGTCGGCATGGCCGACGCCCACCACTGCCTTCTTGACATGGTTGGGGGTGTATTCAGCCACCTTGAGCCCGGTCAGCGCCGCCGTCATCAGCACCACGCCGCGTGCCTGGCCCAGCTTCAGCGTCGAGGTCGGGTTCTTGTTGACGAAGGTCTCCTCGACCGCCGCCTCGGCCGGTCGCCAGTCGGCGATGACCAGCTTCAGCCCCTCGTGCAGCTCGACGAGCCGCGCGGCGAGACTGGCCTTCTGGTCGGTACGCAGCACGCCGTTGGCGACGTGGGACAACCGGGTGCCGGTGACATCGATGACGCCCCAGCCCGTCGCGCCCAGCCCCGGATCGAGGCCGATCAGGCGGACGGTGCGCGCCGTCATCCGCCGAGCTTGGCCATGATGTCGTCGGAAACGTCGTAGTTGCCCGACACCGTCTGGACGTCGTCATTGTCCTCCAGCGCGTCGATCAGCTTCATCAGCGACTGCGCGGCGGCCTCGTCGACCGACACCAGGTCATGCGGGCGCCACACCAGCTTGGCGGACTCGGCGGCGCCGATCTTGTCCTCCAGCGCGCGGGCGACCTCGTGCAGGTTCTCGATGGCGGTGAAGATCTCGTGGCCATCCTCGGACGACTGCACATCGTCGGCACCGGCCTCCAGCGCCGCCTCGAACACTGCGTCGGCCGAGCCGGCGGCGGCGGTATAGACGATCTGGCCAACCCGATCGAACTGGTGACTGACCGAGCCCGAAGCGCCAAGGTTGCCGCCGTTCTTGGAGAACAGCGAGCGGACCTCGCCGGCGGTGCGGTTGCGGTTGTCGGTCAGCGCCTCGACGATGATCGCCGTGCCGCCGGGGCCGAAGCCCTCGTAACGGACCTCCTCGTAATTCTCCATGTCCGGACCGCTGGCCTTCTTGATCGCCCGCTCGATGTTGTCCTTGGGCATCTGGGCCTGGCGGGCGGCGTTCATCGCCGCGCGCAGGCGCGGGTTATGGTTGGGGTCCGGCTGCCCCATCTTGCATGCCACCGTGATTTCACGGGCGAGCTTGGCGAACAGGCGCGCGCGCTTCGCGTCCTGCGCGCCCTTGCGGTACATGATGTTCTTGAACTGGGAATGACCTGCCATGACTTCACCGTCTGGCGACCGGGCAGCCCCGGCCGCGCGTCCTCTTGCATGTTTTCCGACTGGCGATGGCCTCTACACCATCCGATGGGCCAAACGCCAGAGGCCAGACGCGCCGACTGACCGTTCAGGCCAGCCGCACGGCGGTGCCGGTCGCCGTCACCATCAACATGGAACCACCCTGCCCCACCGTCTCGTAGTCGAGGTCGACCCCGATCACGGCATCGGCGCCCAGCCGCCGGGCTTCCGCCTCCATCTCCGCCAGCGCGGTCTGTCGCGCGTCACGCAGCGTGCCTTCATAGGCGCCCGAGCGGCCGCCGACGATGTCGCGGATCGAGGCGAACAAGTCCTTGAAGATATTGGCACCAACGATAACCTCGCCGGTGACGACGCCGAGATAGTCGGCGATTGGCCTGCCATCGAGCATCGCGGTGGTGGTGACGAGCATGAAGCCTCCTGTGGTGACAAGACCGGGGATCAGGATGACGCGGCACAGTCGGCCAGCGCCCGGCCGAGCATGACCGAGCAGAGGTGCGCGCGATAGGGTGCGCTGGCGTGGATGTCGCCGTTCATGTCCGCCTCGTCTGGCACCAGCCCGGCAACAGAACCGAGATCGAACGAACCGGAAAGGCAATTCTCCGCCGCCATCCAGCGGAATACCCCGGCGCCGGCGCCCGTCACGGCCACCCGCACGCCCGCGGCAAAACGGGCAACGAAGACCCCCACCAGCGCGTAGCGCGAGGCCGGGTGGGCGAAACGGCCATAGCCCGCCGCCAGCGGTCGCGGAAAGGCCACCGCCGTCACCAGTTCGCCCGGCTCCAGCGCCGTGGTGAACATGCCCTGAAAGAAGTCGTCGGCCTCGATCCGGCGCTGACTGGTATGCACCGTCGCCGCCAGCCCCAGCACGGCGGCGGGGTAATCAGCGGCCGGATCGTTGTTGGCGATCGAGCCTCCCAGCGTGCCGCGATTGCGCACCTGCGGGTCGCCGATGCCGCCGGCGAGCCGGGCCAGCGCCCGGCAGTGCGCGGCCACCTGCGGGCTGGTCGCCACATCGGCATGGCGGGTCATGGCGCCGACCAGCAGCCGGTCGCCATCCTCGCGAATGCCGGCCAGACCGGGGATCGCCGACAGGTCGACAAGCCCGTCGGGGGCGCGCAGGCGGGACTTGATGGCCGGCAGCAGCGTATGACCGCCCGCCAGCGCCGCGACATCGTCGCCGGACTCCAGCAGGGCGGCCGCCTGCGCCAGATCGGTGGGGCGATGGTAGCTGAACGGCCGCATGTCAGTCCCCCGCCATGGCGCGGGCACCTTCGGCCACCGCCTTGATGATGTTGCGATAACCGGTGCAGCGGCAGAGATTGCCCTCTAGCCCGTGGACGATGGTCGCCTCGTCCAGGTCATGGCCGTGGCGGGCGACGATGCCGATGCCGGCCATCACCATGCCCGGCGTGCAGAAGCCGCATTGCAGGCCGTGGCAGGCGCGGAAAGCCGCCTGCATCGGGTGCAGCGCCCCGCCTTGCGCCAGCCCCTCGATGGTGGTCAGCGCGCGCCCCTCCACCTGCACGGCCAGCAGCGTGCAGGCCTTCACCGGCTCGCCGTCCAGCAGCACGTTGCAGGCGCCGCACTGGCTGGTGTCGCAACCGATGTGGGTGCCGGTGAGGCCAAGATCGTCGCGCAGCAGCTCGACAAGCAGCTGTTCGGGTGCCACCTCGACGGTCACGGCCTCGCCATTGAGGTTCATATTGAGCTGCATGTGGGCCATCTCCCTCCCCGGAGGAGGAAAGCTAGCAAGCGAGGCTGAAAAGGGAAGCCTGTCAGAAAAGAAAAGGGCGGCGTCACAGGGCCAAGTGGACGCCACCCAGAGGTCTCACATCTCAACCCGGAACATCCTACAACACGAA
>CAUJIW010000124.1 GCA_963205175.1 Pseudomonadota bacterium
GAGACCCCGTCCAGCTACGCCAAAACGACTTTTGCAATGGGGTCAGGCATGCCTGACCCCATTGCAAACAAGGCGCCGAAAGGCATAACCAAAACCGCCGAGGCTCTAGTCAGGGCTGGATGAAAGTTCCATGGCAGGTCAGTAGATTCGAAATGATTAAGGAGCTTTTGACGACACCCGCAAAACGCGCATTTTTTTTATCGAGACGATATTATTTTCGCCACCCGATGTTATCCATTCGGACAATCAAATCCGACGCCGCAGCGGCATTCTCAACTTGTGCCCAATGTCACGAACTGTTCAGAAAATCGTCGGGTAACTTTCATCCGGACGTCATCCACGCCCCCTACCCGTCGCGCGTTCGCGTCACCGTCGTCGCTGACGGCCGCACGGACGCCATGTCTCACCGGATGTCGACATCCATGCACCAGGGGTTACGTCGTGTTTTCTCGTCATGTTGCTTTTCGTCATTTTCTGAGCGCCGGCGTCACGCTCGCCGTCATGTGCCCGGCCGGCGTCACGCTGGCGCAGAGCGCGTCCGCCACGACCGACGCCGCCGCCGAGGCGCCGACCGAACAGCTCGATGACATCATCGTCTATGGCCGCGACAAGGTCGGCCTGCTGGAAACCACGCCGAGCGAAACGCTGTTCGGGCTGTCCAAACCGCTGGTGGAAACCCCGCGCGCGGCGACCTTCGTCTCCGAAGCGACGATCCAGCGCTATGGCATCGAGGAAGTGGACGACCTGATCGCCATCGCGCCGGGCGCCTTCACGGCCAGCTTCTATGGCGTCAAGGGCTCGGTGAACCTGCGTGGCACGCTGGCCGAGACCTACTATCGCGGCTTCAAGCGCATCGAGAACCGCGGCACCTACCAGACGCCGCTGGCGGCCGCGAGCCAGATCGAGATTCTGCGCGGCCCGCCGACGTCGATCTTCGGCCCCGGCAAGGTCGGCGGCTTTCTCAACATCACGCCCCAGGGCGGCCGCAAGGCCAACGGCCAGCTGATCGACAGCCTGACCGGAGACGTCGAGGCGACGGTCGGCAGCTACGGCAAGTTCAACGTCGCCGGCAACCTCGGCGTGCCGGTCTCCCTGGGCACGGTCGAGGGCGCGGTGCAGGCCTATGCGGAATACGAGAATTCCGACAGTTTCTACCGGGGCATTCACCCCGAGCACAAAATCTTCCAGCTCACCGGCGATTTCGATTTCAATGAGCGGCTCAACCTCACCTTCGGCGGCCTGATCTACCGCTCGGAAGGCTATATCCAGACGCCGGGCTGGAACCGCCTGACGCAGGAGCTGATCGACAGCGGCACCTACATCACCGGCCGCGACACCACCATCGCCGACACCGACGGCAACGGCCGCATCTCGCCCACCGAGATCGGCGGCTCGCTGGTGGCCGGCTATTTCGGCTACACGCCGACCCCCAACGCCCGCTTCACGCTGGACGAAGGCGTTGGCACCACCAAGCTCGATCGACGCACGGTGTTCGTCAGCGACGCCGACTTCTCCGACTCCCGCACCAACACCTTCTACCTCGGCCTGACCCAGGCGCTGGGCGAGCGGGCACGGGTGCGCCTGCAGGGCTTCTACGACGATCTGGAGAACAAGCGCTTCGTCAGTTACGGCTTCCCGGCCTGGTATGACGCCCGCGTGTTCGAGGTGCGCGGCTCGGTCGAGTTCCCGCTCGATGTCGCGGCGCTGGGGCTGGAGTCGCGCCACGCCGTCGGCGCCGGCTATCGCGACTATGACGGCACCCGCAAGGAAAGCTTCAACTCGGGCTATCTGGCGATCGACCGTCGCGACCTCGCCTACGGCCCGACCGCCGGCGACGTGTTCGACGATCCGTTCCGCAATCCGGCGATCAGCTGGGACAACGACATCCACAGTCGCTGGACCGACAGCGGCCTGTTCCTGCAAAGCGACCTGACGTTCGCCAACATCGTCAACGTGATGCTCGGCGCACGTTATGACTGGTACGACCTCGACACCCACGACAGCGGCGCCCGGACCGGCAACGCCATCATCACCGGCGCGACCGATGGTGGCGACTTCACCTACAACGCCAGCATCAGCCTGAAGTCGGGCATCGGCCTCATTCCCTACTTCACCTACGCCAAGAGCTCGGCGCTGGAAGGCAGCCAGGCCGGCGACATCTCGCCGGTGCTGATCAGCCGCGGTCAGTGGCTGTCGGACTCCGACCTCAAGGAAGCCGGCCTGAAGTTCGACCTGTTCAGCCACTCGCTGGTGGGCGCGCTGTCGGCCTACAAGCAGAATCGCACCCGGCTCAGCTCCACCAACAGCGTCGTCGCCACCACCGGCAAGGGCGTCGAGCTGGAAGCACGCTGGCTCATCAACGACAACTTCAGCGCCACCTTCGCCGGCAACGTGCAGAAGACCACCATCGAAGGGCCGGACGCCGGCTTCATCTACATCCCGGCCTATGTCACCGGCCTGAGCGGTGACCGCGCCTATGGCGGCACCTACGCCGTGTACAACTTCTCGACCTCGGCTGTCGGCTATGCCGGCGACTATGAGCTGCGCAGCATCCCGCGCTCGACGTTGAGCCTGTTCGGCAGCTACATCACCGACCCGCGGTCCTGGGGCCAGGCCGGCGGCACCATCGGCATCACCCGGGTGTCGAGCACGGCGACCCGGCTTGCCGAGCCGGTGGTGTTCCCCGCCTACACGCTGGCCAACGTCTCGGCCTTCATCACCGTCGGCCGGACCCAGCTCACCGCCAACATCAACAACCTGTTCGACAAACGCTACTTCCAGCCGGCCGCCGATACCTACGTCAACATGGCGGCGCTGCCGGGCAAGGGCCGGGAGTGGCGCCTGACGCTCAAGCACAGCTTCTGACGTCGCCGCCTCGGGCTCGAAACACACGCGCGGGCGTTCGTCGAGACACGGACGCCCGCGTTGCCGTCTGGCGGCCGGACATTGACACCCGTGCCGGGCGCGTTGCAACGTTCACGTCCTTGAGTCCGGCGGGCCGGTGTCCGCCGGCGGTGGCCAGATGGCGAACGGGGCGGGCAACCACGAGCGATGGCGGAATTTCTCGAACAGCTGATCGTGCGCACCAAACTGACGCCGCCGCTGGGTCGCCGCCGCCTGATCCAGCGCACCCACCTCGCCGACGCCGCCGGTGGCCAGGACCGCCGGCCCCTGACGCTGGTGACCGCACCGGCCGGCTACGGCAAGACCAGCCTGCTCGCCTGCTGGCATGCCATGGCCGCCGAGCAGGGCGGCGTGGCCGCCTGGGTGTCGCTCGATCCCCAGGACAGCCACCCCGGCCGCTTCGCGCGTCACCTGATCGCCGCCGTGCAGGCCAGCCGACCGGCGTTCGGCGACATCCTGCTGCGCTACCTCGACACCTCGGCCAACCCCGATGTCATCCGCATCGCCACCGCCCTGGTGCATGAACTGGCACAGTCGGGCGAACCGGTCAGCCTGTTCCTCGACGACCTGCACCTGATCCGCCAGACGCCCACCGAACAGCTGATCGAGCGGGTGCTGAACGCCAACCTCGCCAACCTGCAACTGGTCGCCGCCACCCGCTACCTGCCGAGCATGGACCTCTCCCGCCTGCGCCTCGACGGCATGGTGCGCGCGGTCGACTCCGCCGATCTCAGCTTCGACTACGCCGAGACCGCCTCCTTCCTGCGTCAGGTGCCCGATCTCAGCTTCGACGACGCCCAGGTGGCGCAGATTCACAGCCGCTCGGAGGGCTGGGTCGCCGGCCTGCAACTGATGGTCAGCGCGCTGCTCGGGCCGCGCGGCGCCAAGGACCTCAGCGCCGCGCTGTCCGGCACCTTCCGTGATACCGCCGACTATCTCGCCAGCGCCGTGCTCAACAACCAGCACGACGAGGTGCGCGACTTCCTGCTCCAGACCTCGATTCTCGACCGCTTCAACGCCGGTATCTGCGCGGCGGTCACCGGCAATCCGCGCAGCGCCGACATCCTCGACCAGCTTGACCGCGCCAGCCTGTTCATCGTCGCGCTCGACGACGACCGCCAGTGGTTCCGTTACCATCACCTGTTCCAGGATTTCCTCCAGGGCACGCTGCGACGGCAGCATCCCGGCGACGTGGTGGCGCTCTACCGTCGCGCCTCGCTGGCCTGCCGGGAGGCCGGCGAGGGCGCCGACGCGGTGGGCTATGCCCTGCTCGCCGGCGACCGGCCGATGGCCGCCGAGATCGCCCAGGCCCACGCGGAAGCCCGCATCCTTGCCGGTTACATCCCCGAGACCACCCGCTGGCTGCGCTCGCTGCCGCCGGAGCTGGCCAGCGAGCGGCCGGGCCTCGGCAGTCTGGAATGCCTGTGCTGGTGGCACAGTTTCCAGCAGCGCGAGGCGACCAGGGTGCTGGCCCATACCGAGCATCTGCTGGGCCGGCCCGAGCGGCCGCTGCCCACCGAACACCTGGCCTCGCTGCTCAACGAACTGGCGCTGCATCGCGCCGGCATCGAGGTGTGCGCCAGCGGCGACCCGGCGCGCGCGCTCGCCCTGCTCGACCAGGTGGCGCCCGACCGGCTCACCCCCTTCTATCAGGGCGTCTATCACAATGTGCGCGGCATCGCGGCGAGCGAGCTGAACCGCTTCGACGTGGCAACACTGGCGTTTCGCACCGCCAGTATCGTTCATCGTGGCTGCGGCTCGTCGCTGGGGGTCGCCTGCGCCTATTTCCTGCACGCGCTGATGGAGATCGAGCGCGGCAATCTGGTGCAGGTCGCCGACATCCTGGCCGAAGCGAGGAACGAACCCAGCTTCCGCCAGCCGTCGGCCCGCTACATCCACCCGACCATGCTGGAGACCATCCGCGCCGTCATCGACTATGAGCGCGGCGACAACGCGGCCGCCCGGCGGTTGCTGGAAGCCACACTGGGCCTGACGCTGGAAGTCGGCCACCTCAAAATGGCCTGCCTGGCCCACATCACCTACGCCCGCCTGCAGGTCAGCACCGGCGACTGGGCGGGCGCGCTGGCGACACTCGACCGGCTGGCGGGGCATCTGGAGCGCAACGAGCGCGGCAGCCTGCGCGCCCTGGTGCTGGCGGACTACGAGCGCATCCGCCTGCTGTTGCGGCTGGGCCGGCTTGACGCGGCGGACACGCTGGCCAGCCGCTACGGCATCGAGCTGGACGGCCCCGCGCCCGCCATCAGCGCCGCGTGGGAACGCCTGCCCTGCCTCGCCGCGCTGGCCTGGGCGCGCGCACGGCTCGTCCGCGGCGACAACCGGGCGGCGGCCGACCTGCTGGACCGGCTGCTCAGCCTCGCCGTCCACGCCGGGCGCCGCAAGCGCGCGGTCGAGATCGCGCTGCTGCTGGCCCAGGCCCGCCACCGGCTGGGCGACGCCGACCGGGCGCTGGAGCATCTGCGCGCGCTGGTGCGGCTGGCGCAGGAACAGGGGATGGTGCGCCAGGTCGCCGACGAGGGCGACAGCGTGCGCGCCCTGCTGCATCTGGCGATCGAGACCGGGGCACTGACGCCGGGGGAGCGGGAGTTCTGCTCGCGGGTGCTCGCCCTGCTGACGCCGGCGGACACGGCATCGACGGCGCCCGGCCTGCCGGCGGCGATCCGGCACGACGACTTCAACGCCCGCGAACGCCAGGTGCTGCGGCTGGCCGCCAGCGGCCGCACCAACGACGATATCGCCGCCGAACTGTCGCTCACCGCCCACACCGTGAAATGGCATCTGCGCAACATCTACCGCAAGCTGTCGGTGGAGAACCGCACGGCGGCGGTATCCGCCGCCAGGGCGCTGGCGCTGATCTGACCCGCCGCGACTAGCCTTTCGGCTAGTCAAGTCGGCGCGCCGCCACCGGAAAAATCACCCCCACTCGCCGGTCGAGCAGTTCCCGCCGGACAGCCGCCGGGGAATCCTGCACCGTCACGACGAGTCATGGCGCAGACCAGCCGGCGCGACGCTTGGGAACACATCCAGTTCAGGGGGAAAGACATCATGGTCATGACTTCACGCCAGCGGCGTGCCGGGTTGCTGTGGGGCACGACGCTCGCCGGGCTCGCCGTCCTGCCCGCCATCGCCGGCGCCCAGGAAATCGAGGAAATCGTCGTCACCGCCCAGAAGCGCGCCCAGTCGGTGCAGGACGTCGGCATCACCATGTCGGCCTTCTCGGGCGACGAACTTGGCCAGATGAACGTGAAGAACGTCGCTGAACTGGCCGGCAACATCCCCAACGTGCAGGTGAACTACGGCTTTGGCCAGAACGCCTTCAACATCCGCGGCCTTGGCATCAACGAGTTCTCGGCCAACCTCGATTCGCCGGTCGCCGTGCATGTCGACGAAGTCTACATGTCGAAGAACTTCATGACGACGATGATGCTGTTCGACGTCGAGCGGGTGGAAGCGCTGAAAGGCCCGCAGGGCACGCTGTTCGGCCGCAACACGACCGGCGGCTCGATCAATTTCTTCACCCGCCGCCCGACCGAGGAATTCACCACAGGCGGCACGCTGGGCTATGACAACTACGAGACCGTGCGCGCCGAGGCCTATGTCAGCGGCCCGCTCGGCGAGGGCCTGAGCGCCCGCCTGTCCGGCTTCATCAACGATCAGTCGAAGGGTTATTACCGCAACCAGACGCGCGGCGAGCGCGAAGGCTATGAGAAGAAGATCGGCCTGCGCGGCCAGCTCGCCTGGACGGGTGCCGCGACCACCGTGCTCGCCTCCCTCCACTACGGCCGCGACCGTTCCTCGCAGGTGCCCTATGAGGGCGTCGGCATCTTCACGCCCGACTCGCTGGCCGCCGGCACCCCCGCCTACTGCGACGACTATCTTGCCGGCACCGTCACCGGCACCTCGGCCAACTGCGTGCGTGGCACCGATGGCCTCAACCCCGGTGACGACGACCCCTACACCTCGAACAACAACCTGTCGCACAAGACGCAGAACCGCTCGATTGGCGGCATGGTGCGCATCGAGCATGATTTCAGCAACGCGACACTGACCTCGATCACCGGCTATGAGGACTTCCGCCGCAACCAGCGCGAGGACTCCGATGGCACGCCGGTCAACGGCATCGACGTCTACTGGTACAACAGCATCAGCCAGTTCAGCCAGGAACTGCGACTGACCTCGAAGGGCAACGAGCGCTGGAACTATGTGCTCGGCGCCTATTACGAGCACGACAGCTTCCGCAACAGCGACTATCTCACCATCGCCAATGGCGCGGCGGCCGGCTACTTCACGGACTACAGGCAGAAGCTCGACGCCATTGCCGTATTCTTCCACAACGACATCGCCGTCACGGACACGCTGAACCTCATTGCCGGCGTGCGCTACACCTGGGAGAAGGTCCGCATCGACGGTGGCACCGTGGCCGGCACCGGCATTACCGGCCTGGGCGGCCGCGAGCGCCCGACCGACATCCTGGTCACCACCGCCACCTCGTCGGCCATCGCCGGCGGCGACGACCGCAAGGACGAGGACGCCTCGTTCAAGCTCGGCGTCGAATGGTCGCCGGTGCTCACCAGCGACACCGTCGATGACCTGATGCTCTACGCCAACGTCTCGACCGGCTTCCGCTCCGGCGGCTTCAACGCCGCCTTCGCCGCCTCGCAGGACGCCTTCACCTCGCTGTCGCCGGAGAGCATCACCGCCTACGAAGGCGGCTTCAAGTCGATGTGGTTCGGTCGCCAGCTCCAGCTCAACGGCGCGGTGTTCCGCTACGATTTCCGCGACGGCTTCATCAACGTCGACAGCGACACCGCGCCGGTGCCGGTCACCATCAACGCCGCCAACATCGAGACCTGGGGCGCGGAACTCGACCTGCGCTGGCAGCCCGTCGCCGGCCTCGACATTGCCGCCGGCTTCGGCTGGCTCGACTCCGAGATCAAGAGCGACATCAGCAGCGGCGGCATCAGCCTCAAGGGCTTCTCACCGGTCAACTCGCCGAAATGGACGTTCAGCCCGCGCGTGCGCTACGAGCACCCGATCGGCGACGCACTGGTCGGTTCGGTGGCGGTGGACGCCAGCTACCGGTCGTCGCAATATCTGGAGGCGATCAACGCGCCGTCGAACCGGGAGGACAGCTACTGGATCGTCAACGCCCAGCTCGGCCTCACCGACGCCAGCGACCGCTGGTCGCTGACCGCCTGGGTGAAGAACCTGACCAAGTCCGAGTATCGCACCTACGTCAACGACCTGCCGGCCTTCGGCTGGGTGCTCAACATCTACGGGCCGCCGCGTACCTACGGCCTGACGCTCGGGCTGAAATACTGAGCCGCGATTGACCCCGGACCCTTCTTGCATTGGGAGCATTTCATGACCAGGACAGGCCTCGTCTATCACGAGCTTTACCAGTGGCACGACACCGGCAACCACGCCGGCTTCATCTTCCCGGGCTTTCCGTTGCAGCCCGGCATGCACAACGAACACCCGGAAACCAAGCGCCGGTTCAAGAACCTGCTGGATGTCGCCGGCATCACCGAGCAGCTCACCAGCATCAAGCCGCGCCATGCGACGCTGGAGGAAATCCTGCGCTTCCACACGCCCGACTATGTCGAGCGGGTGAAGGCGATGAGCGACGCCTATGGCGGTGACGCCGGCGAACTGACCCAGGTCGGCCGGGGCAGCTACGAGATCGCGCTGCTGTCGGCGGGCGGCGTCATCGAGGCGCTGGACGCGGTGGTCACCGGCAAGGTGGACAATGCCTATGCGCTGGTCCGTCCGCCCGGCCACCATGCCGACGCCGACAAGGGGCGCGGCTTCTGCATCTTCGGCAATCTGGTCATCGCCATCCGCCACGCCATGGCGGTGCACGGGCTTGACCGCATCGCCGTGGTGGACTGGGACGTCCACCACGGCAACGGCACCGAGACCGCTTTCTATGAAGACCCGCGCGTGCTCACCATCTCGGCGCATCAGGACAACTGGTATCCGCAGGGTCGCGGCCTGGTGCCGGATGTCGGCGCCGGCGCCGGCGAGGGCCGCAACATCAACGTGCCCCTGCCCCCCGGTTCGGGTGTCGGCGCCTATGAGGCGACCTTCGACCAGGTGGTGCTGCCGGCGCTCCACGCCTTCAAGCCGCAGCTGATCTGCGTTGCCTCGGGCTTCGACGCCAGCGGCTTCGACCCGCTGGGCCGGATGATGATGCACTCGGCCGGCTACCGCGCGCTCACCGCCAGACTGATGGCGGCGGCGGCCGACCTGTGCGACGGCCGCCTGATGATGGCGCACGAAGGCGGCTACAGCCCCTATTACGTACCGTTCTGCGGCCTGGCGGTGATCGAGCAGATGTCGGGCCTGCGCTCCGGCATCGAGGATCCCTATCTGGCGTTCGCCGCCGGCATGGCGGGCCAGGATCTCCAGCCGGGCCAGGCCGCCGTCATCGAGGCCGCCAGCGCCGTGCGCCGCAAATACCTGCCCTGATACCTTGCCGTTGAACTGGACGGCCAACCCCTTTCGGCCGTCACCATGGCCGCCGTCGCACCGCCGACGGCGGCCTTTCTTTCATTGATGCCGCACCACAGCGACCCGCGATCACCGTTTCATCGGCAGGATTTCGACCACCGACCAGTCACCGGTCTGCTTGCGGATTTCCGACAGCCGACGGTAATCGTCGCTGTTCCAGAACGCCCGCAGCGCTTGCGCCGAGGGAAATTCCACCACCACCATGCTGGCGTTCATCCAGTCGCCTTCCAGCGTCTCGATGTCGCCACGGCCGGCGCGGATCAGGAACTTGCCGCCATGCCGCGTGACCACGGCCGGCGCCACCGGCGCATATTCCTTGAGGAATCGGGCCTGATCGGTCAGTCGGACATAGAAAATCAGGTAAGCGCTCTCGGGGCCGAACGTCGCCTCGACACCGGGCAGCCCGTTGATTTCGGCGACGTCGAGCACCGACTGTCCAACACGCAGCTTCTTGACCTCCTGATAGGCATCGCTCCACCAGAACTGCTTCACGTCCTGCTCGGACGGAAACCGGGCGAGGATCATGAAGCGCGGCGCCCAGTTCCCCTCAAGAACACGCGAATTGACCACCGGCATAGCCACAACGGCGCCCTGATAGCCATAGTCGCGGATCACCTTGCGCATCGCGTCGGTATAGACGCGCTGGACCGCCAGATCCTTGTACCAGCCGCTCACCACGAGATAGCCGGACTGCGCCGGCTGGAGCTGAGCCGGTTGGGCGGGCTGGACCGGCTGGGCAATCGCCTGCCCATTGATAGCCAGGCTCAACAGGATCGAGCCAACCAATCGACCACCACGCATGCGTAAATCTCCCTCTTTCATGCCCCACTTGCCAGTGTCGAGTTAGCAGGTTGCGTCTCGTCGAGACGGACGACCAGGTCGCGTCCGTCAAGGTGGTGTAATTTCGGCTGTGGCCGTGGGCCATCGTCAGGCGGCTTTGGCGGTGATGTGTAGGGGCTGATTTTCCTCCTCGATCATGGGTTGGTTGAGTTCGGCCATGCCTTCGATCTGCATGT
>CAUJIW010000125.1 GCA_963205175.1 Pseudomonadota bacterium
ACTGCGCGCTGTGGGACCTGGAGGCCAAGACCACCGGCAAGCCGGCCTGGCAACTGGCCGGCGTGGACGCGCCGGTGCCGGTCGAGACCGCCTATACACTGAGCCTGGACACACCGGATGCGATGGCCGATGCGGCTCGCGCGGCCATCGCGCGCGGCCACGCGCTGCTCAAGCTGAAACTCGGCGGCGAGGCCGACCTCGACCGGCTGCGGGCGGTCCGTGCCGCCGCACCGGATACCCGGCTGATCGTCGATGCCAACGAAGGCTGGACAGCCGACGTGCTGACCCGGCTGGCGCCGCGCTGTGCCGAGCTGGGCGTGGTGCTGATCGAGCAGCCACTGCCGGCGGGCGCCGATGCCGTGCTGGTGCGGGGCGCCAGCCCGGTGCCGCTGTGCGCCGACGAGTCCTGCCATGTGGCGGCGGACGTGGCGGCGCTCGCCGGTCGCTACGACGCGGTGAACATCAAGCTGGACAAGGCCGGCGGGCTGACCGAGGCGCTCAGGCTCGCCGATGCGGCGCGTAGCGCCGACATGCGGATCATGGTCGGCTGCATGGTCGGCTCATCGCTCGCCATGGCGCCGGCGCTGCTGCTGGCGAGAACTGCACAATTCGTCGACCTTGACGGCCCCCTGCTTTTGGCGGAAGAGCGCGTGACGGGACTGACCTACCAAAAAGGTAAGGTTTTCCCTTCCCCCCCTGCCCTCTGGGGCTGATGCGAACGGACGAACAATGGCAAGCAACCTGATGCATCTGGTGTTCGGCGGCCGGGTGAAAGACCCGCGCGGCCTCGAATTCGAAGACCTGAACAACCTCGAAGTGGTCGGCTTCTTTCCGGACTATGCCTCGGCCGAGAAGGCCTGGCGCAGCGCGGCCCAGCGCACCGTCGACGACGCCCAGATGAAGTTCGTCGTCGTCCACATGCACAAGCTGCTCGAACCAGGTCTGCACGACGATCACCAGCACTGAGAGCGCCCGGCGCCGGCAGACCGCCAGGCGACGTCGGCGACTCACGATCACCCTACCCGGCCAGCCTGGGCTCAGCGGCTCCAGCTCAGCCCGACCCACAGCGTCCGCGGTGCGCCACGGGTGATGACGCCATTGGCGGCAATCGCCGAGTCCACCTGCGCGTCGGTGATATTCTGCCCGCGCAGCCGTATGGTCAGCGACGGCGTCAGATTCACCCACGCCTGCGCGTCCAGTGTCAGTGCCTCGTCGAGCCGGCGGGTGTTGAGGTCGTCCTCCCAGACGGCCGCGCTGTAAGTGCCCTGCCCCATGAGACCGAACGTCGCCTGCTCATAGGCCAGCGACAGGCTGGCGGCGTGGCGCGGCGCCTGCGGCAGCGCCAGCCCTTCAAGGCCCGGCGCGGCGTCGGCCGTGCGGACCTCGGCATCGGCATAGGCGTAAGCGCCCTCCAGCCGCCAGCCGCCATAGGCCAGATGGCCGCGCGCCTCGATGCCCCGGCTGCGCACCTCATCAAGGTTGTCGCGCACCCGATAGACGCCACCGGCCGGCAGGAAGCCCACCGACGGGAAGACGCCCGGCCCGACGCCCCGGCTGACGTTGCCGATGGCGTCCTCGATGCGGTTGTCGAACAGCGTGAGATCGATGCTCGCAGCCTCGATCGGCTGGTAGCGCAGGCCGACCTCGGCGCCCTTCAGCCGCTCCGGCTTCAGGGCGGCATTGGCCTCGGTGACATCATTACCAACCCGGAATGGCCGATAGAGTTCGTTCAGCGTCGGCGTGCGGAGGCTGGTGTAGGCCGCCGCGCGCAGGTTTATAGCCGTCGTCGGCGCCCAGGCAATGGCAGCCCGGCCGCTGGCACGGGTGCCCGAACGGCTGGAGAAATCCTGGTCCAGCGTCAGCGCGCCAGTGGCGATGTCGCGCTCCTGTCGGCGTCCCCCGGAGAACCGCCAGTGATCAAGCCGGACGCCCCCGGTCAGCGTGACGCCGCCACCCGGCGTCCAGCTGTCCTCCAGGAAGGCGCCCAGCGTCAGCGCGTCGCCACCGGCCAGCCGCTGGCGCGTGAACCCTGACCCCAGGTTGCGGAATCGCTCATGCGTCTCGCCGGTGGCGGCGCGAACGTCCATGCCCAGTTGCAGCACATGATGCTCGCCCACCGGCGGCCGCAGCTCCAGCTTGCCGCCAACCCCGGTGGCCGGCACGTTATACTGGTCGAGCGAGGCGGACGCGGTGGACCGGTCGCTGGCGACGGCGCCGAAGCCGCTCTCGAACACCCGGTGCTTGACGTAGGCCAGCGCTTCCCACCGCCAGTGGCCTTCGCCCGCCAGCCGGGCACTGGCATCGACGCCAAGGCTGCGGTTGGGCGCGACCTCAAGGCCGGCCAGCCGGTTCTCCTCGAACGCCACCGCACGCAGCGACAGCGAGGTCGTGTCGCCCAGCGGCGCGACGCCACGGGCCTCGACGCTCCAGCTGTCCGACTTGGCCGGCACGTCGACACTGCCGCGCTGGTCGGCGGGGATCAGGATGAAGCCGTCGGAACGCTCCATGCGCGCCGACAGGCCGACCGCCCCGCGCCCCAGCGGCGCATCGAGCATCGCCGAGGCCAGCCAGCTGTCGTAGGAGCCATATTCCGCCCTGGCGGCGAGGCCGCCGGCGCGGTCGAGCGGCCGGCCGTTCAGCTCGATCGTCCCGGCCAGTGCACCATTGCCGAAGGCGCCGGCACCACCACCGCGGGTGATGCGCGCCCAGCCCAGCCGGTCGGGCGTCAGCACGTCCCAGGAAATCCAGCCGCCGAACGGATCGTCCTGCGGCACGCCATCCAGCAGCACCAGCGCCCGGGCGGCGGCATTGCCGCCCAGCGCCCGCAGCGTCGGCCCCTGCGCGGTCGGGTTGGCGGTACGGCTGCCGGCCCGCCGGAACAGCTGGAAACCGGCAGCCTGCTTCAGCACCTCGTCGAGCCGGTCGGCCGGCTGGTTGGCCAGCTGCCCGGCCGCCAGCGTCTGCACGCTGTAGGCGGCCTGTCCCGGTGGCGCCGGCAACGGGCTGGCCAGCACCGTCACGTCCTGCGCCGCAGCGCCCCTTCCCCCCGACGCGATGAGCGACACCGCGCCTGCGACCAATATCCATGGTTTTTTTGTCATGCCCCGCGTGTTAGCTCGCCTTGGACTCAGGCCCAAAAACTTTTTGCGGGAGCCCCCCAATGACCGTCTCTGCCCCCACTGCGTTCAACGACCGCAGCTCGACGCTGCGCCTGCTGCTCAGCCGCCGTTCCGGCAAGGCGCGCGACCTGGTGGCACCGGGGCCCGACGACGCCGAACTGCGGCAGATTCTCACCTGTGCGTCACGGGTGCCGGACCATGGCAAGCTGGCGCCGTGGCGCTTCGTGGTGGTGCCCAAGGCGACTCGCGCCGCCTTCGGCGAGGCGCTTGTCGCGGTGCTGAAGGCGGAGAACCCGCAGGCAACACCGGTACTGATCGACAACACCCGGGCGTTTGCCCACCAGGCGCCGGTGCTGGTGGCAGTGCTGAGCCGGGTGAAGCGTGACCACCCGATTCCGGCGTGGGAACAGGAACTCTCGGCCGGAGCGGCCTGCCAGAACCTGCTGCTGGCGGCCCATGCGCTGGGCTATCGCGGCAACTGGCTGACCGAATGGCCCGCCTTCTCCGAAGGCGTGGTGCGCCTGCTGGGCGGCGAACCCGGTGACCGCATCGCCGGATTCATCTTCCTCGGTTCCTCCGACAAGCCACTGGAGGAACGGCCACGCCCCGACTACGACGCCGTGGTCAGCACCTGGGCACCGGCATGTGACCTCTAGCCTGTTCGCCGGGGATGGCGGCCGTCATGGCGCCATCCCCGTCGCGACACTGGCGATGCCCAGCAAGCCGCAGCACGCGTCCAGCGTGAGCCTGTTCACCCGAATGTCAGCGGACTGACCCCCGGCCCCTTCACCGCCTTCACCTCGGCGCGGACCAGACCGTCGAGCTGGGTCGAGCGCTCCTTGATGGTCTTGAGCAACACGAATTCCGCGGTCGCCGACTCCGGCGTGAACCGGACCGTGCAATAACCGCGATGGTGGGTGTCGACCCACTTCAGTTCGGGATTGGCCGCCACCAGCAGCGCCGCCAGCCCGCTGGTATTCTCGAAAGCACTTTCCATGCCCGGCGAGGTGACGCTGTGAGTGCCGAACTCCACCGCCGCCGGCCGGCCGTCGGGACCGCCCAGCAGCTCGAACGCCCAGGCGTTATGTGTATCGCCGGCCAGAATGACCGCGTTGTCGGCATATTTGAGAATGTCGTCGACCAGCCGGCGACGCGCCGCCGGGTAGCCGGCCCAGGCGTCGAGATTGGCCGGCAGGCCTAGCCCGCCGGCAATGGCGCCGGCCGACACATATTCGCGTACATAGGACGGCGTCTGCGGGCCGAGGATCGACGGCAGTTCCGGCGGCATGCGCGACCAGCCGGCCAGCACCTGCTGGCCGAGAACCTGCCAGGGCACGCCGCGCGCCCTGGAGTCCGCCATCTGTCGCGCCAGCCAGCGTTCCTGGGCGTGGCCGAGGATCGACCGCCTGGGATCATCAAGCACGGTCTGGCCGAACTGGCGCAGCGCCTGGGTGACGGCCGCCGGATCGTTCTTGTCGACGCTCCCGAGCAACTCCTTGTAGTCGAACTGCTCGTCGCGACCGATGAAACGGGTATCAAGCATGATCAGCGAGGCCAGCCGGCCCCAGTCGAAGCGGCGATAGATCAGGCCCGGCGCCTGCTCACGGATCGGCAGCCACTCGCAATAGGCCTGGTAGGCGGCCCGCCAGCGGCGGTCCCATGGCCCTTCGCTGTCCGGCTGGTGGTTCTGCGCGCCCCCCTTCCATGTGTTGTTGGCCAGCTCATGGTCATCCCACACGCACAGGAACGGCAGCCGCTGGTGCACCGCCTGCAGGTCGGGATCGCGGCGATACTGGGCATAGCGCTGGCGATAATCGGCCAGCGCGACGATCTCGTTGGTCGGCTCGACATGACGGCCATCAACCACGGCCTGCTCGGGCGGATAAGTGCCGCGCTGATACTCGTAGATGTAATCCCCGACGTGCAGCGCGAGGTCGATGTCATCGCGCGCCGCCGCATGGGCATAGGCGTTGAAATAGCCGAACGGCAAGTTGGAGCAGGAGAACAGCGCGATGTTCAGCGCCTCGACAGCACCAGTGGGCAGCGTGCGGGTCTGGCCGACCGTCGAAATCTGACCGCCGCTGTCGCGGAAACGATAGAAATAGCGGCCGCCCGGCGCCAGCGGACGGGCATCCACCTTCACCGTGAAGTCGCGCTCGGGCGTGGCATGCCCCTTGCCGCTGGCGACGATGCTGGCGAAACCGGCATCGGTCGCCACCTCCCACGCCACCTCGGCGGCCGCGCCATCGGCGGGGACATAGCGGGTCCACAGGATGACGCGGTCGGCCAGCGGGTCACCACTCGCCACACCATGGGTAAAGCTGCCCGCCGCCTGCGCACGTGCACCGGCCAGCGGCAGGCCCGCGGTCAGACCGCCGGCCACGCCCGTTTTCAGAAATCCACGCCGATTGAGCATGTCTGCAACTCCTCTTGTGGCCAGCGCCGGTTACATCGAGAATTTCACGCGCATCCCGTACATGCGCGGCTCGCCCGCGATGAAGGTGGGATACCCGAATGAATCGCCGGTATTGCCGGCATCGATCAGATAGTTCCTGTCGAACAGGTTGTTGGCGAAGACCTCCACCTGCCAGCGGTCGTCGATCGCCCCCAGACCGGCACGAACGTTGACCAGATGATAGCCATCTTGTGACAACAGGTCGCTGTTGGGTACGTCGAAATAGAGCTGCGACTGCCAGGTCCAGGTTGGCGTCACGAACAGGCGCAGGGACTCGCCGACAGGCTGATCCCAGGTGAGGCCCAGCGACGTCTGCCATTTCGGTTGCAACCGGAACCGGCTGTTGGCGAACTCGCCGTTGGCCGCCTTGTCGGCGATCTTGGCGTCGACATAGCCCAGCGTCGCAAACAGGTGGAGACCAGAGACCGGCCGCCCCCGTAGGCTCAGTTCAGCGCCCCAGTTGGTGGCTTCGCCGGCATTGCGCGTGACGACACGGCTGTCCTCGACAACGCTGACCTGGAAATTCTCGTAGGTCTGATAATAAACCGACGCCTCCAGCTGCATCCGGTTGTCGAACAGCGCCGATTTCACGCCGCCTTCGTAGTTCCAGATCTTCTCCGCCGGAACCTCGGTCAGGGTCGGCACATAAACACCACTGCCGTTCGCCACGCTGTCCCACTGCAACACCGGAGAACGACGGCCATAGCCGATGGTGGCGTACAGGTTGGTGGCGTCGTTCAGGCGATACAGCAGGTTGAAGCGTGGCATCACCGCGTTGTTGGAGGCGCTGGCGCTGACCGTGTCGCCACCGGTATTGGCGAACGGCAGAGGCGCCAGACCAAGATTGGTGGTGCCCAGATAGGCATTGGGCACGTTCGAGGCATAGCGCGCGGTCCGGTCCTCCCAAACCGCGCGGACGCCAATGGTCACGTCAAGCCGCGGCGCCGGCGTGTAGGTCACGTCGCCGAACACCGAGAAGGATTCGTTGGTGGCGGAGTTGCGGGTCCACGAGGTGTAGAGCTGCTGGCTCAGCAGCCCGCCGGTCAGCGCGGCGGTGATGCTGGCGGCCGGCACGCTGCCGTTGGCGGCCACGCACGGTGTCGCCAGCAGCGCCTGAACAACCGGACTGCTCGGCGAATAGCCGGCACCCAGCGCGATCAGCACGCTCATCGGCGTGCCGGCAGGCAGGCCGTAGGCGGCGGCCAGCGACGACGGCAGCGCCGTGCACTGGGCGTAGGTGCCTACCTCGGTCAGGAACGGCACCCGCTGGCTGCCGGTCTCGCGGAAATAGGTGGCGCCGACGAAGCCCTTCACCTTGTCGTAGGCGAAGCTCGCCCGCAACTCCTGATTGAACTGGCGACCTTCGGCGTCCTCGGCGAATTCCAGATAGAAAGCCTGGCTGCCATCGGCGTCGAACACCTCCAGGCTGTCGAATTTACGCCACCCGGTCACGGCGGTGATCGTCCAGTGATCACCGACGTCGTAGCTGTTGGTGAGGTTGATATCCCACACCGTGCGTTTGAGGCCCGGCTGGTCGCCGCCGAGATACTGGGCGCTCAGCGCGCTTGGCGCGCCTGCGATCTCGGCGAAGCCATAGGGTGAGGTGGTGCCCCCGGTGGGCACGAAGTTCCCCGACTTGAACGCCGTGCCCGGCGGCGTCTGGCGGTCGAAGCTGACGATCAGATCGCTGGCCCAGCGGTCGCCCGGCGTGTAGCGCAGGCTGCCACGCACCGCCGCCACGTCCTGCCCGTTGAGATCGGCGACCCTGGGGCCACCGGGCCGCTGGGAACCCGCTGATCCGGCGATATTCTCGACATAGCCGTCTCGTTGCTTGACGCTCCAGGCGAGGCGGGCGCCGAACACCGCGCCGCCGTGGTTGAGGTGACCCTCCACACCCCGGCGATCATAGTTGCCCAGCGTGCCGGCGATGCTGGCCGAGGTACCGTCCTGCGGCCGGGTCGAGCGCACGCTGATGCCGCCGATGGCGGCGGCGGTGCCGAACAGCGTCGCCTGCGGCCCCTTGGCGACCTCGATCGCCTCGATGTCGAACAGGTCGAAATAGGAACCGCGCGAGCGGCTGACATCGACGCCGTTGTAGTAGATCGAAACGCGCGGCGCCGACTGGGAGGCGCCATCGTCGGAGGTGATGCCACGGATGACGAAGCCGGGATTGTTGGGGCTCTGTTCCTGAATGTTGAGGCCCGGCACATAGCGCGACAGATCATCGAACTCGCCAACCCCGACCTCGCGCAGAAAGTCGCCGCCATAGGCGGTGATGGTGAACGGCACGTCGCGCACCCGTTCCTCGCGCTTTTGTGCCGTGACAATGATTTCTGGCAAAGCGCCGTCGTCAGCCGCCCGGACCGTCGCCGGCATCCCGGCGACCAGGGTCGCAAGCGCTGAAACAGTCGTCAGAAACCTCGTCGCGTCCATTGGTGTCCCTCCTTTGCGATCCGCTGCTGCAGATGCGAAGGTTAGTGGGACCGGACGATGACATGCGTATGACGACTCCGCACCCGTCGTGACAACCAATGGCTGTTGTCGCCGGAACCGCCTCAGCCGTGGCGCAATTTCAACACCAGGGTGATGGCGGCCAGCGGCAATGTCACGGCGTTGCAGACGATCAGCGGCAGACTGCCGATCATGCTGCCATAGCCCAGCCAAAGCAGGATGCCGGCAATGAACAGCAGGTAGCTCCACAGCGAGATGTCACGGGTCTGCTTGTGGCGGATCGCCTTGATGGCCTGCGGCGCGAAGGCGGTGGTGGAGCAGAAGGCGGCACACAGGCCGAGAATCTCGATGGGCGGCATGGATGTTCCGTCGTTCACGCCAGCCTGGAGCGGCGGGCGACCTTGATTAGCCGCTCCGTCCCGCCGCCGCCAGCATCTCCTCGATACGCACGAACTTTTCCCTGGGCGCGCCGATGCGCGCGCGGGCCACCTCGGCGGCGTCGATCGTTTTCCAGTCGTCGAAGCCCACTACCCACAGGTCGCGCTCCTCGATCAGGCGCCCAAGTCCGGCCCGGCCGGCACGCTCGCCGGTCAGCCCGGCGGCGGCGATCTTCTCGGCGATGGCGAAGCCATCCGGACGGTTGGTGCCGATGGTGCCCGACGGCCCCCGGCGCGACCAGCCGACGCAATAGAGGCCGGGCTCGATCAATCCCTCGTCGTTGACAAAGCGACCGCGCGCGTTGTCGAACGGCACCCCGGCGATGGAGCGGGTGCGATAGCCGATGCAGGGGATGACCAGACCGCAGTCGATGGTGAAGGTCTCGCCGGTGCCCACCGCCTGACCATCCCGCACGCAGGTGCGCTCCAGCTCCAGCCCGGTGGCGCGATCCTCACCCAGAACCCGCAATGGCCTGGCGCAGAACACGAAATGGATGCGCCGGGGCTTTTCGTCCGCACGCCGCAGGGCGAAGCTGCGCAGATGCCCGATCACCTTGCGCTGGCCGGGATCAAGCGCGGCCTCGGCGCCGTCGGGGGGCAGCTGGCCGGGGTCGACCAGCGGCACAGCGTCCGTCAGTTCCGTCAGTTCCGCCAGCTCCCCCACTTCCTTCGGCGTGAAGCTGACATCGAGCAGACTGCGGCGACCAAAGACGTAGACATCGCGGATCGCGCTGGCATGGATCAGTTCGGCGGCGTGACGGGCAAGGTCGGAGCCCGCCATTTCGTCGGGCGACTTCACCAGCACCCGCGCCACGTCGATGGCGACGTTGCCGTTGCCGATCACGGCGACGGCGGACGTATCCAGCGGCGGCGCCAGGTCGACGAAATCCGGGTGGCCATTGTACCAACCGACGAAGGCGGCGGCGCCGATGACGCCCGGCAGACCATCACCGGGGACACCCAGCGGCCGGTCGTGCGGCGCGCCGGTCGCCAGCACCACGGCATGATAGAGCTCCCGCAGCTCGGCGATCGAGATGGCGTCACCGATCTGCAGGTTACCGAAGAAACGGATGTCGCCCGCCGCCTGGGTCTCCTCATAGCGACGGGTGACGCCCTTGATGGACTGGTGATCGGGCGCGACCCCGGCGCGAATCAGCCCGAACGGCGTCGGCAGCCGGTCGATGATGTCGATCTCCACCTGGTCGCCGAACTGCTTCACCAGTCCCTCGGCTGTGTAATAGCCGGCCGGACCGGAACCGATGATCGCCACCTTGAGCCGCATTCAACCCTCCCCAGATGTCGAGCGCTGCAAGACTATGTGGGTGAGACTATACGGCAAACCGGCGCGACGACCAGAGGCTGGCTCGGCCCGTCGCCGCCGATCATTGGGGGGCATCCCCTCCCGCTGCGCCGGGCGCGCCTGATCCAGTTGTCGAACTATTTTACAGTATTCGCTATTTACACCCCTGTGACAACGATATCACATTGTTTTAACGCAAGTATTTTTTCTGGCACGCCGTTTGCTTAAGAATTTGTCAAGGGTCGAAAACCAGGACGCAAAGTCGTCCGTCGCGCTGACACGGTGCTACTGCACTGGATCGCGCCCACCTGCATCACTGATGCATCATTCATCATTGGCGTCGCCACCGTCAGCGGCTGGCACGCGAGGGGCTTTGCCAGACCGGGTCCGTGCATACCCCGCACGCGACGCGGAAACTGGCCGACACTGGAAGGGGAATTACCATGTTGAAGAAAAGGGGAATTACCATGTTGAAGAAGATGTTGATGGGAGCCAGCGCCATGGTTGCGCTCGGTCTCGCGGCCCAGCCGGCAAGCGCCGGCCTGATGCTGTTCCAGGGCTACCAGAACGCCGCGCTGAGCATTGACGGCGCCACCAGCAGCACCTCGAACGTCATCCGCGCCGACGTGCCGGCGGGGTCGACGGTCGTCGCCGCCTATCTGTACACGGCGGACATCTGGGGCAGCGGCGGCAACTACGGCGCCGTGCTGGAGGGCGTTACCCTCGATCAGGCCGACGGCGCGCTGCTCAACAACGCCAACCCGGCCAGCGTGCGGCGCTTCGACGTCACCAGCATCGTCAAGCCGATCATCGATGGCGGCGCCGGCGGCGTCTATGACTTCAGCTATGCCGAGACGCAGAGCACCGACGGTAGCGTGCTTGTGGTCGTCTACCGTAATGGCTCGACCACCGGCACCGCGATCCTGCTCGACGGCGAGCTGGCACTGGGCGGCGACACCACCACGCTGACGTTCGATTCGCCGTATGTCAGCGGTGACATCATCATGTCGCTGGCCTCCAGCTACTCCTACAACGGCAGCAGCAGCGGCATCAGCGCCTCGCCCACTGGTCAGGTGACCGTGGTTGACGTGCAGACCAGTTCCAACCCGGTGTCCCGCCGCCTGACCAGCTGCGCCGGCGGCAATGACGACGGCAACTTCCTCGCCGCCAACGGCGACCTGCTGACGGTGGGTGGCATCGGCGACAACACGTCAAACCCCCACCCCAACTGCACGGGCGGCGCCGGTGACGACGAACTTTACAATCTGGCGGAAGGCAACATCATCGACGCCGCGCCGTTCGTGACGGCGGGCGACACCTATGTCTCCTTCCTCACCGAGAACCCGTCGTTCGATGACAACGTGTTCTTCATGGGCATCACCTCGACCTTCGCCATCTCGCGGGTGAACGACGATCCGATCGACCCGAATGAACCGCCGGTCGAGACGCCGGAACCGGCGACGCTCGCCCTGCTGGGCCTCGGCCTGGCCGGCGCCGGTGCCCTGCGCCGTCGTCGCAAGGCCTGAGGTCTGACGCCGGGGCCTGACCCTATACAGCGTCATACCCTCGCATTGCCTGCCGAAGGGGTGCCCGGACTACCGGGCACCCCTTTTGTCGTTCGCGCCCCGCCTTCGCCGCCTGACATTCAACAGGGCCCGCGTGGCGCTTTCCTTGGGCCTGCCGTGGTGCTATGCCCGCCGCCATGACGACCGATATCAATCTGATCCGCAACTTCTCCATCATCGCCCACATCGACCACGGCAAGTCGACGCTGGCCGACCGGCTCATCCAGCGCTGCGGCGGCCTGTCCGACCGCGAGATGGTGGAGCAGGTGCTCGACAACATGGAGATCGAGCGCGAACGCGGCATCACCATCAAGGCCCAGACCGTCCGGCTGGAATACAAGGCCAAGGACGGCAAGACCTACGTGCTGAACCTGATGGACACCCCCGGCCACGTCGACTTCGCCTACGAGGTCTCGCGTAGCCTGGCGGCCTGCGAGGGCTCGCTGCTGGTGGTGGACGCCAGCCAGGGCGTGGAGGCCCAGACGCTGGCCAACGTCTATCAGGCGATCGAGCACGACCATGTCATCGTGCCGGTGATCAACAAGATCGACCTGCCCGCCGCCGACCCCGACCGGGTCAAGTTGCAGATCGAGGACGTCATCGGCCTCGACACCAGCCAGGCGGTGCTGGCCTCGGCCAAGTCCGGCATCGGCATCGACGACGTGCTGGAAGCGCTGGTCACCCAGCTGCCGGCGCCCAAGGGCGATGCCAGCAAGCCGCTGAAAGCCATGCTGGTGGACAGCTGGTACGACCCGTATCTCGGCGTCATCCTGCTGGTGCGTGTCGTCGAGGGCGTGCTGAAGAAGGGCATGTCGCTGCGCATGCTCGCCGCCGGCAACGACCAGACGGTCGAGCGCGTCGGCGTGTTCCGCCCGAAGATCGACTATATCGGCGAACTCGGCCCCGGCGAGGTCGGCTTCATCACCGCCCAGATCAAGGAAGTCGCCCAGACCCGCGTCGGCGACACGCTGGTGGAAACCAAGCACGCCAAGGACGCGGTGCCGCTGCCCGGCTTCAAGGAAGTGCAGTCGGTGGTGTTCTGCGGCCTGTTCCCGGTCGACGCCGCCGACTTCGAGAAGCTGCGCGAGAGCATGGCCAAGCTGCGCCTCAACGACGCCAGCTTCACCTATGAGATGGAAACCAGCGCCGCGCTGGGCTTCGGCTTCCGCTGCGGCTTCCTGGGGCTTTTGCACCTGGAGATCATCCAGGAGCGACTGAGCCGCGAATACGACCTCGACCTCATCACCACCGCACCCTCGGTGGTCTATCACATCCACCTCACCGACGGCACCTCGATGGAGCTGCACAACCCGGCCGACATGCCCGAGGTGGTGCGCATCGACCATATCGAGGAGCCGTGGATCGAGGCGACGATCTTCGTGCCCGACGAATATCTCGGCGCCGTGCTCAAGCTGTGCCAGGACCGGCGCGGCATCCAGAAGAACCTCAGCTACGCCGGCACCCGCGCCATGGTGGTCTATGAACTGCCGCTCAACGAAGTGGTGTTCGACTTCTACGACCGGCTGAAGTCGATCAGCCGCGGCTACGCCAGCTTCGACTATCACCAGATCGGCCACCGCGAGGGCGATCTGGTGAAGATGAACCTGCTGGTCAACGAGGAGCCGGTCGACGCGCTGTCGATGATCGTCCACCGCGGCCAGGCGGAAGCGCGCGGCCGACACATGTGCGAGCGGATGAAGGACCTCATCCCGCGCCACCTGTTCAAGATCCCGATCCAGGCGGCCATCGGCGGCAAGGTGATCGCCCGCGAGACCATCTCGGCGATGCGCAAGGACGTCACCGCCAAGTGCTACGGCGGCGACATCACCCGCAAGCGCAAGCTGCTGGAGAAGCAGAAGGAAGGCAAGAAGCGGATGCGCACCTTCGGCAAGGTGGAAATCCCGCAGGAAGCCTTCATCGCCGCGCTCAAGATGGGCGACGAGAAGTAGGCGCTGTCACCTGGCTCTGACGGATAAGGTCCTGCGGCCGGCCGGGCGCTACCGCGTCGCGGCCAAACTGTCGCGCAGCCACGAAATCGCCTTCGACAATTTGCCGGGCGGCGGGCTGTTCCGAACCCGGCCGGCGGCATGATAGCCCTTGGCGGTCAGCCCGAGCACCAGCAGCCGGGAGCCGCCGCCGGCTTCCAGCCGGGCCCGCAGTTCGCCACGGCGCATCAGATAGCGGATGTGACGCTCGACATTGCGCGGATCGCGGTCATCGAGTTTGATCGCTTCCGGCGGATATGCGTCGCCGCGTGACACCACGACCTCGCGGATGTCCTGCAACAGCAGTGGTTCGATCCACATGCGTCAACTCCTTGCTGTACGAGGGGCGCGATCAGGCGCCGCGAAGGGCGACTCCGAAAGGCCGTGAACCGATCAGTGTGTCCGCCAGCCGGGCCTCGATGATGTCCCCCTCGCGCCAGCGGACGGCGACAAACAGTCCGCGCGGGGACAGCGCCTCCGGCATTGGCGCGCGAAACAGGAAATCGCCCCGCTGGGTCATCACGCCGATGTCGACGGTGCAATCCGCCAGCTTGGTCACCACCATACGGATGCCGTTCCCCACCAGCGGCGCGAAATTGTAACGGCACGTATCGAAAGCCCAGCCCTCGCGCGCAGGACGCAGCCAGGCTTCCAGTGATCCTCGTAGCAGGCGGCGGCTCATGCGTGGTTCGCCAGGCCGCCACGCGGGCGGGAGTGCGCCCGCACGCGCGACAGCAGCACCGTCGGCGAAGGTGATGGCACGGCATCGTCGCCAGCGGCGACAAAGGCTTCACGCAAGGTCAGGTGCACCGCCATGTAGGCGGCGTTGATGTCGCCGGTACAGGCGAGCGCTTCTTCCCGCAGGGCATCGCCCAGGTGAACCCACTGCATGATCTCTCCATTTTCCTGGCGCATATTGACCTCCCGTGTGGCAAGCGGTGACATCGGAAACGCGACCGGTCGAGAGACCGGGCGACAGACAGCACACGACAACAGTCGACACCAAGGGAGCAGCCCCGGCTCATCTCACGAGCGGAGCGCCACGGTAGCCGGTCCATGCGGCCAGCCATCCCATCGAGTCAGGGCGCCCATATCAACGGCTCAGCCCCGCGACCGCCGAAGCGGCGCGGGGCCTGCGATACCAACGGTCAGCTGGTATCCTATCAGACATCGCGTTGCCAGTACATCCGTGGTCAACGGCCGATGCCGATAATGCGCCTTCTCCTGCCGCGATGACGGCCGCGAAAACCTCGCGGCGCAGTCCGCGGCGGGCGCAAGGCCTCAGGCGGCGACCGCCTTCAGGTTGCCGGCGGACGACTTGCCGCTGCGGTCGACCAGCAGATCGAAGCTGATCTTCTGCCCTTCCTGCAACGACGAAAGGCCGGCCTGCTCGACAGCGCTGATATGAACGAATGCGTCCTTACCGCCACCATCCGGCGCAATAAAACCAAAGCCCTTGAGGCTGTTGAACCATTTCACGGTTCCCGTCATCATAATAAAACCCTTTCAGGGCATAGAGTATTCCCAGGAAAACACCCGGAAGACGATGCCATAATGCCGTATTGATTGTCGTCTGGGAGAAACGCGAAAACGCGGAAACCGAGATTATTTATCAGTTAGTCATTCATCGACATGACTGATATAGGCCGATCCTGCTGAATTACAAGGTGTTGTTTGAAATCTTTTGAAGGCGCCCCGCCGGCCGCCGGCGTCTTATGTTAAAAGTGACTGGCAAGCGGACGACGATCACCCCGCTGTCAGGTTCGTGTCAGAATATTCTGATATTCGCATACAGTCATTGGACGATCGGGAGGATCCCATGAAGATGACCAGTATGAAAACCACCACTTCGAAAATCCGCGGCTTGGCGGTGTCCACCCTGTCGCTGGGCCTGCTACTGGCCACCGCGCCAGCCATCGCGGGCCCCGGCGGTTCCGGCGGCGGTGGTGGCGGCGGCACGGGCGGCGGGGCCGGCATGAGCGGCAGCATGAGCCCGGGCTATGGCAGCCAGGACCGCGACCGCCTACGCGACGGCACCGGCGACGGCATCCCCGATCGCGACCGTGACCGGTTGCGCGACTGGGACCGGCAGGGCAAGCGCGCCGCCGACCGGCTGCGCCAGCGCGATCAGGATCAGGATGGCGTGCTGAGCGGTGCCGAGCATCAGGCCTGGGCCGGCGACATGTTCGCGGCGATGGACAGCGACGGCAATGGCCGGCTCACCCGCGAGGAATATATGGCGATGCGCATGGGCCCCGGCCCGAAAAGCGCCATGAACGCCCAGCGGCAGCTGCAGATGCAGGAGCGCGCCACCGAGCGCAAGACGCTGCGCTTCCAGGTGATGGACGCCGACGGTGACGGCCTGGTGACGCGCGAGCAGTTCATGCGTCAGAGCCAGCTCAACTTCGCCGACGCCGACGCCGACGCCGACGGCAAGGTGACAGTGAAGGAATTCGGCAACTGGGCGCGCGGCCAGTAAGCGTCGCCTGGCGCCGTCGTTCAGAAGGCCACCGGCGTATCGAGATGGTCGCGCACCACGCGGTCGCGGTGGTCGAGCAGACGCGACGGCACCGGCGGTGACAGGTGGCCGCAGGTGATGGCGCCGAGCGCGCGGTAGAAGTCCGGCATGGCGCACAGGTCCGGCGCCATGGCGACAAACAGGTTGGAGAAACCGGCCCAGTAGAGGTCGGCGGCCGACAGCCGGTCGCCGACCAGATAATCCCGCCCCCGCGCCGTCTGGGCCGCCAGCTGGCGGTCGAGCAGGCCGAGAATGTCGGCGACCCGCCGGCGGGCGTGCTCGACCGGGCTGGGCGAGGAATATTTGCGGTACATTGACTCGAAGGCATCGTTGCCGGCGGCGCGGTTGGCGGCGAAGATCAACGTCCGGGCGTTCCAGCCCAGCCCGTCATCGCCGCACAGTTCATGGCACAGGCCGAACATCAGCGCCCGCTCCTCCGGCACCGCCGGGACCAGCGGCGGTTCCGGCGCCAGCTGCTCCGCCAGCACGACGATCTCCGACCACAGGGCGCGCGGCCGTTCGTCGTCGAGCATGGCGACCGGGGCCGAGGTCTGGCCGGTCCACGCCTTCAGCGCGTCGTTGGCCCCGCCGGCCTCCTGCGCCACCGCCAAATAGGGGATGCGCTTGATATCAAGGATGGCGCGGGCGCCGAAGCCCCAAGGATTGGGCACCCCCTGGGTGAAGGCGACCCGCAGCCCGGTGGCCGCGCGCGCCGCCTCGATCGGCAGATAGTCAATGCCGCTCATCGCCCGCCTCCGCCGCCTGCGGCCGCTGACCGCCGAACAACACCGCGCGCTGGGCGTCGGTGAAGGTCATCGGCGGGATCGGCTGATAGTCCGCCAGCGCCCGCCGCACCGCCGGGCGCGCCTCGACGGCGGCGTACCAGCGTTCGACGTTGGGAAAGTCGGCCAGCGCGACGCCATGATGATCGCGGAACAGGATCCACGGCCAGCAGGCCATGTCGGCGATGGAATAGTCGCCGGCGATGAACTCGCGCCCGGCCAGCCGGGTGTCGAGCACGCCATAGAGCCGGCGCACCTCGTTGCTGTAGCGGTCGATGGCGTAGGGGATTTTCTCCGGCGCGTAGTTGCGGAAGTGGCCGGCCTGGCCGCACATCGGCCCCTGCCCGCCCATCTGCCACATCAGCCACTCGACCACCGCCGCCCGGCCGCGCGCGTCGGCGGGGATGAAGGCGCGGTGCTTGTCGGCAAGGTAGAGCAGAATGGCGCCGGACTCGAACACCGGCAGCGGCCCGCCGCCATCGAGGGGATCATGGTCGACGATGGCCGGCACCCGGTTGTTGGGGCTGATCGCCAGGAAGGCCGGCGCGAACTGTTCGCCCTTGAGGATGTCGACCGGGATGCGGCTGTAGGCCTCGCCCATCTCCTCCAGCGCGATCAGCGGCTTGAAAACGTTGGGCGTCTGCCCGCCATAGATGTCGATCATCGCCTGCAACCTCCCCCGGGTCTGCGTCTTCCCGGTCTGCCGGCCGGTGTGTCCAGCCTGGCGCACCCAACCCTAGCGCCCCGCCGGAGGCACGCAAGGCGGCGCGCCCGCACGGAAATGATAGGGTCGCCTCCGTGGGCACTGGAATGAGCGGCGTATCCACCCGCTTGAATCTCGTGAGCGGTTCATCCGCGCGCTTGAATCTGCGACGCCGCCGCGCCATGTGTGCCGCACTGCAACACCCCTGCCGACCCGCCGGTCAGCCCCCCATCAGACCCGCCTTTCAGCCCCCTTGCCAGGCGCGAACAAATCTGGAACATGAGCGCATGTTGACTCACATCTCCATCCGTGGCGCGCGCGAACATAACCTGAAGTCGATCAACGTCGACATCCCGCGCGACCAGCTCGTCGTCATCACCGGCCTGTCCGGTTCCGGCAAGTCCAGCCTCGCCTTCGACACCATCTACGCCGAGGGCCAGCGCCGCTACGTCGAGAGCCTGTCGGCCTATGCCCGCCAGTTCCTCGAACTGATGCAGAAGCCCGATGTCGACCACATCGAGGGGCTGAGCCCGGCGATCTCGATCGAGCAGAAGACGACCTCGAAGAACCCGCGCTCGACGGTGGGCACCGTCACCGAGATCTACGACTATATGCGCCTGCTGTGGGCGCGCGTCGGCGTGCCCTCTTCGCCGGCCACCGGCCTGCCGATCGAGGCCCAGACGGTCAGCCAGATGGTCGACCGGGTGATGGCGCTGCCCGAGGGCCGCCGCTTCCACCTGCTCGCCCCGATCGTGCGCGGCCGCAAGGGCGAATATCGCAAGGAGCTGGCCGAGCTGCGCAAGCAGGGCTTCCAGCGGGTGAAGATCGACGGCGCCTTCCACGACATCGCCGAGGCGCCGGCGCTGGACAAGAAGTTCAAGCACGACATCGACGTCGTGGTCGACCGCATCGTCGTCAAGCCGGGGCTGGAGACACGGCTGGCCGACAGCTTCGAGACCGCGCTCAAGCTCGCCGAGGGGCTGGCGGTGGCCGAGTTCGCCGACGCCAAGGACGCGGCGGGCAACCCCGAGCGGTTACTGTTCTCCGAAAAATTCGCCTGTCCGGTGAGCGGCTTCACCATCCCCGAGATCGAGCCGCGGCTGTTCTCGTTCAACAATCCGCACGGCGCCTGCCCGACCTGCGACGGCCTGGGCGAGAAACTGTACTTCGACCCCGAGCTGGTGGTGCCGGACGACCAGCTGTCCATCGCCGATGGCGCGGTGGCGGCGTGGTCGAAATCCTCGCCGCCGTCGCCCTATTATCTGCAGGTGCTGGAAAGCCTGGCGCGCGCCTACAAGTTCTCGCTGCGCAGCCCCTGGGCCGAGCTGCCGGAGAAAGCCCGCCAGGCGGTGCTCTACGGCACCAATGGCGAGGCGATCCCGCTGGTGTTCGACGACGGACGCAAGCGCTACGAGGTGACCAAGCCGTTCGAGGGCGTCATCCACAACCTCGACCGCCGCTGGCGCGAGACCGAGTCCGCCTGGATGCGCGAGGAACTGTCGCGCTACCAGTCGTCGGCGCCGTGCGAGGCCTGCCACGGCCAGCGGCTGAAGCCCGAGGCGCTGGCGGTGAAGGTGGACAAGCGCACCATCTCGCAGGTCACCGAGCTGTCGGTGGCCGATGCGCTGGCCTGGTTCGCCGGCCTGGGCAAGCACCTGACCAAGAAGCAGGCCGCCATCGCCGAGAAGGTGCTGAAGGAAATCGTCGAGCGACTGGGCTTCCTCAACAACGTCGGGCTGGACTACCTCAACCTGTCGCGCGCCTCCGGCACCCTGTCGGGCGGCGAGAGCCAGCGCATCCGGCTGGCCAGCCAGATCGGTTCCGGCCTGACCGGCGTGCTCTACGTGCTCGACGAGCCGTCGATCGGCCTGCACCAGCGCGACAACGACCGGCTGCTGGAAACGCTGAAGCGCCTGCGCGACCTCGGCAACACCGTGCTGGTGGTCGAGCATGACGAGGACGCCATCCGCGCCGCCGACCATGTCATCGACATGGGGCCGGGCGCCGGTGTCCATGGCGGGCGGATCATCGCCGAGGGCACGCCGGCCGCGATCATGGCCACCCCCGACAGCCTGACCGGCGCCTATCTGTCGGGCACCCGCCAGGTGCCGCTGCCGGCGGCCCGCCGCCCCGGTTCGGGGCGTCACCTGACCATCACCGGCGCGCGGGCCAACAACCTGAAGAACGTCTCGGCCAGCATTCCGCTGGGCACGCTGACCTGCGTCACCGGTGTCTCCGGCTCCGGCAAGTCGACGCTGACGCTCGACACCCTGTTCAACGCCGCCACCAAGCGGCTCAACGGCACCCGGGTGGTGCCCGGCGCGCACGACGCGCTGGAGGGGCTGGAGCATCTCGACAAGGTCATCGACATCGACCAGTCGCCGATCGGCCGCACGCCGCGTTCCAACCCGGCGACCTATACCGGCGCCTTCACGCCGATCCGCGAATGGTTCGCCGGCCTGCCGGAGGCGCAGGCGCGCGGCTACAAGCCGGGCCGCTTCAGCTTCAACGTCAAGGGCGGCCGCTGCGAGGCCTGCCAGGGCGACGGCGTGCTGAAGATCGAGATGCACTTCCTGCCCGACGTCTATGTCACCTGCGACGCCTGCAAGGGCCAGCGCTACAACCGCGAGACGCTGGAGGTGACCTTCAAGGGCAAGTCCATCGCCGAGGTGCTGGAGATGACGGTGGAGGACGGCGTCGGCTTCTTCGCCGCCGTGCCGGCGATCCGCGAGAAGCTGGAGATGCTGCACGAGGTCGGGCTGGGCTACGTCAAGATCGGCCAGCAGGCGACGACGCTCTCGGGCGGCGAGGCCCAGCGCGTCAAACTCGCCAAGGAGCTCAGCCGCCGCGCCACCGGCAACACCCTGTACATCCTCGACGAGCCGACCACCGGCCTGCACTTCGAGGACGTGCGCAAGCTGATGGAGGTGATCCAGGCGCTGGTCGACCAGGGCAACACCGTGGTCATCATCGAGCACAATCTGGAGGTCATCAAGACCGCCGACTGGATCATCGATCTCGGCCCCGAGGGGGGCGCGCGCGGCGGCGAGATCATCGCCACCGGCACCCCCGAGGCGGTCGCCGCCAACCCGAAGAGCTACACCGGCGGCTATCTCAAGCCGCTGCTGGGCGACGGCGTGCCGGTCGCCCGCAGCCAGCCGGCGCCGTCGAACAAGAGCCTGCGCGCCGGCGCCGGGCGCTTCGGCACCAGCAAGCCCGGCAGGCCGGCCCCGGCGGCCCCGGCCGCCGACACCGGCGATGACGACACCCTGGACAGCTTCGCCCCGACCGCGGCGAAGAAACGCGCCGCCAAAGCCGCGAAGGCGGCAGATAAGGCGACCGCGAAGGCGGCCACAGGGAAAGCCGCGAAGGCGGCCAAGGGGGCAGCCAAGGGAGAAACCGCGAAGGCGGCAGACAAGGCGACCGCGAAGGCGGTCAGGACGCCGGCCGCGGCCTCCCCTGCCCCCAGGAAACGCGGCCGCCCGAAGAAGGGGTAAGGGGGAGACAAGGGGACGGATTAATGAGCCTCATATGGTACCGGCGGCGCTAGCACTAAGCCAAGGCGCGTTATTACTCCACGGGTAGCATTCCATGCGTTTAAGGTAATTAAATTGAAAAGAGAGCTGATCTGTCTCAACAACCCAAGGAGGCCGAACGCCGGTCGCGTCCGTCAAGGTGGTGTAATTTCGGCTGTGGCCGTGGGCCATCGTCAGGCGGCTTTGGCGGTGATGTGTAGGGGCTGATTTTCCTCCTCGATCATGGGTTGGTTGAGTTCGGCCATGCCTTCGATCTGCATGT
>CAUJIW010000126.1 GCA_963205175.1 Pseudomonadota bacterium
CGCCGCCCACATGTCCCTTCAAAAACCTACAATGAGAAAGAGCGAAGTCGCCTCCCCGCCGAAGTCACCCTCGGCGTCAGCGACAGGCGGCGATATACCCAACCCCAAACCAAACTGTCAAAACAAATCTTGAAAGAAAAATTGCTTTTCTGTGGATATCGAAATTACACCAACAATATCAATCTATTGGATGCACGCCGCCGGAACGCGCGGCGCCGGGCGACTACTTTGGCGCGCGTTCTCGCCAAGCAGGCAGGCCCGCAGGCAGCAGCGCGCCCTGGTGACGACGCCCCCTTGCCGGCCTATGCTCACGACTCATGTGGATACGGCGATCAAAAACCCAGAATTCCAAACCCCAGGGCACCAGGGCCCGAGGCCGGCGCGCCCACGGTCTGCCCCGCCGGCCGCGCATCGGGGTCGCGCTCGGTGGCGGCATGGCGCGGGGCTGGGCGCATATCGGGGTGCTCAAGGCCATGGCCGACCTCGGCCTGGCGCCCGACATCGTCGCCGGCACCTCGATCGGCGCGGTCGCCGGCGCGGCGTTCGCCTGCGACCGGCTTGATGCCCTGGAGGCGTGGAGCCGGTCGCTGAAGGCCCTGACCTTCTGGCGCCATATGCGGCTGCGCGCGCTCGACGGGCTGTTCTCGTCCACCCAGTTCGGCCGCCTGATGCACCAGCAGCTCGGCAGTCACCGTATCGAGGATCTGCCGGTGCCGTTCGGCGTGGTGGCGGCCGATCTCGGCAGCGGTCAGGAAGTCTGGTTGCGCCACGGCGATATGGCGGAAGCCGTGCGGGCCTCGTTCGCGATTCCCGGCTTGTTCGCGCCGGTGGAGATCGAAGGCCGGCCGCTGGCCGATGGCGCCATCGTCAACCCGGTGCCGGTGACGCTGGCGCGCGCCCTTGGCGCCGATCTCGTGGTCGCCATCTCGCTGTCCGGCGAGCTGCTGCCGGGCCACTGGGGGCGGGCCGGACGCCACGGACAGCCCAACCTGTTCGGCAGCATCGCCACCGCCTTTCACATCATGCAGCACCGGCTGAACCGGGCCAGGCTGGCCGGTGACCCGCCCGACGTGCAGGTGAGCGTGGCCTGCCAGCATGTCGGCCTGATGGACTTCCAGCGCGCCGAGGAGTTGATCGCGCTGGGCGACGCCGCCCTGCGGGCGGCCGCGCCGCGAATCGAGGCCGCGCTCACCCTGCTGGCGGGCGGGCTTGAGGAACACCCGGCCTGACGCGCCGACGGAGCTCGGACGCCCGACAGCGAGACGGGGCTCAGAAGCCCATCAGCGACAGGATTTCCTTGCGCGATTTCTCGTCGTCGCGGAACACGCCCATCATGCGGCTGGTGGTCATCACCACGCCCGGCGTGTGGACCCCGCGCGCGGTCATGCAGGCATGGGTCGCCTCGATCACCACCGCCACGCCCAATGGCTGCAGGTGTGTGTTGATGCACTCGGCCACTTCGGCCGTCAGTCGCTCCTGCACCTGCAGACGGCGGGCATAGCCATGCAGCACCCGGGCCAGCTTGGAGATGCCGACCACCCGGTGGCGCGGCAGATAGGCGATGTGCGCCTTGCCGATGATCGGCGCCATATGGTGCTCGCAGTGGGACTGGAAGGGGATGTCCTTGAGCAGCACGATCTCGTCGTAGCCGCCCACTTCCTCGAAAGTACGCGCCAGATGCGCGCCGGGATCCTCGGCGTAGCCCCGGAAGTATTCGCGAAACGCCCGCGCCACCCGGCCCGGCGTGTCGCGCAGTCCCTCGCGCTCCGGATCGTCGCCCGCCCAGCGGATCATCTCGCGCACGGCATCCTCGACGCGTGGCAGGGGAATCGGCGCCAGCTCGTGACCGGGCCCGCCCTCGTCCAGATCATCGTCGCCACCGCAGCCGTGCACGCTCATGCCTTCACCCTTTCCGGCCCTGCGTCCTGATCGGGCCGGGCCCGACCGGCGCCCGGGGCGCTGTCAATTCGGAGTCAGTTACTCCACTAACATAGGCCTTATCGTCGCTCGCCCAAGCCCTGACCAGCCTGAATGCGCACGATCCGGCATATCGCGCCGCCCATCGCGATCCAGCCGGCGTCCCGGCCGACGACAAACGGCCGGAGCGTCGCCGCCCCGGCCGTTCAATGCCTGGCACGCGGTCAGCGTGTCAGAGCTTCGCGGTGAACTCCGGCACCGCCTGGAACAGGTCGGCGACCAGCCCGAAGTCGGCGACCTGGAAGATCGGCGCTTCCTCGTCCTTGTTGATGGCGACGATGACCTTGGAGTCCTTCATGCCGGCGAGGTGCTGGATCGCGCCCGAGATGCCGCACGCGATGTACAGCTCCGGCGCCACGATCTTGCCGGTCTGGCCGACCTGATAGTCGTTGGGCATGTAGCCGGCGTCCACCGCGGCGCGGCTGGCGCCCACGGCGGCGCCCAGCTTGTCCGCCAGCGGCTCGATCACGGTCTTGAAGTTCTCCGCCGAGGCCAGCGCCCGGCCACCGGAGACGATGATCTTGGCCGAGGTCAGTTCCGGACGGTCGGACTTGGAGATCTCCGAGCCGACGAAGGTGGCGACACCCGTGGCCGCCGGGCCCGACACGGCCTCGACCGCCGCCGAGCCACCGGCCGCTTCCGCCTTCGGGAAAGCGGTGGTGCGCACGGTGATGACCTTCCTGGCGTCGGTCGACTGGACGGTGGCGAACGCCTGACCGCCATAGATCGGCCGCTCGAAGGTATCGGGCGACACCACGGCGGTGATGTCCGACACCTGGGCGACGTCGAGCAGGGCCGCAACGCGCGGCAGCACGTTCTTGCCGCCGGTCGAGGCGGCCGCGAGCACGGCGTCGTAGCCGGCGGCGAGCTGCGCCACCAGCGGGGCCAGGTTTTCCGCCAGGCCGTTGGCATAGGCGGCGTCATCGGCCACCAGCACCTTGGCGACGCCGGCCACCTTGGCGGCGGCCTCGGCAGCGGCCTGGCAGCCGGCACCGGCCACCAGCACGTGGACGTCGCCGCCCAGCTTGCCGGCCGCCGTCACCACGGCGAGGGTCGCGTCCTTCAGCGACGCGTTGTCATGATCGGCGAGAACCAGCACGCTCATGCGATTGCTCCCACTTCCTTGAGTTTAGCCACCAGTTCCTCGACGGTCTTGACCTTGATGCCGGCCTGCCGCTTCGGCGGCTCGGACACCTTCAGGGTCTTGAGGCGCGGCGTCACGTCGACGCCGTAGTCCGCCGGGCTCTTCTCGGCGATCGGCTTCGACTTGGCCTTCATGATGTTCGGCAGCGAGGCATAGCGCGGCTCGTTGAGGCGCAGGTCGGTGGTCACCACCGCCGGCAGCTTCAGCGCCAGCGTCTCCAGACCGCCGTCGACCTCGCGGGTGACGTTGGCGACGTCACCGGCCACCTCGACCTTGGAGGCGAAGGTGCCCTGGGCCCAGCCGGTCAGCGCGGCCAGCATCTGGCCGGTCTGGTTGGAATCGTCGTCGATCGCCTGCTTGCCGAGAATGACCAGGCCCGGCTGTTCCTCGGCGGCGACCTTGGCGAGGATCTTCGCCACCGCCAGCGGCTCGACGACCTCGTCGGTCTTGACCAGGATGCCGCGATCGGCGCCCATGGCGAGCGCGGTGCGCAGCGTCTCGGTGGACTGCTGCACGCCGATCGATACCACCACGATCTCGGTCGCCACGCCTTTCTCCTTCAGGCGGATAGCTTCCTCGACGGCGATTTCGTCGAACGGATTCATGCTCATCTTGACGTTGGCAAGCTCAACGCCGGTCTGGTCCGATTTCACCCGGACCTTCACGTTGTAATCAACCACCCGCTTGACGGGCACCAGTACTTTCATGCCTTCGCTCCTCTCTCGGATCGGAGGGAGAGGACTTGAGACCCTCCCAATGCGCGGTTGACGTTTGCGTCAACTCGCGCGCCCGAGTCAACGCCGTCGACCTCACAATCGACTTGTTAAATTGTGCAGCTTTGTCGCAGCACCCCCGCGGTGCGTCGTTGATCGCGTTGAACAAGCCGACCCGTCGCAACCGACGACGGCCCGGACGGGCAAATATCACACTGAACGGGCATCAGCGATTGGCGCCCGGCACCCACAGCACGTCCGCCCGCCCCTTGTCATTAAGGTACCGCGCCATCACGAACAGGTGATCTGACAGGCGGTTGAGATAGTGCACCACCACCGGATTGATTGGATCCTGGGCGGCGGTCTCGGTGGCCAGCCGCTCGGCCCGGCGCACCACGGTACGAGCGAGGTGCAGGTGCGCCGAGGCCGGCGAGCCGCCGGGCAGGATAAAGGAATCAAGCGGTGCCAGTTCGGCGTTCATGACGTCGATCTCGCGCTCCAGCCGCTCGACCTGCGCCGGCAGGACGCGCAGCGCGCCCTCAAGCGCGGTGCCGGGAGTCGCCAGATCGGCCCCAAGATCGAACAGGTCGTTCTGGATACGCGCCAGCATGGCATCCGCCTCGCCGACGGTGTGCAGCCGGGCGATGCCGATCACCGAACTCGCCTCGTCCACGGTGCCGTAAGCGGCGATGCGCAGCGCATGCTTGGGCAGCCGCGAACCATCGACCAGGCTGGTTTCGCCCTTGTCGCCGCCGCGCGTGTAGATACGGTTGAGCTTGACCATGACCCGGTGCGTTCCCTCAGCCGCGGCCGGCGAGCAGCAGCAGGACGACGGCCGCGAGGATGGTCAGCCCCTGGAACAGGATGCGGTACCACATCATCTGGTTCTGCTTGCGGCCGCTCACGTCCTTGCCGGAGGCCAGCAGGTAGAGCCCGCGCCCGAGCGCGCCGACCGTCGCCAGCGCGCCCAGAATGATGATGCCGATCATGAACGTGTTCATGCCCCCCGATGTAGTGCGAAAGCCGGCCGGGGGAAAGGGCCAAGGCGTCGCGATCGCTCCCCCCGGGGGGACAGCGGTTACATCCGGCGTGGAAACGACCAGCAGTCCGGCTCGTGGTCCATGCCGATGCGCGGGTAATAGTCCCGCGCCGCCGGCGCCGCCGAGAGATAGAGCTTGGCCCGCGGACCAGCGGCCACCCGGGTCTCCTCGATCAGCCGCCGGCCAATGCCCTGGCGCTGGCAGGCGACGTCCACCGCCAGATCGGACAGATAGCAGCAGAAGGCGTAGTCGGTGATGGCGCGCGACACGCCGACCAGCCGGCCCGCGGCGCGCGCGGTGACGATGATGTCGGCCCGGGCCACCATGGTGGCCAGCCGGTCGAGGTCATCGACCGGCCGGCGTTCCGCCAGCGTCGAGCGCACCAGGATGTCGCGGAAGTCCGCCGCGGCGAGATCAGGCTCCAGGGCGTAGACGACGGTGGCGGCGGTGTCGGTCTGGGAGATGGTCATGGTGGTTGTCCTTGCGATGCGTCTCTCTCCTTCCGCTGAACCCCATCGGCGTCAAGCCGGCGCCACCCGAGGCCGGCAACAAAACGGGCGGCGCTTGCCGCGCCGCCCGCCAGGTGGTGGTCACAAGGTCTTCAGGGACAAGACGATCAGGCGGCGCGGATGTCGGCGATAAACCGCCCCACCGCCTGATGCAGGCTTTCCGCCTGGCGACCCAGATCGCCCGAGGCCTGCGCCACCTGACGCGCGGCGGTGCCGGTTTCCTCGGCGGCGACCTTCACCTCGACGATATTACGGGTGACATGTTCAGTGCCGGTGGCGGCGTGCGCGGTGTTGCTGGCGATCTCGCTGACGGCGGATGCCTGCTGCTCGACGGCGGCGTTGATGGCAAGGCTGACGTCATTGATGGTGCGCACCGCGTCGCGGATGCCCGTGATCAGGGACACGGTGTCGCCGGTACGGTCCTGGATCGATTTGACCTGGGCGGCGATCTCGCCCGTCGCCTGGGCGGTCTGCTTGGCGAGGTTCTTCACTTCCGAGGCAACGACAGCGAAGCCACGCCCGGCCTCGCCGGCGCGTGCCGCCTCGATGGTCGCGTTGAGCGCCAGCAGGTTGGTCTGGGCGGCGATCTTGGAGATCAGGTCCACCACGGCACCGATGCCCTCGGCGTCCTTCGACAGCAGACCGACCTGGGCGTTGGTGTCCTCGGCCTTGGTCACGGCGTCACTGACCAGACCCACGGTGTTGCCGACCTGGCTGCCGATCTCGCGGATCGACATGCCCATTTCCTCGGTCGCGGCGGCGACCAGCGACACATTGCCGGTGGCTTCCTCGGCGGCCTCCGCCACCGTTTCCGACAGGTCGTTGGTGCGCCCGGCAGTGGCTGACATCACGTCCGACATGGTGGCGAGCTGCTGGGCGGCGGCGGCGACGCCATCGACGACACCCTTGATCTCCGCCTCGAAGCGGTTGGCCACCTCGTCGAGCGTCGCCTTCCGGGCGGCGCGCTCCGCCTCGGCATAGGTCTCCAGCAGCAGCTCCAGATCGAACCACGCCGCGCCCTCGGCGACACGGGTGAGACGCTCAAGCAGTGCCGGCCCGTCGGCCGACAGGACCATCGGGGGCAGCAGCGGCGACGATGCCGCCACATCCGCCCGCAGCATCTCCATCAAGGCACGCGACACCGTGTAATGACAGACGGCGACCGCATAGCCCGGAATGCCCTCGGCATAAAAGGTCTGCCCCAGCCGCTGGGCTGATTCGACAAAGCCGTCGCCCCAGTCACCGGTCGCGGTACGGGTCCAGTGTGCCAGGCGCACGGCATGCACCTGCGGGTGCTTCAGGGCCGCCAGTTCGGTCCAGCCCCCCAGCTCCCCGTGCAGTCGGTCGAGCACCGGTGGCAGGATACGGGCGAAGTAATCGCGAAAACCGCTCAGAACAGTGACATCATCCTCGGTCAGACCGAATGTTGGCATCTTCTGCCGCACCAGCGGCATGATCATCTGGCTCATTGAAAAAATCCCCTAACCCCTGCGAAGTTACGCAGATCGGCCTAGCGGCAACGGCTCAATAAACCGTTAATTTTATCCGTCCGTATAGGATGATTTAACCAAATATTAATCAATTGTCGGATGCATAGTCGCCGTATCGAAGCCCGCGATCACCTCGGCCGGCGTCACGCCACGCGCGCGCAGCTCGCGCAGTGCTTCGGCACCATGGCGCTTCGCCAGGCGCTGGCCGCCGGCATCGGTGAGCATCCCGTGATGATGGTAGGCCGGCGTCGGCAGCCCCAGCACCGCCTGCAGCAGGCGGTGGATGTGGGTGGCGTGGAACAGATCCTCGCCCCGGATGACGTCGGTGACGCCTTGCAGCGCGTCATCGACCGTCACGCACAGATGGTAGCTCGCCGGTGTCTCCTTGCGTGCCAGTACCACATCGCCCAGGGCCGCCGGATCGGCGCGAATGTTGCCGGCGCGCGCGTCGTGCCAGTGGAGTTCCCCGGTACGGGCAACCGCCGCCGCCACATCGAGCCGCCAGGCGAAGGGCTGGCCGGCCTCGACGCGCGCCTGCCGTTCGGCCGCGTCGAGACGCCGGCAGGTGCCGGGGTAGAGCGGGCCCTCCGGCCCGTGCGGTGCGGCGCCGGCACGGGCGATCTCGGCGGCGATCTCGGCGCGGGTGCAGAAGCAGGGATAAAGCAGGCCGTCCGTGCGCAGCCGGTCGAGCGCCCGGGCGTAGTCGTCCATATGCTCGCCTTGACGGCGCACCGGCGTCTCCCAGCGCAGACCGAGCCAGGCCAGATCCTCGACAATGCCCGCCACATGCTCGGGCTTGCGACGGGTGGGGTCGATGTCCTCGATGCGCAGCAGGAAGCGGCCGCCGCGGCTGGCGGCATAGGTGGCGTTAAGCCAGGCCGACCAGGCATGGCCCTTGTGCAGCCAGCCGGTGGGCGACGGCGCGAACCGGGTGACGACCGGACGATGCGTGGACACCGGGGGCAGGACGGGCGGTGGGGTGGGCGGCATGGATTGCATGGTATAAGATGCACGCCGCGCGGCCAACCTGCCGCGTCAGGAGGGACGCATGGCTGCACACCGGACTATTCCGATTGCCCTGATGCTGGCGACCGCCCTGCTCACCGCCTGCGAACCGGACGCGACGCCGACGGCGACGGCGACGGCCCACCCGTTCATTCCGCCGGTGACCTTCGTCTGCGGTCCCGATGGTGGCGCGGACGCGCAGAGCGCCCTGCGCCTCGTCGTCGCCTTCAAGGACGAACACGCCGAGGTGACGTTGCCGGACGGCACCCGGCTGACGCTGCCGCAGCAGCGCGCCGCCTCGGGCTTCTGGTACGCAACGCCACGCCATGAACTGCGCGGCAAGGGCCAGGAGGCGACCTGGACCGTCGGCCGGGCGGCGCCGCTGGCCTGCCGGGCCGAGCCGCCCCCCTACTGATGCCGCCCGGCGATGCCGGGACCGTGTTGACCCTTGACGGCCCACGAGATGCCGTGGTGTCATGAGGACGACACACGAAGTGTAGTAGTTGCAGGCGTAGTGAGTTTCGAGTCGAGCGGCCGTCGCTGGCCGGCTTGAGTGCGACAAGTCCGTGCCATCCTTGCGGTCGCTGCCCAGAAGCGGAGGCGAACGCGGCATGTATCATCCCAATGTCCTGCCCAGGCTGGAACAGTGCCCGGCGCTGGTCCTCAACGCCGACTGCACGCCGCTGTCCTATTACCCGCTCAGCCTGTGGGATTGGCAGACCACCATCAAGGCGGTATTTCTCGACCGGGTGAACATCGTCGCCGAATATGAGCGCGAGATTCATTCCCCCAGCTTCGCCATGAAGCTGCCGTCGGTGATCCGGCTGAAGCAGTACATCAAGCCGGCGCGCTACCCTGCCTTCACCCGCTTCAACCTGTTCCTGCGCGACCGTTTCAGCTGCTCCTACTGTGGCGCCCGCGACGACCTCACCTTCGACCATGTGGTGCCGCGCGCCCAGGGCGGCCGCACCACGTGGGAGAATGTCACCACGGCCTGCGCGCCGTGCAACCTGCGCAAGGGTGGCCGCACCCCGCTGGAGGCGCACATGAAGCTGCGCCAGCAGCCGCACCAGCCGACAACCTTCGAGTTGCAGGAACAGGGGCGCGCCTTCCCGCCCCACTTCCTGCACGAGACCTGGCGCGACTACCTCTACTGGGATACCGAACTGGAAGCCTGAGCCTTCATCTGGCGACGCCATCGCACCGCCCGCCGGCGCCGCGTGCTCAGTCGTGGGCCGGGGTGACGCGGGCGATCCACGGGTCGGTGAGGTCTTCCAGCACCAGGTCGAGGCATTCGACCTCCAGCCGGATCGCCGGGCCGCCGGCGAAGGTCAGCGCCAGTGCCGCCGCCTCGTCCGCGCCCGGTTCAACCGTCACCGCCAGCAGGTCGAGCACATGCGGGATGGCGGCGGTCGCCGCCGCCTCGGCCGGCCAGTCGCGCCGCTGCGCCTTCAGCACGCCCTCGATGCGCAGCGCCGCCCGCACCCGCGTCGGCGCCGGGCGCTTTTCCTCCCAGCGGTAGCGGTTCATCAGCAGCACCAGCCGGCGGGCGCGCGGGTCGAAGGCGACCTCGGCGGGCAGTACCGCCGCGTCCTGCACCAGCGCCGAGATCACCGCCACGTCGTCGACGGTCT
>CAUJIW010000127.1 GCA_963205175.1 Pseudomonadota bacterium
TGCTCCTCCGTCAACGGCTTGATGCCCTGTTCCCAGGCGGCGTCGAAGGTGGGCGCCATGACGAAGAAGGACAGGAACATCGCCAGCGAGATCAGCACTGCGTTTGGCGGGGCCTGCTGGGTGCCAAGCGCGTTGCGCAACAGCGACAGCACGACGACCATGCGTGTGAACGACGTGACCGACAGCAGAATGCCGGGCGCCAGGCTGAGCACGGTCAGCAGCAGGATGATCTGTACGACCCGGCCAGTCAGCGATCCCTCGCCGAGGTTGACGGCAACCGATTGTGCCACGGCCGGTTCCGTGCCGAGCAACAGCAGGATCAGGGGCAGCAGGACGAGCAGGGGGCGTCGCATGGCTCAGTTGTCTTTCGCTCGGATGCCGGTCTCGATCACCGTCGTACCGGCCGGTTCGAGCAGCAGCAGATGTTCGACATCGTCGCGGCGCACCAGTACCAGCCGGCGACGGGCATCGACGGGGAGGGAGGCAATGACCGCCAGACGGTCGGTACGGGCCGCGCCCGGCAACGCAAGGCCGGGAATGCGATGGCCCCAGCGCCGCAGGGCATAGGCGGCGCCCAGCAGCAGGCCCAGTACGAGGGCCAGGGAGGCGACGAAGCGGAGATAGTCGACGCTATCCATTCACGGATTCCTGCGGGGGCACCGGTACATGCCCCCCGTTGGCGGCATAGACGCGCGCGAGCACGACGGCAACCGCCTCCATGGCCGGCGGGGGAATCGGGCTGTCCACTTCGAACGCTTCCAGCATCCGCACCAGTGCTGGGTCCTGCCGGACCTTGATGTCGTGGGCGAAGGCCGCGTCAAGGATCTGCTCCGCGAGGGCGCCGCGTCCCTTGGCGACCACGGTGGCGCCGTTGTCGCCCTGGCCCTTGATCGCCACGGCGGCACGGCTGAGATCATACTGACGCTCGGTATCATCGCTCATCGGTCCAGACTGCGGTGATCATGCTTAACATTCATTGAAGCACAGCCTAGCGGATATTTACCGCCTGTTAATGCTCCAGGCCGCATGCTGGCCACGGCTCTGGATGCACGAGGCGCGCTTTGGATTCCTCCTCGATACCAATCATCAAGGCGATGGCTCTGAAAATGCGCCAGCTCACCGCCCAGCAGCAGGTGGTGGCGCAAAACGTGGCCAATGCCGATACCCCGGGCTACCGGGCCCGGCAGCTGGTGGAACGCGATTTCTCGGACGTATTGGCGCGTGTCGAAGGTGGTCATGGCGCGCCGCGGGTCGGCAAGCCGCAGATCGAGGCTTCCGCCGCCTTGGTGGCGCTGGGCAGCCGTGCCGCCCGCAAGGCGGAGTCGGTGGAACAGAAGGACGTGTTCGAAACCAAGCCCAACGGCAACACCGTGGTGCTGGAAGAGCAGCTTCTGCAACTCGCGGATGTCCAGACCGAGTACACCGCCTTGACGAATTTGTATCGCAAGCAGAACGGTTTGCTGAAGACGGCCCTCGGCAAGGGCAGATGAGCGTAGGCGCCAGGAGTTAAGCAATGGAACTCGACAATGCCATGGCCATTTCCGCCTCGGGTCTCAAAGCCCAGTCGCTGCGGATGCGGGTGATCGCCGAAAACCTCGCCAACCAGGACTCGGTGGTGCCGGCCGTCGACGGCAATCCTTACCAGCGCAAGGTGGTGGTGTTTCGCGACGTGCTCGATCGCAAGACCGGCGTGCAGACGGTGAAGGTGGATCGGGTGACGGTCGATCGCTCGCCGTTCCGGCAGGAATATTCGCCGGGACATCCCGCCGCGGACGAGCGCGGCTATGTGCGCAAGCCGAACGTCGATGGACTTGTGGAGTCGACCGACATGAAGGAAGCGCAGCGCTCCTACGAGGCCAATCTCAATGCCATCGAGGCCGCCAAGACACTGACCATGCGCACCGTCGATCTGTTGCGCTGAACCGGTTGGGAGAGCTAGACCATGTCCATTCGCGCGCTTGATGCCGCCAACGCCTACGCCCAGTCGCTCGGACGCACGTCGGGTGGCCCGCTCGCCGAATCCGGTGGTCTTGACGCGCCGGCGGGGTCTGCCGGCAGCGCGTTCGGTCAGATGCTCGGCGACATGTTCACCAGCGCGGTGGATGCGACCAAACACTCCGAGGTCATGGCGGCGCGTTCGGTGGCCGGCAAGGCGGACCTGGTGGACGTGGTGACGGCGGTCAACAGCGCCGAGATGGCGGTGGAGACCCTGGTCGCGGTGCGCGATCGGGTGATATCGGCTTATCAGGAAATCATGCGGATGCCGATCTGACGCGGCCGCAGGTCTCGCGCGGGGGCGCCGTCGCGCGGGGTCAGTGCAGGCGTGGCAAGGCCTCGGCGGGCATCAGGCTGGCGACATCAAGACGTACCTGCGCGCTCAGCAGCGCCTCGCCCAGTTGACAGGCGATCTCCGCCAGCATGTCGGTCGTCATCACGCCCGTCAGCGCCTGCAGTATCAGCTGGCACCGCGCGTTGTCGCCCCGCTGCGCGCGTTCAAGCGCGGCGAGCAGACGCAGTTCATGGTCATCGACACGATGGCAGCAGGGTGTGCCGATCCTGATTCTCCGCTGCGACTGCAGGGCGATCTCCGCCAGCCACGTGCGCAGCAGGATCAGCACCCGTCTGGCCTGTTCTCCGAGCAGGGTATCGAAGGTGAGCGCGACCTGACGGTCCTGCAGGCGATCGGCGATCAGCCGGCGGATGCCCCACAACAGCAGGTGGGCGGGAGAGGGCAGTTCGATACACAGAACCACCCGATCGGAAGGTGAGGAGGTACTGAGCTGGATGGTTGAGCGTAGCGTCATCGCCGTCTCCCGCGCCGGAAGTGAGTCGTAGTGCAGTTGAGAGTGATTTGCAATAACTTCCTTGTCAATGGGCCGGCTTCGTTGCCATGGCCCCGTTGACGGTGCCACATCCGAAGGCGTAGGTCGGGTGTAAGCCTGCCTTAACCATCAGGGACCAAACTGCCGCAATGACGGGTGCCGATGTCCTCGACGTGTCGCGCGATGCGCTGCTGACGATGCTGATCGTCGCGGGACCACTGATGCTTGTCGCGCTGGTGGTCGGTCTGGGAATCGGCCTGTTTCAGGCGCTCACCCAGATTCAGGAAATGACGCTGACCTTCGTGCCCAAGATGATCACGATGGTACTGGTATTCCTCCTGCTGGCGCCCTTCATGGGGCGGATGCTGGGCGGCCTCATGGAGCGTATCGCCGAGCGCATTGTGTCGGGCTAGGTGATCCATGCCCGACTATATGAACGCGCAGATCACCGGATATTTCATCGTGTTCTGCCGGCTGGGCGCCATGCTGATGCTGATGCCGGCGGTGGGTGACGAGAATATCCCGCCGCAGGTGCGCCTGATCTTCGGGCTGCTGCTGACCCTCATCATCTACCCGACCGTCCTGATGATCCTGCCGGCGATGCCGACGACGTTCCCGGGCGTCGCCGCGCTGATCATTTCCGAAACGCTGGTCGGGCTCATGATAGGGGCGGCGGCCCGTATCCTGTTTTCCAGCATTCAGCTGACGGGCACCATCATCAGCGTGCAGTCGGGCCTGTCAGCGGCCATGGTTTTCGATCCGACGCAGGGAGCCCAAACCGTCCTGCTGGGGCGCTTTGTCGCGATGCTGGCGGTAGTGCTGCTGTTCGTCACCGAGATGCATCATCTGCTGCTGGGCGGCATGGCGCGCTCCTACGCCCTGTTCAAGCCGGGAGACGCTTTCATGGCGGGCGATTTCGCGGCGCTGGTGGTCCGGTTGCTGTCCCAGTCGTTCGAGATTGGTCTGCAGCTGGCCGCGCCGTTTCTCGTCTACGGCCTCATCTTCAACGTCGGTCTGGGGCTGCTGTCCCGGCTGACGCCACAGATCCAGGTGTTCTTCATTGCCCAGCCGCTGGGTATCCTGTTGTCGATGGGGCTGCTGCTGGCGACATTGGGCCTGATGATGACAATGTTCCTCAGTCGTTATGGCGACGCCATGCGCTCGTTCCTGGTGGGGTGATCCATGGCCGGCGAGGACGACGACGACTCCCAGAAGACGGAAGAACCCACCCAGCGCAAGCTGGATGAAGCCCGCAAGAAGGGCGAGGTTCCCCGATCAGCGGAAATGCGCCATGTCGCCATGCTCGGCGCGGGGCTGCTGGTCGCGACCATGTTCGCCGCCGGCATTGGCCGCGGTCTGGTGCCCATGTTCACCAATCTGCTCGGTCGCGCCGATGCCTACCGGCTGGATCAACAGGGTGCCCAGAATCTTGCGTTCGGCGTGGCGCAGGAGACCGGTCTGGTTCTGCTGGGGCCACTGGCGCTGCTCGTACTGGCGGCCATCGTCGGCGGCGTCATTCAGGGGCGGCCCACCATGTCGTGGGAAAAGATTGCGCCCAAATGGTCCAAGGTGGACCCGCTCAGCGGCATCAAGCGACTGTTCAGCATGAACGCCATTGTCGAGTTCATGAAGACGCTGGCCAAGTGCGCGATCATTGGTGTGGTCGGGGTGAGTGTGGTGTGGCCCTACAGCCGCCGCCTGGAGACCGCGCTGATGGGCTCAATCCCCGACATGCTGGCACTGATGGTGAGCCTCGTGGTCAAGCTGTTGCTGGCGGTGACGATCGTTGTCACCATTCTGGCGCTGGCCGATTTTGTTTACCAGCGTTTCGCCTTCACCAAGCGGATGCGCATGACCAAGCAGGAGATCAAGGACGAATACAAGCAGAGCGAGGGTGATCCGTACATCAAGGGGCGGCTGCGTCAGATCCGGATGGAACGCTCCCGCAAACGCATGATGGCGGCAGTGCCGACCGCGGACGTGATCGTCACCAACCCGACCCACTTCGCTGTTGCCCTGAAGTATGATCAGGACAGCATGGGCGCGCCCCGGGTGGTTGCCAAGGGCGTCGACAGCTTGGCCCTGCGCATCCGCGAGCTCGCGACCGAGAATGACGTGCCGATTGTCGAGAACCCGCCGCTGGCGCGGTCGCTGTACGCGGCCGTCGACCTCGACGAGGAAATCCAGCCTGAACATTACAAGGCGGTGGCCGAGGTGATCAGCTATGTGATGAAACTGCGTGGTCGGCTGCCGGCGTCGCGCAAGCCTCATTAAGACCGGCTGTCAGCCGCGCCACTCCGGACGCAGCAGACTCATCATCACCTGATCCCACCGGTCCTCGCCAACCCGGACAACCTGCCGGTTGATGCCCTCGGCACGGAAGCCGATGGCTTCATAGGCCCGTTGCGCCGCGACATTGAAAGTGTAGACCGCCAGTTCGGCACGATGGACCCAGGGTTTGGCGAACGCCTCGCCCAGCAGCCCCCGCGCGATCGGCTGAGACAGCCCCCAGCCGCGAAACTCCGGTGATACGCCGATACGGCACAGCCGGGCCGTGTCGGCGGCCTTGTCGAAGCGGACCTGGCCGTGTCCGACCAGTCGGCCATTAAGGTCGAAGGAGCGGCAGATCAGTGCCGGGTCCATGCGCATGTCATCGAGCTGACGGAGATCAAGTGGCACGGTGATATGGGGGCCGCCCCACTGCACAAGCTCGGCAAGAGAATGGAACCAGTTGCCCAGTTCCGGGTAATCGCGCCGCTCGAATGGCCTGATCGTCAGCTCGGACATTATGTTTTCCTTTTTCTCCAAGCGTATACTGATTTGGTCGTGCCAGCGCAAAGGTGCCGGTGGATTGCGATCGGTCGCCCGGCAGTGATATGGCCCTCCTGGAGGTGCCGGGGCGCCGATGGGTGGCCGCGTGACCATGGGGAGGGGAGGCGCGATTGACGCAATCATCAGGGGACTTCCTGCTGGCGCTTGATGAGGGCACCACGTCGACGCGTGCCGTGGTCTTTGATTCTGGAGGGCGCATCGTTGCGTCTGCGGGGCGCCCGCTCAGCCAGCATTACCCCCAGCCGGGCTGGGTTGAACATGATCCGCGCGAAATCTGGGACCGCACGCTGGACGCCGCGCGCGAGGCCATCGCCGCGGCCGGCGGCGTCTCGACCATTGCCGCCATCGGCATCACCAACCAGCGCGAGACGGTGGTTTTCTGGCATCGCCGGACCGGTGAGCCGCTGGCGCCCGCCATTGTCTGGCAGGACCGGCGGACTGCCGATCTTTGTCAGCAGCTGCGCGACGCCGGCCATGAACCGGCGGTGATGGCGCGCACCGGGCTGCCGCTCGACCCCTATTTTTCCGCCAGCAAGATCGCCTGGGGCCTGCGTCACTGGCCGGCAGTGGCCGCAGCCGCGCGCGCCGGCGATCTGGCCGTCGGGACGGTGGACTCATACCTGTTGTATCGGCTGACGGGTGGCGTGCACGCCACCGATGCCACCAATGCCTCACGCACGCTGCTGGCGGATATTGAGCGCTGCCAGTGGGACACCGGGCTGGCGGACCTGTTCGGGATTGATCTCGATCTCCTGCCGCGGATAACCGACAGCGCCGGCGAGCTGGGAAGTACCCTGCCGGTACTTTTCGGTCGGCCGCTGCCGATTCGCGGCATCGCCGGCGACCAACAGGCGGCGGCCATCGGTCAGGGTTGTGTCAGGGCCGGCAGTATCAAGGCCACGTACGGGACGGGCTGCTTCGTGCTGGCGCACGTCGGTGCCCGTCCTGTCCTGTCGGCCAACCGGCTGTTGTCGACGGTCGCCTGGCGGATTAACGGGCAGCCGTGTTACGCCCTGGAAGGCAGTATTTTTGTCGCCGGCAGCGCCGTCCAGTGGTTGCGCGACAAGGTCGGCCTGGTGCTGGCCGCCGGCGAGACGGAGGCGCTGGCGCGCTCGGTGACGTCCACCGAGGGCGTTTATCTGGTGCCGGCCTTTGTCGGTCTTGGCGCGCCGCACTGGCGGCCATCGGTACGGGGGCTGCTGACCGGACTGACCTTCGGCACGACGCGCGCCCATATTGTACGGGCCTGCCTGGAAGCCATGAGCTATCAGACCGCCGATCTGCTGGAGGCGTTCCGGGCCGACGGCGTGGAACCGGCGGGCCTGCGTATTGATGGCGGCATGGCGGTCAACGACTGGATGGCGCAGGATCTGGCGGACATGCTGGATATGACCGTGGAGCGGCCCCAGGTTACCGAGACCACCGCCCTCGGCGCGGCGGCGCTGGCGGCGGTGGGTGCCGGGCTGCTGGGGTCGATCGAGGACGTCAGCCGGCTGTGGCGGCTTGATCGTGCCTTCCATCCGCTGCTGGATGCCTCGACGCGGCATCACAGGCTTGCTGGATGGCGACAGGCCGTGGCACAGACGTTCGCGGGAGAGATCGGGAATGACCAACCTGCTTGAGATCGGCCTGTCGCTTGTCGTGTTGCTGTCTTTTCTGCTGATTGGTGGTGGCGGCTATCTGGTGCTGCGTCATCCAGCGGAGCGCCGGCGGGGCGTCCTGATGGTCGTCGCGGGCCTGGTGATTCTGGGCAACGTTTACCTGCTGGCAAGGCCGTCCGGCGCATCTGTCTTTTAACGATCAGGAAGGCCGCACCATGGGGATTCTCGTTAAGTCTTTCGTTGCCGCCCTGCTGGGGCTGATCGCGATCCTCATCGTCGCTGAGGCCTTCATTCCCACCTTGCAGCAGGTCGTCGAGGAAGAACGGCTCGCCAAATCTCAAAAGGCGAACTTGCAGAACAACTGAGGCGCCTGTCCTCTCCGCAGGGCGCTTGTGCTGCGTTGCAGCATCGTTAGGCTCTGGCGCTGTACCAGTGTGCCAGGCGTGCGGAGGGTGTGATGCTTCAAGGTGTTTTCCGGAGAGTCGCCGGCGGTCTGTTGCTTATGGCGGCCCTGTCCGCCTGCGACGCCAGCCGTGAACCCCTGGAGCAGGCTGGGCTGGTGGGGGCGGGCGCCAAGCCCGCGGTCAGTACCGAGCGGCTTGAACGCGCCGAGGCGGAACCGGGCGTGTGGCTCAGTCATGGCCGGACATACGCTGAACAGCGTTTCAGCCCGCTGGATCAGATCAATCCATCGACCGTCGGTCGGCTCGGCCTCGCCTGGTCCTATGATGCGGATTCCGATGATCGCGCGCATGTATTCCGATCTGATGCCGCGCAGCGTTCCGATTTGATCGCGCGCAGGTAGAGCACCTGATCGTTGGTATCTATTCGCACTATGGTTTGGCGTTGGTCAAGCGGCGGCACGCTGAGCCAGGCGGCGCATGGATTCCCCCTCGAGTTCGAGCCTGTGGGCGTTGTGGACGAGACGATCGAGGATGGCATCGGCGTAGGTGGGATCGCCGATGAGATCGAACCAGCGCGCGATGGGAAGCTGGCTTGTGACCAGCGTTGAACGCCGACCATAGCGATCCTCGAGGATCTCCAGCAGATGATGGCGGGCATTGCCATCGAGCGGCTCAAGACCCCAGTCATCAAGGATGAGCAGGTCCACGCGGGCCAGGCTCTTCATCCGCGCAGCAATGCGGCCATCACCCTTTGCCAGCGACAGCTCATCGATCAGCCGCGGCAGCCGCGTGTAAAGGACCGACCGATTGTCACGGCAGGCCTGATGCCCGATGGCGCAGGCCAGCCAGCTTTTACCGACCCCTGCTGGCCCGATGATCGCGCAGTTTTCATGGGCACCGATCCAGTTGCCCTTGAGCAGCATCTCGAACAGCCGCCGGTCAAGCCCGCGTGTGCTGCGATAATCAACATCCTCAGGCACGGCATGATGGCGTAGTTTTGCCTGACGCAGCCGCAGGGCAAGGCGGCGGTCATTTCGCCATGTCGTCTCATGATCAAGCAACAGCGCCAACCATTCCGCATGGCTCAGGCTGGCGGCCTCGCCATTGCCATCGAGGTCGGCAAAGGCATGAGCCATGCCCGTCAGGCCAAGCTGGTTCAACTGATCAAGTGTAGGGTGTTTGAGCATCCTTGCTCCTTTCAGTGGTAGTATTGAGAGCCCCGGATATTGTCGTGCAGGATCGGCTCGCGCTCCGGGGCTTTGGACACGGGCACCTTGTCGAGCCCCTTTTCGAGGATCGATTTTACAGACGGATAATTGCGCGCGCCGATCTCCAGCGCGCGAAGCGCAGCCGCTTCAAGGCGCTCAGCGCCAAAGCGCTTGCCCAGGCCAATGATCCCCAGGCACGAACGGTAGCCTTGCTCGGGATGCGGCCGGTCCTCGATGATGCGCTCCATCAGCAGCGACAGCATCGGGCCGATCCGGCCCGCCTCCTCCTGGATCTTTGCCGGTGTCCAGTCGAGATAGCGCCGGTGGCTCGACGGCATGTGCTCGGGCACGGTCGTGTGCCGACCATTGCCACTGCCGCGCATGTGCACCGCGATCCGCTCGCCGCCGAGGAAGATCTCCACGGTCCGGGCGGTGTAACGCGCCTCGACCTCCCGGCGCGCGTAGCGGTGCGGCACGGAGTAATGATGCTGCTCGACTGCGATATGGTAATCGAGCCCGACCCGGCAGCGCTTCCATTGCGCATGGACCCACGGCTCAGCCGGTAGCGGCTTCAGGTTCGGAGCATCGATCTCCTCGAACAGCTGTCGGCGCGTTCGGCCGAACTGGCGCAGCACACGGCGCTCATTCAGATCAGCAAGGCACTCGGTAATGGCAGTATTGAGCTCGGCCAGACTGTAAAAGATGCAATTGCGCAGACGGCCCAGCACCCAGCGCTCGACGATCCTGACACAGGCCTCAACCTTCGCCTTGTCCTTGGGCCTCCTCGGCCGCGCCGGCAGCACTGCCGTCCCGTAATGCCGAGCCATGTCCGTGTAGCTGCGGTTGATCATCGGATCGAAGTGGCAGGCCTTGATCACCGCGACCTTGGCATTATCCGGAACCAGCAGCTGCGGCACCCCGCCGAAGAAGGCAAAGGCAGCATTGTGGGCCTCGGCCCAGTCGGCAAATTGCTCGGTCCAGGTCGCACACGCAAACGACAGGCTTGAGCCGCCCAGAACAGCGACGAACAAGTGCGCATCGCGGATCTCGCCGGTCCTGCGATCCACCACCACCGGCACCGTGTCGCCAGCGTAGTCAACGAACAGCTTCTCGCCGCCAGCATGGCTCTGGCGCATCACCAACGGCAGCCGGCCTTCCCAGCGCCGGAACAGGTCACACCATCGGCTGTAGCGATAGCCGTCAGGGTTCGCCGCGTAGTACTCCTCCCACAGGATCTGCAGCGTCACGTGCTTGCGCTTCAACTCACGCGCCACCACCGCCCAGTCGGGCTCCGGCAACTTGCGGCGCCCGGGCTTTACCCCTGGCACGCCGTAGAGCCGGGACTCCAGGTCGCTGTCCGTCATCTCAGGCTGCACCGGCCAAGTCAGCCCCGACCGACTGAACCGCCGAAGCGTATCCCGGACCGTCGTCGATCCGACCCCGACCCGCTCGCCAACTACCCGCGTCGAAAGCCCGCAGTCCAGGCTCAGACGCAAAATCTCGCGCACATGGTGATCCACCCCCATTGAACGGGTCCACCTTGAAGTATGGTTTTGACCATGAAGGAGGACCACAATGGCAAACAAGCGACACAAGCCCGACGAGATCGTCACGAAGCTTCGGCAGGTTGAGGTTTTGCGCGGCCAAGGCAT
>CAUJIW010000128.1 GCA_963205175.1 Pseudomonadota bacterium
AGCCCATCAATCCGAATGCGGTGAAACAAACGCCAGCGATGCCGGTCGTCCGCGCAATACAGCCAGCCGCAGCAAATGCCCAGAGCGGACCCGAAACCGAGCGTCGTGAATAAGAGAGGTTAGGCACCGCCAGTGCTTCCGCTATCCGGCCAGCCGGCATGCCCGCAGGCCCCGCCCGCACCAGGAGGCGAAACAGCGCCAGACGCACATCCTGCGCCAACGCCGCCAGCGCGACAACGACGCCAGCCGCGTCCATCATCCCGCCCGCGCCGACGAACCGTCACCTGACGGACAAGGCTGCCGCGACGGCAAGTTACCCACCTCATGATGGCAGCAAAGTGCCAGCACCCGACCGATCATTGCCAGAAACGCATCCAGCCGTTCACGCCCCGTCATCTCTTGCCCTGACATTTCACCCTCCTTATTTCGATATATGTCGAAATATCAGACTCACCACGCCGGGTCAACACTCATTTCAACAAAAGTCGAATTAAATACCCCCCTCACCTCCGCTTCCCGGCAACGGTTTGTTGACGCTGTAGTGCCATCCTCGGCCGTCCTTCGGCATTCGGGGTGAAGCCATGCGCTCCATTCATCACGAGCTTCGCATCGGTGCGCTGATTCTGGCGCTGCTGGGCGCCTATGCCCTGTCGGTGTGGCTGGCGCTCGACAGCGCCGGCCAGGTTCATGCCTTCAACCTGTTCGGCTATTCCTCGCTGGTGGCCGGCACCTGGGCGATCGCCGCCTGTCTGGTGTTCATCGCCTATGCGCTTGACCTCACCTTGCGCCAGCGCCCGGCCCGTCCGCTGCAGATCATGATCGCCGACATCCGCCGCGAAATCCTCAGCCCCGACCGGCTGGTGATGCGGGCGGTGCCGTTCATCATGCTGCTGCTGCTGATGGGCTCGTTCACCACCTTCAAGAGCGCCATCCCGTTCTTCAAGCCTTTTGCCTACGACACCCTGTTCATGGAGTGGGATCGCCTGATCTTCGGCACCGATCCGTGGCGCCTGACCCACCGCTGGCTCGGCGACACCCTGCCCACCATGGTGATACAGCAGGCGTATAATTTCTGGTTTTTCCTGATGTGGGTCAGCGTCATCTATGTGGTGATGCGCGCCGATTTCCGCCGCTTCCGCACCCAGTATCTGATCGCCTTCGCCCTCACCTGGATCGGTCTTGGCTCGCTGATGGCGGTGATGCTGTCGTCGGCCGGCCCCTGCTATTATGGCCGCATCGTCCCCGGCCCCGATGTCTACGCGCCGCTGATGGCCAAGCTGAAGTCCATGGACGCCGCGATCATCGCGTCCGGCTCGCCGTTCCGACTGTTCGCGCTGGAGATCCAGGAAGATCTGTGGAAGGCCTACGTCCATCGCGGCGAGATGCTGGGTGGCGGTATTTCCGCCATGCCGTCATTGCATGTGGGCGTCTCCATCCTGATGGCGCGCGCCGCCCTTGAACTCAACACCCGGCTGGGTGTGGTGCTCAGCCTGTACGCGCTGATCATCTGGGTCGGGTCGGTGCATCTCGGCTGGCATTACGCGGTCGATGGCCTGGTCGCCCTGCCGGCCGTGATGATCATCTGGGGGCTGGCCGGTCGCCTCGTCGACTGGCTGGGCATCACCGATCTCGACACCCGCACCAACCGCTGCCTTGATCCGCTGCCATCGTCGGCCACCGTGCCGGCCGAATAGCACCGCTCCCCTGCCAGCCCGACCCCCGCCAGCCTGCGCCCCCCGGTCAGCGGCGCTTGTCGTACACCACCAGCTTGGCTTTCTGGCCGGCCTTGAGCTGCTCCGGCCGGTCGAGCGCGTTCAGGGTCAGAAAACGCTCCAGCCTGTGGCTGTCATAGGCCATCCGTTCGGCGAGCTGCTGCGCCGTCTGGCCGGCCGCCACCGTCACCACCTTGATGCGACGCTCCTTCAGCGCCGCCGCCTCGGCGTCGGACAGCCGGCGCAGTGAATTGAGGGTGGCGTTGAGGCCGGCATCCAGCTGGCCGCTCATTTCCGTCGGGGTGATGGTGACGAAGTGATAGGCCTGGGTCGGCGTCCAGCGGTAGGCGGCGATCGTGACGTCAACGCCGCCACCCTGACTGTTGCGCAGGCGGGTGCCGGTGACGGCGGCCTCGATCCCGTTGACCTGCCGGGCGCGCGCCGCCGGCAGGGCGGCCGCCTGCCCCTGGGTCAACTGCTGCCAGACGCGGGCAATATGCGCCTCCAGCCGCTCCCCTGCCCCCACCTGACCGCCGGAAAACAGCAGCCCGGCGCCATTGGGCCCCTGGGCCACCAGAGCCGAGTCGCCATTCTCCATCACGTAACGTTCGGGCACGGTGAAACGCATCTTCAGCACCGGGTGTTCGAAAACACGGCCGTTGATGAAACCCTGAGCCGGGTCATCATCCACCAGCAGGCCGTCGATGGCGCTCAGGAAGCGGTCGCGGTTGCGCGTGCCGGCGCCCGGCACGGCTCCGCTGGCCGCGGCAAGCTTGCCCGCCCGCGCCACCCGGTCACCGGTCAGCGGATGGGTGCGCGCCCATGTCGGCACCTTCTCCGCCGCCTCACGCCCCATCACCTTGGCTTCCAGCGCCGACTCCGCGCCCAGCGACGACAGCATGTCGGCGGCGGCATGGGGATCGTAGCCGGCACGGCCAAGATAGCGGACGCCCAGCTCGTCGGCCTGGAACTCCTGGTCGCGGGAATAGGCCAGGGTGTACATCTGCACGCCCTGCCCGACCGCCCGGGCCAGGTCGCCGGAGCCGGTGAGTACGCCGACACCGAGCCCGAGAATGCCGCCGAAAATCTGCTGGTTATACCGTTTGGCGGCATGGCGGCCGGTGACATGGCCGACCTCGTGGCCCAGCACCGAGGCCAGTTCCGCCTCGTCGTTCATCAGCGCCAGCAGCTGACGCGAGATGTAGACATAGCCGCCCGGCAGCGCGAAGGCGTTGACGATCCTGGAATTGAGCAGGGTGAAGGTGAACGGATCGCCCGCCAGCTCCGAGTTGCGGGCCATCGTGCCCCCCACCTGGGCGACATAACCGGCGGCGGCATCCTCGTAGGGACCGCCGAACTCCTTGAGCAGCTTGGGATGTTCCGACAGGCCGATCGCGCGCTCCTGCGACTTCGACATGAAGGGGGTAAAGTCCTTCTTGCCGGTGGCCGGGTTGGTGGTGCAGCCGGGCATCGCCACCAGCGATGCCATCAGCACGAAGGTCAGTGAAAGTCGCGCCATCAATCCCCTCCCAGACAAGGGAACAAACATAATTGGCCAGGGGGAGCTGGTCAAGCGTTTTTAAGCAACATTCATTGCTTTTTACCTATAATTACCGCAAGGCGTTGTTCTCCCGGAGAGTTCCGCCATGGACATCGGCTCTAGAGGCGGCCGATGGCGAGGAACTTGTCGCGCCGGTCGGCCTTCAGCGCGGCGCCGGGCAGGTCGGCCAGCTCGGCCAGCTGCCGCTCGATGGCGGTGCCGAGGTTGGCGATCGCCGCCGCCGGGTCGCGGTGGGCGCCGCCCACCGGCTCGGGCACGATCGAATCGATGACACCAAGATTGGCGAGATCGACCGCCGTCAGCTTAAGCGCCTCGGCGGCATCCGCCGCCTTGTCGGCGGTGCGCCAGAGAATCGAGGCGCAGCCCTCCGGCGAGATCACCGAATAGACCGCGTGCTCCATCATCAGCACCCGGTTGCCGGTCGCCAGCGCCACCGCGCCGCCGGAGCCGCCCTCGCCGACGACGCAGGCGATCAGCGGCACTTCCAGCATCAGGCAGGCTTCGGTCGAGCGGGCGATGGCCTCGGCCTGGCCGCGCTCCTCCGCCTGCACGCCGGGGAAGGCGCCCGGGGTATCGACCAGTGTCACCACCGGCAAGCCGAACTTGTCGGCCAGCTGCATCAGGCGGATCGCCTTGCGGTAGCCCTCGGGCTTGGCCATGCCGAAGTTGTGGCGAATGCGCGAGGTGGTGTCCGATCCCTTCTCATGGCCGATCACCACCACCGAATGGCCCCGGAAACGGCCCATGCCGCCAATGATGGCGCTATCCTCGGCGAAGCCGCGATCGCCCGCCAGCGGGGTAAAGTCGTCGATCAGCCCGCCAACGATGTCCTTGAAGTGCGGCCGCCCGGGGTGGCGGGCAACCTGCGTTTTCTGCCACGGCGTCAGGTTGGCGTAAGTCGTGCGCAGCAGCTTGTCGACCTTGGCTTCCAGCTTGGCCGCTTCCGCGCCGATATCCACCTTGCCGGCGGCCCCAGCCCTCAGTTCGGCGATCTTCGCCTCCAGTTCGGCGATCGGGCGCTCAAAGTCGAGAAACGTAGCCATGCTGCGGTCGGTACTCCGTGTCGGAAGCGGCGGACGCTAATCGCGCGGCCTTGCGGCGTCAACCGCGCCAACACGACCGGCCCGTCGCCGCCCTCCGCTTCAGCGGTGAAAACCCATCAATATCCAACAGTTCGCACCATTCAGCCAACCCGGCCAAGCGCCGCGATCTGCCCCTTGATCTCGGCGATCTCCTTGTCGCGCAACGCCTCCAGCTTCTCGTGCAGCGACATGATTTCCAGTTCGGCCTTCAGGTTGACCTCATAATCCTGCACCGCCCGCAGCCGGTCCCGCTCGGCCTGACGGTTCTGGCTCATCATGATGATCGGCGCCTGGATCGCCGCCAGCATGGACAGCATCAGGTTGAGGAAGATGTAGGGGTAGTGGTCGAACGGGTGGCTGAGCACCCAGGAATTCAGGACCGCCCAGCTGATCAGGAAGGCACCGAAGCACATGATGAAGGTCCATGAGCCGCCGAAGCGCGCGACATGGTCCGCCAGCCGCTGACCGAACGTCAGTTGCGCCTGATATTCCCGGCTGACGTCGCGACTGATGGCAACCCGCTTGGCGATGCGTTCGATGATCCGCCGGTCACGCGCCGACAGTTCTTCCATGCCGGAGCTGAGCAGCCTTTCGGCCAGGCGATAGACATCGGGATTCACGCGCAACTCTCCTGCCCTCGGACTTGCAGTCCACTGACCGCGCTCATAGTGTGCGCAGCCGTTTCGCGTCGCAAAATGAGGCCAGTCATGTCGAAGTTCAAGATCGCCGTCCTGGGGGCCAGCGGCTACACCGGCGCCGACCTGATCCGCCTGGCACTGGCCCATCCGCGCATGGAAATCGTGGCGCTGTCGGGCGAGCGCAAGGCCGGCCAGCCGGTCAACGCCGTGTGGCCGCACTTCATCGGCTACCCGCTGCCCGACCTGGTGGCCGCCGAGGACATCGACTTCGCGCAGGTGGATGCCGTGTTCGGCTGCCTGCCGCACGCCACCAGCCAGCAGATCATCAAGACCATCTTCGCCAATCCCAGGCCGCCCAGGGTGATCGACCTGTCGGCCGACTTCCGGCTCACCGACCCGGCGGTCTACGAGCAGTGGTACGGCAACCCCCACGCCGCGCTCGAACTGCAGGCGGAGGCGGTCTACGGCCTGAGCGAATTCGCCCGCGACGCGCTCAAGGGCGCCCGGCTGGCCGCCTGCCCCGGCTGCTACCCCACCGCCGCCCTGCTGGCCCTGCTGCCACTGCTGCACGCGAGCCTGATTCGCCCGGTCAACATCACCATCAACGCACTGTCGGGTGTTTCGGGCGCCGGGCGGAGTCTGAAGGAATCCAACCTGTTCGCCGAAGTGGCGGAGGCCATGCACCCCTATGGGCTGGGCCACCACCGCCACATGCCGGAAATCGAGCAGGAGCTGGCGCGCGCCGCCGGCACGCCGCTGACCATCAGCTTCACGCCGCATCTGGTGCCGATCAACCGGGGCGAGCTGGAGACCATCACCGTCGAGCTGGCCGACGGCCGCACGCCGGCGGACCTCAAGGCGGCGCTGGAGGCGCGCTACCGCGACGAGCCGTTCGTGCATGTGCTGCCGGGCAGCACGGCGCCGGCCACCCGCATGGTGCGCGGCTCCAACCACTGCGTGCTCAACGTGTTCGCCGACCGCATTCCGGGGCGCGCCATCGTCGTCTCGGCCATCGACAACCTGGTCAAGGGCTCGTCGGGCCAGGCGATCCAGAACTTCAACCTGATGTTCGGCCTGCCCGAGACCATGGGGCTGGAGCAGGCGCCCCTGTTCCCCTGAAGGCCCCCCCCAGTAATAATACCGCCCGCCCCGCCGGGAACCGCCCAAGGAGATCACCATGCCGCTCTATGCCCTGGGAGACCTGGTGCCCAATGTCGCCGAGGACGCCTTCATCGCGCCGGGCGCGCAGGTGATCGGCGATGTCACCATCGGCGCCGGGTCCTCGGTGTGGTTCAACTGCGTGCTGCGCGGTGACGGCAACTTCATCCGGGTCGGCGAGCGCACCAACATCCAGGACGGCACCATCGTCCACATCACCCGCAAGACCCACGGCACCGCCATCGGCAACGACGTGCTGATCGGCCATCAGGCGATCATCCACGGCTGCGTGCTGGAGGACCGCTGCTTCATCGGCCTGGGCGCCATCGTGATGGACGGCTGCGTTGTCGAATCAGACGCCATGCTGGCCGCCGGCGCCCTGTTGACGCCCGGCAAGCGCATTCCGTCCGGCCAGATGTGGGCCGGCCGCCCGGCCAAGTTCGTCCGCGACCTCAGCCCGGAGGAAATCGCCCGCCACCGCGCCGGCACCGACGGCTACACCCAGCTGGCCCAGCATTTCCGCGCCGAACTGAAACAACTGTAGGCGGCACGACACCCGTGTGCCGACCGCCTCACAGGGTGATGGTGAGTGCTTACGCCGCCAGGCCGAGGTAGCCGAGCTGGGCTGCCTTGAAGATGGTCTGCGAGCGGTTGACCGTGTTCAGCTTTTCGCCCGCGTTCTTGATGTGGAAGCGGATCGTCGCGTGGCTGCGCGAGAGGATCATGCTGATCTCGCGGTCGGTCTTGCCGATCGCCGCCCAGCGCAGGCACTCCACCTCGCGCTTGGTGAGCTGGCAGTCGCTCGGCACCCAGCGCGGGTTGCGCTGCGTTTTCACGTAGCCGGAGATGAAGCGGTGCGACATCAGCTGCAAATCGTCGGCGTAGCGCTCGAACACGTCCGTCAGATCTTCCCGGCCATCGGTCGGGCAGAAGCTGATGGCGCCGATCTGACCCAGCGGCAGATGCACCGGCACCACGATGGCCGCCCGCACGCAGGCACGCTTCTCGAAGTCGGCGAGATCGAGGTCGGCGAGATAGGGGTTGGGCTGCCGGCAATAGAAGCCGCGGGTGTTGCACCAGAACGGCTCGCTCTCGTAGCGGCAGGCGCGCGGCATCGGCGACACCAGCGCCAGGCGCGGGTTCGCCCACCAACGCTCATGCTCGGCGGTCCAGCCGAACACGGACTCGGCGATGATATTGCCCTCGGCGTCCTGCATCGGCTGCTTGGAGGAAATATTGTCACACGGCGCCACGCGGAAGCCGCCCATGGCCTCGCCGGCCTGGCGCAGGGCCTCGGCGGCACGGGCAATGTCGTCCTTGGAACGAATGGTGACGTCGAACTGCTCTACCAGGCTGGTCATACCGTCTCTCCCCATGGGCGTTCCGGCCGTGGCCGCCGCCTTGTTTGCATCGCTCGTTGCCGGACTTCCCACCACTAGGAATAGGTGACCGCCCGATCTTGGCAGGCCACACTCTAGCACAGCATTCGGAAAAACAAACCGGGTCGTCTGTTTTTTTCCGCACAATCACTGTGCGGCGATCATCACGAGGAGAGCGAGCCCCTTCATGCCGAGCCTGGACAGTAAAACCGCCATCGTCACCGGGGCCGGCTCCGGCATCGGCCGCGCCACCGCTCTCCGGCTGGCGCAGGCCGGCGCGCGCGTCTTCGCCACCGACTACAGTCTGGACGCGGCGCACGCCACCGCCGCCCTCTACGGCGGTCCGGCACTGGCGCTGGACGTCACCGACCCCGCCGCCTGGGATGCCGCCATCGCCGCCGTGGTCGCCGACGCCGGCCGGCTCGACGTCCTGGTCAACTGCGCCGGCATCCTGCTGGCCGGACCGATCGTCGAGGCCACGCTGGCGGATTTCGATCGCCTGAGCCGGGTGCATGTGGAAGGGCCGATGCTCGGCATGCAGCGCGCCATCGCCCAGATGCGCGCCCAGGCCAACGGTCAGCCCGCCCGCGGCGCCATCGTCAACATCTCCTCCCTCGCCGCCACCAGGCCCTTCCCCGACCTGCCGCTCTATTCGACGGTGAAGGCGGCGCTGTCCAACATGTCGCGGGCCATCGGCATCGAGGTCGGCCTGGATGGCGACTTCATCCGCGTCAACTGCGTCCACCCCGGCGTGGTGCGCACCGGCATGAGCGAGGGCCTGTTCGACGCCGCCACCTGGGACGACGCGGCCACCTTCGCGCACATTCCGCTCGGCGATTACGCCCGCCCGGAGGACATCGCCGAGGCGGCACTGTTCCTCGCCAGCGACGACGCCAAATTCATGACAAGCACCGCCGTCACTGTCGACGGCGGCTGGACACTGGTATGACCATGAGCACGCTTCAGGGACGCATCGCGCTGGTCACCGGCGCCACCTCGGGCATCGGCCGCGCCGCCGCCGTCCGGCTGGCCCGCGACGGCGCCACCATCATCGCAACCGGCCGCAACCAGGCGGAAGCCGAGCGAACGTTGGAGGCCATCCGCGCCGTCGGCGGCACCGGGCACTTCCAGGCCCAGGACATCACCGACGAGGCCGGCTGGATCGCCCTGACCAACTGGATCGAGGCCACGTTCGGCCGGCTGGACATCGCGGTCAACTGCGCCGGCGTGTTCTTCTCCAAGCCGCTGCCGGACACCAGCCTGGAGGATTTCCGCTGGATCTGGAACATCGACGTCAACGGCTGCTTCCTCGGCATCAAGCACGCCATGCGGCTGATGCAAAAGACCGGCTCGGCGGGCTCCATCATCAACATCTCGTCGCTGGCCGGCCTGATCGGGCTGGATGACTGCGCCGCCTATTGCGCCGCCAAGGCCGCCGTCACCCACCTGTCGAAGGCCGCCGCGCTGGAAGGCGCCAAGGCGTCGCCGCGCATCCGGGTCAACTCGCTCAATCCGGGCGTCATCATGACCGAGATGATCACCAAGTCCTACGGCGACACGCCCGAGACGCGCGCCTTCGCCATGCAGGGCAATGCGCTGCAGACGACGGGCGAGCCGGAGGATATCGCCGCCGGCGTCGCCTACCTTGCCGGGGACGCGTCCCGCTATGTCACCGGCTCGGTGCTGCTCATCGATGGCGGCCGCGGCGCCGACTGACCTTCAGACCCCGATCTTCTGACACCGATCTTCTGGCACTGGAAAACATCATGACCGTCAACCGTCGCTTTCTCCTCACCGCGCGCCCCAAAGGCGTGCCGAAACCTGCTGATTTCGCCTTCGTCAGCGAGCCGCTGCCGGACCTCGCCGAGGGCGAGATCCTGGTGCGCAACGCCTACGCCTCCATCGACCCCGCCATTCGCGGCTGGATGGATGACGCGCCGAGCTACATGCCGCCGATCCCGCTGGGCGCGCCGGTGCGCGCGACCACCATCGGCCGGGTCGCCGCCAGCCGGCACCCCGATTTCGCGGTGGGCGACCCGGTGATGGGCGTCAACGGCCTGGAGGATTATTCGGTCGCCACCGCCGGCGGTTTCACCAGCAAGATCGACCTCTCGGCGGTGCCGGAGCCAACCAACTTTCTCAGCGTCTATGGCGCCGTCGGCCTCACCGGCTATTTCGGCCTGCTGGAGGTCGGCCAGCCCAAGCCGGGCGAGACGGTGCTGGTCTCCGGCGCGGCGGGCGCCGTCGGCTCGGTGGTCGGCCAGATCGCCAGGATCAAGGGCTGCCGCGCGGTCGGCATCGCCGGCGGGGCGGCCAAATGCCAGCGGCTGATCGACGAGTTCGGCTTCGATGCGGCGATCGACTATCGCGGCAAGGATCTGGCGGCGATGACCGCCGCCATCGCCGAGGCCTGCCCCGGCGGTGTCGACGTGTTTTTCGACAATGTCGGCGGTCTCATTCTCGATGCCACCCTGCCCAATATCAACCACCGCGCCCGGCTGGCGCTGTGCGGCATGATTTCCCAGTACAACGCCACCGGGCCGGTGCCCGGCCCCACCAACCTGTGGTTCCTGATCGCCCGTGTCGCCCGCATGGAAGGCCTGCTGGTCAGCGAATATATCGACCGCTGGAGCGAGGGCGCGGCGGAAATGGCCCGGTGGATCGCCGAAGGCAAGCTGGTCTTCCGCGAGCAGATCGAGGAAGGGCTGGAGAACGCGCTACCGGTGTTCCTCAAGCTGTTCGAGGGTACCAACGACGGCAAGCTGATCCTGAAGATCAGCGACCTCTAGGCGCGGTCATGACCGCGCAGGTTCTCGTCGTCACCAAGGGCCACCCGTTCGACCGCAATGCGTTCTTCGGCATGCTGGAGGCGATGCCGGACTACAGCTTCACCCATGTCGAGCACCCGGCGGCGCAGGTCTTCTTCTCGCCGGAAATGATGGCGCCCTACGACGCGGTGCTGCTCTATGACATGCCCGGCTACGCCTTCAAGGTACCCGACGGCGTCGACCTTATCGAGCCGCCCGCCAGCTACCGCCAGGGCTTCCAGCGCCTGCTGGAAGCCGGCACCGGCATCGTCGCCCTGCATCACGCGCTGGCCGGCTGGGCGGCCTGGCCGGACTATGGCGAGTGGCTGGGCGGGCGTTTCCTCTACCAGCCGGCGACGGTGCGCGGACAGGCCCGCCTCGACTCCGGCTATCGCCATGACGTCGCCTTCACGGCACAGGTCGTCGGCGACCACCCGGTGACCGCCGGTGTCGACGCGCGCTTCCCGCTGGTCGACGAGCTGTATCTGGCGGAAATCTTCGAGGACTCGGTGGTGCCGCTGCTGCGCGCCGATCATGCGTTCGTGGCCGGCAACTTCTATTCCGCCGATCAGGCGATCCATGGCCGGATGTACAGCAACGACGGCTGGCCCCACCCGGAGGGCAGCACGCTGATCGGCTGGGTGAAGCATGCCATCAACAGCCCGCTGGCCTATCTCCAGTGCGGCGATGGCCCCAGCGCCTACGACAATCCGCAGGTCCGCCGGCTGATCGCCAACGCGCTCGATTGGGTGCGCACGCCGGACGCCCGCCGCTGGGCGCGCGACCGCAACCGGGAGACTCGGCCATGAAGCGTTACGGACTGGACGGCCGGCGCGCCATCATCACCGGCGCTGCCTCCGGCATCGGGCTGGCTGCCACCACCCGCCTGCGCGACGAAGGCTGCCGGGTGCTGGCGGTCGACCTGCAACCGACGCCGCTCGACGGCATTGAAGTGCTGGTACAGGACGTGGCGGCACCCGAGGCGGCCGCGCGCATCGTCGCCGAGGCCGAGAGTCGGCTGGGCGGGCTCGACATCCTGTTCAACAACGCCGGCGTGTCGGCCTTCATGGAACTGGAGGGGCACAGCGACGACCTCTGGGACCGCAACCTCGCGGTCAACGTCACCGCGCTGTTCCGGCTGAGCCGGGCGGCCGCCCCGCTGCTGAAGCAATCGCCGGCCGGTCGCATCATCAACACCGGCTCGGTGATGTCCAGCTTCGGCGCCGCCGGCATGGTCGCCTACGCAGCGTCGAAGCACGCCGTGCTCGGCGTCACCAAGGCGCTGGCCGCCGAGCTGGGGCCGGCGGGCATCACCGTCAACGCCATCCAGCCCGGCGCCATCCTCACCGGCATCACCGGGCCGACCTTCGAGCAGATGCCGGAGTTCCGCACCTACTGGGAGAACAAGGCGGCGCTGCGCCGCATCGGCCGGCCGGAGGAGATCGCCTCGGTGGTCGCCTTCCTGTGCAGTGATGACGCCAGTTTCGTTTCAGGCCATGGTATCCTCATCGACGGTGGCGCCGTGCAGCAGGCCTGAGCGGCGCCGACAACAAGGGGAGATGCGCCATGAACAGCCGTGACGTCGTGCTGGCCTTTATCGATGCCTGGAACCGCGTGGACATGGAGGGCGTCTATGCCCTGATGGCGCCCGATATCGTCTATCACAACATCCCCATGCCGCCAGCTACCGGGCTCGACGCCGCGAAGGCCGTCATCGCCAGTTTCCCGCCCTTCAATGCCTGCGAGTGGATCGTCCACCACATCGCCGAGGCGGGCAACGTGGTGCTGACGGAACGCACCGACCGCTTCCGCATTGGTGACACCTGGATCGCCCTGCCGGTCATGGGCACGTTCGAGGTCAAGGATGGCCGCATCAAGGCCTGGCGCGACTACTTCGACCTCCAGCAGTTCATGAGCCAGATCCCGGCGCCTCCCGCCGCCTGAGCCCGGCGCTGGCCCGTCGCCAGCCTGTCAAAATACAGCGTGACGCGCGCCCCGCCCGAGGGGGTAGGACATTGGCAAGTCAGCGACAATGTCGGGGGCAGCCATGGATCACCCACTGGGCGTTCGTCACATCTTCGACCCGGAAATCCCGGCCGCTCCCGCACGACCGTCACTGACCACCGGACACAAGTCCCCGGCGTCAGCCGTCAATGCGTAAGGCTGTGTGATGAATTTCGACCTCACCGAAGACCAGACCCTGCTCAAGGCCAGCATCGAGCGCTTTCTCGAAGATCATTACGATCTGGAAAAGCGCCGGCGTTATCTCGCCGAGCCGGGTGGCTTCAGTGCCGGCAACTGGCGGCTGCTGGCGGAACTCGGCATCCTGGCCCTGCCCTTCCCGGCCGATGACGGTGGGCTGGACGGCAGCTTCACCGACCTGATGGTGGTGATGGAGGCCATGGGCCGCGGCCTGCTGGTGGAGCCGTTCATCACCACGGTGGTGTTCGCCGGCGGCCTGCTGCGCCGGCTGGCGGCCGACCCGCGCCGCGTCGACCTGGCGGGCCGGATCATCGGCGGTGACTTGCGCCTGGCGGTCGCCCATGCCGAGCGGACCGGTCGCTTCAACCTCGCCCATGTCGCCACCACCGCCCGGCGTACCAGTGACGGCTGGACGCTCGATGGCCAGAAGACGCTGGTGCTGCACGCCGAGACCGCCGATGCCCTGCTGGTGCTCGCCCGTACCAGTGGCGCCACCGACGCCACGGACGGCCTGTCACTGTTCCTGGTACCGGCCGACACGCCGGGGCTTGGCTGGCGGCATTATCGCACCGCCGATGGCCAGAGCGCCTCGGAGGTCGATTTCCATGGCACAGCCTTGCCGTCAACGGCGCTGCTAGGCCCGGAAGGCGACGCCTGGGTGGCGTTCGAGGACAGTGTGACGGAAACCAGCCTCGCCCTGTGCGGGGAGGCGATCGGCCTGATGTCGGCGCTGTTCGACGCCACGCTGGACTACGTCAAGACCCGCAACCAGTTCGGCCAGGCGATTGGCGCCTTCCAGGCCGTCCAGCACCGCATGGCCGACGGCTATGTCGGGCTCGAACAGTCGCGCGGTCTGCTCTACAAGGCCGTGATGACCGATTCCGCCGAGGTTGGTCGCGCCGCCTGGATGCGGACCGTCGCCGGCACCAAGGCGTTCATCAGCGAGGCCGGTCTCAAGCTCGGCCACGAGGCGATCCAGCTCCATGGCGGCATGGGCACCACCGACGAGCTGGTGGTCAGCCATCTGCACAAGCGCATGGTGATGATTGCCACCCTGTTTGGCGACGCCGCCTGCCAGATCGAACGCTACAACGCGCTCGCCACCGCCTGACCGGCAACCCGGTTTCTCACGCCAGGGCGTGACGTCACCGTATTGTCAAATTGGTTCACCATCTCTTTACCATCACCGCCCTATGCCGATGCGGGAACACCCGCGCGAATCATAAGGAGGGATAACAATGAGTGGTGCCGCCGCACTTCAGGCGCTTGTCGCCGACACCTTCGAAGCCGGTCAGTCGGACCCGACGCTCGACATGCATTATGTGGATGCGCTGCGGTGCATCCAGGGGCTGCTGGCCGGCGACCTGAAGATCAGGCCGGAACATCGGGATGGCCCGCTGGCCGAGGCTCTGCAGCAGCTTTGCGAAAAGCTGCATGATGATGCCCAGCACAACACCGACCATATCGTCGATGTCTGCATCCACGCCAACAACACGACCATCGCCACCGCCCGGCTGCTGAGCGCGTCTTCGGAAGTATCCGGCCAGACCCAGACCATGGCGGCGGCGGTGGAGGAAATGGTCGCGTCCATCGGCGAGATCAACCGCAACTGCCAGACCGCCGCCGAGGAGGCGAGCGAGGTCCAGGAAGCGACCAAGGTCGGCGTCGCCGAGACTGGCCAGGCGGTCACCGCCATGGAGAAGATCGTCGAGGCCTTCACGGTGACGCGGGAGCGCGTCGAGACGCTGGGCAAGGCTACCGCCCAGATCGGCGACATTGTCCGCTCGATCGAGGTCATCGCCGCCCAGACCCGGCTGCTGGCGCTCAACGCCACCATCGAGGCCTCGCGCGCCGGTGAAGCCGGTCGCGGCTTCGCGGTCGTCGCCGGCGAGGTGAAGAACCTTGCCCAGCAGGCTTCCGGCGCTGCGGAAGAGATCAAGACCCGTATCGGCGAGCTGTGCAAGGACGTCAACGACATCGTCGGCAGTATCGGTGCCGTCAGCCAGTACAGCGAGGAAGGTTTCGCGCTGGTGACCGATGTCGGCGAACGCATCCAGGCCATCGGCCAGCGGGTGGAGGCGATGACCGACCGCATCGGCGATATCGCCGACATCGTCGAGCAACAGAATCAGGCGGCGGCTGAGGTCTCCGGCGGTGTCTACACCATCGTCGAGAAGACGCGGCAGAATCTCGAACAATCGGAAGTCATGGTCACCGCCATGGAGCAACTTGAAGCCGGCATCGGCCCGCAGTTGCGCGCCATCAGCAAGCTGACCTTCGAGGGCAAGATCATCCGGCTGGCCAAGGCCGACCATGTGATGTGGAAAAAGCGCCTGGTCGCCATGTGGAACGGCAGGCTGAAGCTCAACGCCGATGAACTGTCCGACCATCGTCATTGTCGGCTGGGCAAGTGGTACTACAGCGACGCCGCCGCGCCCTACCGGTGCAGCCACGCTTTCGCTGAACTGGAAGGCCCGCATGCCCTGGTCCACAGGCACGGCAAGGAGGCCGCCCGTCTGTACGCCGAGGGGCGCGAGGAGGAAGCGCTGGCCGAGATCAATAAGGTCGAGGTCGCATCCGAGGATGTGGTGCGTCTGCTGGAAGAACTCAACAAGGTCGAGGTCGCCAACTGACCTGGGGGCCATGCCCATTCAGCAAGCCGCCCGGCTTCACACCGGGCGGCTTTCGCATTCCTGTCCTCATACCCCGGATCAGAGCCCGAGCACGGTCTTGGCGATGATGCTTTTCTGCACCTCGTTGGTGCCGCCGAAAATCGTCCAGGCCCGGCTGTTGAGATAGGCCGGCATGGCCAGCTGCGCGTCCGGATCGCCAATGGCTTCCGGCCGGTCATTGCCGTAGAGCGGCCGCCGGGTTTCCAGTTGCAGCGCGTCGTAACCGAACACGTCGAGGCGGAACTGGTCGATTGCCTGATGCAGGTTGGAGGCCAGCAGCTTGACCACCGAGGTCTGCGGCCCCGGCCGCCGGCCCTGCGCCATCTCGCCGAGGATGCGCATCTCGATCATCTCGAAGGCCGAAAGTTCCAGCTCAAGTCGGGCCGCCTTGGCGGCGAACGCCGGATCGTCGGTCAGCGGCACGCCCGGTCGGCTGCTCGGGCGACCGGTCGCCGAGGCGCGGATGCTCTCGAACTGGGCGATCAGTCCCGGCGCGTGCCAGGCGCCGCCGCGCTCGTTCTCCAGCAGGAACTTGGCGATATCCCACCCCTGCCCCTCGGCACCGACGCGATGGGCGACCGGCACCTTCACATTGTCGAGGAACACCTGATTGACATCGTGGTCACCAGCCATGGTGATGATCGGCCGCACCTCGATGCCGGGCTGGTTCATGTCGATCAGCAGGAAGGTGATGCCCCGCTGCGGCTTCACCGTGGTATCGGTCTTGACCAGGCAGAACAGCCAGTTGGCGTGATGCGCGTGGGTGGTCCAGATCTTGGTGCCATTGACCACATAGTGGTCGCCCTGCAGTTCAGCCCGCGTCTTCAGGCTGGCCAGATCCGACCCCGACCCCGGCTCCGAGAAGCCCTGGCACCAGTAGTCGTCGCCCGACAGGATGCGCGGCAGGAAATGCGCCTTCTGTTCGGGCGTGCCGAAGGTGTAGATGACCGGCGCCACCAGCTTCATGCTGAGCGCGACCAGCGTCGGCGCGCCGGCGCGCGCGCACTCGCTCTCGAAAATATAACGCTGCACCGGCGACCAGCCGGTACCACCGACCTCGACCGGCCACTGGTAGGCAAGCCACCCCCTGGCGTGGAGAATACGCTGCCATTCGAGATTGACGTCCTTCTCGACGAACACGCTGGTGGTGTTGTGGGTGGCGACCCGCAACTGATCGGGCAGGTTGTCGCGCAGGAAGGCCCGCACCTCGTCACGAAAGGCCAGTTCCTCGGCGGAGAAGGACATATCCATGGGCGTTACTCTCAGAACTCCTGCAACGCCCAGCGGATGCCACGGCGCAGCAGATCGTAGTACACAGGGTAATTCCAGGCACACCGCTCGGGGTGCGGGTAATAGGGCACCAGGGTAGGCAGGTCATAATGACCCCGGCAATGACCCAGGGTGATGTAGAGCACCGCGCCCTGGCCGAAATCGCGCAGATAGAAAAGCGGCACGTCATCGGTGTCCCACTGGGCATCGACGAAGCCGGTCGCCTCTCCCTTGAAACGGGTCTTCATCAGCGTGCGGATCGGCCCGAACGGCTTGGACAGGTAGAGCTCGTCCACCACCTCGAAATCATCGATGCCCTGGGTCAGCGGGTGGGCCTTGTCCACCACCTCGACCTTGAACGGGCCGATCGGCGGGTGGGCCTTGAACTGGGTGCCCAGCAGCTCCATGAACGGGTTGTTCTCCTCCGGCGCGTCCACCAAACCATTGGCCAGGAAGCGCAGGATGGAGTTGGTGCCGTGCAGCGCGAACCAGCGCTTGCCGCTGGCGACATAATCTCGCAGCACCTGGGTCTGTTCGGCCGTCGGCACCACGTCGCAGGTATAGGAAATCAGGAAATCGCTGGCCGCGATCGCCGCGGTGTCGGCATAGTCCGGCGCCACGATGGTGCGGATATAGTCGTGCTCGGCCAGCAGCTTCAGCACCTCCAGCCGGGCAAAGTCGATGTCGTGATACTTGCCCGAGGCGACGAAATAGACCGTCTTGCGACTGGCCATCAGAACTGCACCCGCTTGGTGAAGCCGCCATCGACCACCAGGTTGACGCCGGTGATCCAGCTTGAAGCCTCGCCGGCCAGGAAGGCGACCGCGCTGGCCACTTCCTCCGGTGTGCCCATGCGGCCGTTGGGCTGCTGGGCGAGCGTTGCCTTGTAGAGGTCGGGCATTTCGGACTCGATCCACGCCCAGGCGCCGCCGGCGAAATAGATCGGGCCCGGCGACACCGTGTTGACCCGGATGTTCTTGGCCGCCAGCGCCTGGCTCAGCTGCTTGGCGTAAGTGATGAGCGCGGCCTTGATGGCGTTGTAGGCCTGGGGCGCGATGAAGGTCTCGATGGCGGCGGTGGAGGAGATCAGCACGATCGAGCCGCCGCCCTGCTTTTCCATCAGCGCGCTGGCGGCCTCGACACCGCGCACCGTCGGCATCAGGTCATAGTCGAAGTTCTTCTGCCAGGAGGCATCGCCCTCCATGCCGCCGCCGGCCGAGACGTTGGAGACGAACACGTCCAGCCCGCCCAGCGCGTCGCTGGCGGCGTTGATCCAGCCCAGCAGCGCGTCCTTGTCGCCAACATCGACGGTCTGGCCGAATGCCTTGACACCCCTGGCCTCCAGCGCCTTGACGGTGGCGGCGACTTCCTCGGCGTTGCGGGCGCATATGCCGACGTTGGCGCCCTCGTCGGCCAGCAGATCGGCGATGCGGCGGCCGATGCCCTTGGTGGAGCCAGTGACCAGCGCGGTCTTGCCCTTCAGTTTCAGGTCCATGATGTTCGTCCTCCCTCAGGCCGTTCGTTTCAGCGTTCCAATATGGTGACGCCGGAGATGCCCGGCGCGCCATAGACATGACTATAGGCGATGCGCGGCGTGCCCGGCACCTGGCGGGCACCGCCGGCGCCGCGCAGCTGCACCACGTTCTCATAGACCTGGCGCAGACCCGACGCGCCAATCGGCTCACCGCAGGCCAGACAGCCGCCATCGGTATTGACCGGCAGGCGCCCGCCGATCCACGTCGCCCGCTCCGTCAGCCACTTTTCCTGGTCGCCATCGGCGCAGAAGCCGTTTTCCGCCATGTGCATGATCTCGGCACCCGACTCGGTGTCCTGCAGCTGGGCGACATCGACATCCTCCGGACCGACGCCCGCGGCCTCGAACGCCGCCCGCGAGGCGATCGGCGTCGCGCCCAGCCCGCGCTCGACGTCGATCGACGGCGCGAACACCTCGAACGAGCCCTGCTGGCGCGAGCGGACGATCGCCGCCTTCAGCCGCACCAGCGGCACGCCCAGCGCCCTGGCGCGCTGCTCCGAGGCGAGAAGCAGCGCCACGCCGCCCTCGGCGGGCGAGCAGAACATGAACTTGGTCAGCGGGTCATTGACCATCTGGCTGTTGAGAATGGTGTCGACGTCCACCGGCTGCTTGCGCCAGCTGTGCGGCGCCAGCGCGCCATTGTGGAACGCCTTCTCGGCCACCAGCGCCAGGCTCTGGCGGGAAATGCCGTGCAGCGCCATGTAGCGCTGAATCTTGGCGGCGAAGAATTGGGTCGTCAGCATGAAGCCGGTGTCGCCATACCATTGCGGCAGGCCCCAGTCGGCCGGATTGGGGTCGAAACTGCCGCGCGGATGCTTGTCGAAGCCCACCGCCATGGCGACCTCGAACTCGCCCGACTTGATGGCCGAATAGGCGCCGAACAGCGCGCTGCCGCCGGTGGCGCAGCCATTGGCGACGTTGATGAACTGCAAACCGGTCAGGCCGAGATGGTTGACCATGATGTCGGCCTTGCCGGAAGCATCCGAACCGCCATAGGCGCAGTTGACATCGGCCCAGTCGAGACCGGCATCGGCGAGTGCCTGGCGGGCGGCGAACACCCCCTGTTCCAGCCCGCTGACGCCCTCGGTGCGTCCGAAGGGGTGAATGCCGATGCCGACGATGCATACGTCCATGGGTCTTGTCCTGTCAGGTGGCGGGGCGGAAGGCGTAAGTGAACACCTCGACACCCTCGGCGGTGGTCTTGAACGGCACGATCGTCAGCTCCATCGGCTGGCCGATGCGCAGGGTCTCCGGGTCGACGTCCACCAGCCGGCTCTCGACGATCACCTCGCCCGGCAGCTCGACATAGCCCAGCGCATAGGGGCGGAAGGTCTCCGGCGTCTCCGGCCCGGCATAGGGCGGCGACTTGGGCAGGAAGCGCTGCACGGTCCACGACCACAAGGTGCCCTGTCGACCGAGCGCCACTGCCTCGTAGCGGGCCGCCTCGTTGCCGGTGGGCATGGGAAAGACGATCCGGCCGGTCTCGCGGTTACGCCCGCCGATCAGGCGCGGCTCGGCCGCCGGCCAGGTGAAGAGGCCCTCGGCGATGGGGCGCTGTTGCGACGTGCTAGACATGGCGCGATCCTGCGTTACTTCCACGCTTCCGAGATAAGCCCCGGGGCGCGCACCGCCCACTGTCAAATCCACTAAGACGACCGGTTGCCGCTCGTCCCGGGCGCCCTATTCTTTTTGGCCGATAGGCGCGCCGCCGCCCGTCGGGCAGGTTGCGGACCGGACAGACAAGCCGATGCGCACGGCCGCCACCGGCGGCACCATCGCCAGAACCTTGAGGGGAGAGCAACATGAAGGGATTGAACGGCAAGGTCGCGCTGGTCACCGGCGCGGCATCCGCGGGCGGCCTGGGTTTCGCCACCGCCCAGCGGCTGGCGCAGGAAGGCGCCCGCCTGATGCTGACCGATCTCGATGTCGCCGGCGTCGAGGCCCGGGCCGCCGAGCTGCGCGCGGCCGGCCACCAGGCCGCCGCCATGGCGCAGGACGTTACCGATGAAGCGCAATGGGCGGCGGTAATCGACGCCACCGTCAGCCAGTTCGGC
>CAUJIW010000129.1 GCA_963205175.1 Pseudomonadota bacterium
GATAGGCGCGGACCATCAATCGGACAACCGCAGGCCAATATTTGACACTTGACCAAGGTTTGGCAAGTGCCCAATATTGCCACCGTCGCAGGCGGGCACCGGCAACAAGCAACAACAGCCGACCGCCGCGTCAGGGAGATCGCCATCGGCCCGTGGTGCCATGGCGCTGACAGGGAGTTACAATGATGCGCGCAGGTGTCCGTCGTCCGGTGTCCTTCTTGGCGGGTCCGTTGTCCGGCTTGTTGTCGAGCGTGGCGCTGGCGGCAGCGCTGGCGGCACCGGCGGGAGCCGGAACCTTCGCCGAGCCGCTGCCGGTGGAGCCGCTGGGCACGATCGAGACCCTGCCCGCGCGCTATCCCAGCAGCTGGATGCTGCTGCACGACCTGCATTTCCCCAGCATCCTCGACGGCCGCGGCGTCATCGTCGACCTCACCGCCGAGACCCGCAACTTCAAGGGCATGTTCCGGGTGGCCCAGTTCGGCAGCCTGTTGCAGGCCAGCACCCGGCCGGAAATCTATGTCGCCGAGACCATGTTCTCCCGCCTGACCACCGGCGAGCGCACCGACGTCGTCACCATCTACGACTCGGCGACGTTGCAGCCGACCGGCGAAATCGTGCTGCCCGGCGGCAAGCGCGGCCAGGTGGTGACGCAGAAGAACACCCTGCAGTTCACCGACAACGAGCGGCTGGGCCTGCTGTTCAACTTCACGCCGGCGGCCTCGGTGCGGGTGCTTGACCTGATCAACCGCACCGTCGTCGAGGAAATCGAGACCCCGGGGTGCAGCCTGGTCTATCCCACCGGCGCGCGCGGCTTCTCCATGCTGTGCGCCAACGGCACGCTGACCACGTTCCGGCTCGACGCCGCCGGCAAGCTGGCCGGCCAGAGCGTGTCCAAGCCGTTCCACGACATCGACAACAACGCCATGTTCCTGATGCCGGCGACCGCCGGTGGCGTCGCCCATTTCGCCACCTTCCCCGGCAAGGTGCAGCCCATCGACTTCCGCGCCGACACGCCGAAGGTCCTGCCCGGCTGGTCGCTGGTGACACCGGAGGAAGCCAAGGCCGGCTGGCGGCCGAGCGGCTGGCAGGTCACCACCGGCGACGATACCGGGCGCCTGTATGTGCTGATGCAGTCCAACGGCCGCGAGGGCAGCCACAAGGAAGGCGGCACCGAGGTCTGGGTGTTCGACGCCGCCAAGAAGACCCGGGTGCAGCGTATCACGCTCACCAACCCCGGCCTGTCCATCGAGGCCACGCGCGGCCCCGCGCCGCTGCTGGCGGTGAGCAGCCTGGCCGGCACCCTCGATGTCTACGGCGCCGATGGCAAGCTGGTGCGCAGCCTGGCCGGACGCCTCGCCGACAGCCCGATGGTGCTGCACGCCGCACGCTAAGGGACGGAGTCCGGCATGCTGCTTGATGTCATTCGCACGCTCGGCGCCACGGCGGCTGTGTTCGTCGCCGCGCTGCTGCTGATCTCCGCCGCCCACAAGTGGCGTCATCGTGACCGGCTGACCGCCTCTGTGGCGACGCTGACCGGCCTGCCGCTGGCGGTCGCGCCGCTGGGGCTGGTGGCGGCCGGCACCGTCGAGGTGGCGGCGGCGATCCTGATGTTTCTGCCCGCCACCATCGCGGTTGGCGGGATGCTGGCCGCGGGCCTGTGGTTTGCCTACCTCACCTCACTTGTGGCAGCCCTGGCGCGCGGCCGGCGCTCTTTCGACTGCGGGTGCAGCTTCGGCGAACACCCGGCACCGCTGGGCTGGTTCGCCATCCTGCGCAACCTGACGCTGATGGCGCTGGCGCTGATGGTGGCCGCCGTGCCGCCGCTGACCAGCCCGGCCACCGATGCCGGCGCGCTGCTGGGCGGCTTCGCCTTCCTCACCCTCTATGTGGCCATCGACCAGATCGCCGCGCTCAAACCGCTCGCCAACCGCCGGCGCTGAAAGGGCTGACCTCCATGTCCTATATCGTGGCCTCGCAAATCCTGCTGTGGATCGCCGTCCTGGTGCTGGGCGCCATCTGCATCGCCATGGCCCGCCAGATCGGCGTGCTGCACGAACGCATCGCCCCGGCCGGCGCACTGTCGCTGCCTGGCGCGGTCAAGGCCGGCGACACCGCGCCCGACCTGATGGTGACCACACTCGACAACCGCCAGCTGCAAGTGGGCGGCGCGCGCGACGGCCGCAGCCAGCTGCTGTTCTTCCTGTCGCCCGACTGCCCGCTGTGCAAGTCGTTCCTGCCGGTGCTGCGTTCCGCGGCGGGATCGGAAAAGACGTGGCTCGACATCGTGCTGGCCAGCGACGGCGACGCCGCCGCCCACAAGGCCTTCGTCGCCGCCCAGAACCTCGGCATGTTTCCCTATGTGATCTCGGAACTGCTCGGTCGCTCCTTCGGCGTCGGCAAGCTGCCCTACGCGGTGCTGATCGACGAGAGCGGCCGCATCGCGTCCATGGGACTGGTCAACACCCGCGAGCATCTGGAAAGCCTGTTCGAGGCCAAGGAGCGCGGCGTCGCCAACATTCAGGATTATCTCGCCCGCCGGTAGCGGCGGCACGCCGGCACACCGGAACCGCCGGCGGCACGCCGGCACAACGGCCCGGCACGGCAAGACAAGACGGACGACACACAAACCTCTATTGTCATCGGTGGACCCTGGTCCACCAGGGTTCGGGGAGAAGAACAGTGGCAGGAATGGATCGTTGGACTGAACGGATGTTCCGTGGTCTGGCCCGACGGACGTCTCGGCGCAGCATGCTGACGCTGCTGGGAGGCGCGGTGACCGGTGCTGCCGGTCTGCCGCTGCTGCCGGTCGCCCGCGCCGCGTCCGGCGGTGGCTCCGGCTACGGCCTGCCGCCGGAGTCGACCGGCAACCCGCAGGATCCCGGTGACCCCACCACCTGCGAATACTGGCGCTACTGCGCCATCGACGGCTTCCTGTGCAGCTGCTGCGGCGGA
>CAUJIW010000130.1 GCA_963205175.1 Pseudomonadota bacterium
CGCCGCCCACATGTCCCTTCAAAAACCTACAATGAGAAAGAGCGAAGTCGCCTCCCCGCCGAAGTCACCCTCGGCGTCAGCGACAGGCGGCGATATACCCAACCCCAAACCAAACTGTCAAAACAAATCTTGAAAGAAAAACGACATTTTTCCGCAATCGCGCCAACCAATTGTAATTCATATATTTATTGAAGGCCCATCGGCCTGCGTCCCAGGCTGGCGGCGCGGACACCCCACCGCCCGGGGCCTCGTTGCCCCACATCGGGACACGACTCCGTCTGGACTCGGGACCGGACCGCCAGGACGGCCCGGCAACCGGCGTGACTCAGTGCACCACGCTGCGGGTGGCGGTCGCGGCGGTCTGCCTGCGCAGCGGCGCCAGCGCCTGTTCCTGCGGCCGCACCCCCTCGACGAAAAGCTCCATGTACGCCGGCAGGATGGTGCGGAAATGCGGACTGGAGGCATTGGTGAGAATCACGATGCCGGACTGTTGCGCCGGCACGAAGGCGATCTGGGCGATATAGCCCTGCACCGTGCCGGCGTGGGCGACCACCTGGGTGCCGCCGATATCGTAGATACGCCAGCCATAGCCGTAGGCGGCATCGCGCGTATCGACGAAGCGGTTGCGCAGGCTGCGCAGATCCTTGGGCGTCTTCACGCGCGGCGTCTGCAGCGTCGCGGCGATATCCGGGGCGTAGGCCGCCGGCATCCGGCCCAGCTGCGCGAGCAGCCACTGGGCCATGTCGCGACCAGAGGCGTTGACACCGGCGGCGGCCTGCAAGGCGTAATAGGGTTCACGCAGGCCGACTTCACGCCAGCCAGTACCCGCCCGGACATGGGGGCGCGCCCAGTTGTCGTCGTGGCGCAGACCCGCCGATCCGAGCGAGGCACGATCCATGTGCAGCGGCGCGAAGATGCGCTGGCGCATCAGATCGGCATAGCTCTTGCCGGTGCGGGCCTGGATGGCATCGGCCACCAGGTTGAACGTGAGGTTCTGGTAGGCATAGCAAGTGCCCGGCTTGCAGGCGGGCGGCACCTTGGCCAGCCGCGGCAGGATATCCCTCGCCGGCACGCCCGCCTCCAGCAGGTCGTCATAGGCATTGGGCGGCAGGCCGGTGCGATGGCTGAGCAGATCGCCGATGGTCAGGCCCGATCGTGGCGCGCCCAGCGACACACCAGGCAGCACGGCGCGCAGTGGCGTCGACCAGTCCAGCACCCGATCCCTGACCAGCATGCCGGTAAGCCCGGCGGCGAAGGTCTTGGATAGCGAGGCGAGATGGAACACCGTCCTGTCATCGACCGCCGCGGCCCCCGACACGCTGCGATGCCCATAGCCACGCAGCATGGCAAGACGACCATGGTCGACGACGGCGACCGAGACGCCGACGAGATCGCCGCTGGCGGTGCGTTCGGCAAGGAAAGCATCGAATGTCTGCTGCCGGACGGCCCGCGCGCTGCCCGGCGCAGGGGGCAGGCTGAGATCGACGGCGGGCGTGGCCGGCGCGGCGGCGGCGGCCACCGGGGACACGAGCATGATGCCGGCAACCGACGCGAACGCCACAACGGACGACGCCAACGCGGCAAAGGAGCGCCCCAGGGCCTTGCCAGCGGGCATCAGCCGCGCCCCCGACCATCGACGTCCTGGCCACCGCTGCTGGATCATGGCTACCGCTACTCCACCCTGACCGACACCGGGGAGTATAGGCGTCGCCGCCCGCCGACTACAAGATATTGTATGCCCTGCGAATCAATTTAGGCGTCTCCTGCCGCCTGTCCGGGCCGACGGCGCGCCTACCCCCCGATGCGACGCGGCGCCGCCATGCCCGCCGGCACCTCGGTCCAGGCCAGTGTCGCCACCGCCGCGCATGACGGACAGACCAGCGACCAGTGGGGGGCGTGCGCATGACAGGCGTCGCACCGCCAGTCGGGTTCGGCGGCGCCGTGAACCAGCGCTTCCGGCCAGCGGGCATGGGGGTCGGGCTCGATGCCCAGCTGCCGGTGGGCGATGGCCGCCAGATGCGCGGCGCGGGCGCGCGGGGCGCCGGCCAGCAGCGGTGCCAGCGCCTCCAGCGCTGCCAGTGCCTCGCCGGCGCCCAGTGCCGCTTCCGCCAGCCGCATCCGGCTTTCGGGGTGGTCGGGGTGTGACGCCGCCAGGGCGCGGAACCGCTCCAGCCGGTGATGCGCGGTCTCGGTCGGGTCAAGCGCGGCATAGGCCTCGGCCAGCTCGGGATGGGGCGCCATGTCCCACGCCGCCAGGATCAGACTTGCCGCCTTCTGCCGCCTGTCGCGGGCCGCCAGCCCGCGGGCCGCCATCACCACCCCCGGCACGAAACCGGGCGCCGCCCTGGCAGCCCGGCGTGCCCAGTCCGTCGCCACCTCGTCATCGGTGGCCGCGAGCGCCGCCGCGGTCGCCACCGCCGCCCGACGGGTCGCCATCGCCGCCGCGTCGGCGGGGTCGAGCGCCGTCCACTTGTCGAGCGCGGCGGTCGCCTCTTCCCACTGGCCCGCGCGGGCGTGTTCAGCGAACGCCGCCGCCCATGCCGCCGGACTGTCGGGCGCCAGCGCCACCAGTCGCGCCGTGGTCTCGATACCCGGGGCGTGCAGGTAACGGGCGATCGCCGCCAGCCGGGCGGTTGCCTTGCCGGCGGCCAGCCGGTCCGCCGCGACCTTGTCGCCCAGCCGGGCGGCGACGAACAGCGCCAGTGGATCATCGGCGACGCGCCCCAGGGCCGTCGCCGCCTGACCGGCCGCCCGCTCCGACTGCGCCAGCAGCAGATCCGCCAGAGCCCGGGTCGCCAGCAGTTCCGCCGCCCGCGCCCGTCGGAGCATCCGTCCGGGGCCGAACAGGCCGGAGCGATAGCGGATGGCCGTGTAAAGTCGCCCCAGCAGCAGCGGTATGGCCAGCACGATCAGCAGGGCGAGCAACGCCCAGCCCGGCGCTGTTGCCACATGCCAGCCGAGCCACCTGAGCTCCAGCCATCCCGGTTGGACCGCCAGCCACGCCAGCACCAGCGCCAGCAGGGCGCCGATAACCGCCTTGGCCAGGCGGGCGATCATGCCGCCTCGATCATCCGGCGAGGGCCGCGGTTTCAAGCCGTGCGAGCGCGGATACAGCGGCCAGGTGCGCCTGCGCCTGCGCCAGCCAGGCCGCCGCCCGGGTGCGCGCGGGCGCCGGCAGCGACTGGACGGACGCGATGGCGCCGGCGAGGTCACCGGCCGCCAGTTGCCGATCGGCGCGCACCAGGGCATCGCCGGCCGATGCGCCACCGGACGAGCCCCCGGCTGGTTCGCCGGCACGACGGACCTGCACCAGGCCCGTCAGCGCGGCCTTGGTCTCATCCCACCAGGAGGAGGAGCCTCCCCCGGCCGGGGTGCCGGTCTGGCCGAGCGTTGGCGCCAGCGCCCGGAAGCGGGCGCGCAATTGCGGGTAGGTAGGCCCACCGGCCTGCACGGCGCGCAGCGCCGCCACGTCCGGATTGGTCTCGCCATAGAGCGCCGCCAGCGAAGTGACCGCCGCCGGGAAGGCGCGCCCGCTCTCCAGCGCCCGGCGGACACCGGCAAGCAGGATGAACCCGCGGGCCCGATCGGCCTCGGCCTTGACGCCCGTCATCCCTTCCTCGGTCCGCGTCGACAGCTGCGCCAGCTTGCCTTCCAGCGCGGTCACCCCGCTCTGCAGCGTCTGCGTTTGCAGCGCCGCGCCCGACTGCGCCTGCTCCAGCGCGGCGAGCTTGGCTTCCGCCGCCGCCAGCCGCTGCTCCAGCGCCGGGCCGACAGCGATTGCCGGCGCCGGCGTGTCCGCGGGCACCCCGGCCGGCTCGGTGGCGGCCGGCAACGGGGGCACCGACGGCAACGGGCGGGCCTCCAGCGCACCGACGCGGGTTTCAAGCGCCATCAGGCGACTGTCCAGTCCGCTGGTGTCGGCGCTGGCCGCCGGCCGGCGCAGCGCTTCCGGCAGATACGACCGCACCTTGGACTCGAACCACGGGTTGCCGAGCAGGCCGGCGGCGAAGGCAATGGCGAGCCCGGTCAGCGCCCATGGCCAGCCACTGCTCGTGCGCGGCGGTGCCGCCGGTGGCACCGCCTGGCCCCGCATGGCGCGCGCCTCTTCGGCAAGGCTCGACAGCCGCGGATCATCGCTGGACGTCTGGTCGCTCATTCCTCGATACCCTCCGGCTGATGACCCGAGGCGTGTCGCCCCGGCGATGATCGCTTCAGGTAGGGGAGACCTGGCGCGTGAATCAAGGTCTAACCCCGATCATGACAGCCTGAATCGCGTCCAGGATGGCAGTATCGTTGACATCCTGCACCCACGCGCAGGCTATGCAAGGGCCGTCGCCGCCAGCAGCGCCGCCTCGGTGGCGGCCTCCGCGATCACCACCGACTGCCAGCCACCGTCGCGGACCGGCCGGGCGACGGCGGCGCTCATGCAGCCCAGCCGCAGCGTATCAGGCCGCAGGATGCCGGGCCGCGCGCCCCCCAGCGCCTCGTAGAGCTGACGGAAGCGACGCGCCGTGCGCGGCGAGAACAGCAGCACCCAGTCCAGCGCGTTGCCCGTCAGCGCCGCGCCGGCCTCGGGCGAGAAAGTCTCCGCCAGATGGGCCTCATAAACGACTCGCCGCTCGGCCGTGATGCCGAGTGCGCCCAGCGCGCCGACCGGATCGCCCCGCACCTCGGCGCCGGACAGGAACAGCACGGACCGGGAACCGCTGGCCGCCACCTGCTCCACCAGCCGGCGCTGATCGCCGTCGCCATCGGCCCGCACATCGGTGAAGCCGGCGGCACGGGCGGCGGCGGCCGTCCCCGGCCCGACCGGGAACACCGGCAGATCGCGCAGGACGGCGGGTACGTCACCCAGCGCCGCCGGCGCCTGCCGGCTGGTGAACATGCTCGCCTCGGGCAACGGGTCCGGCAGCGTCCAGGCGACCGGCACCACCTCCAGCAGCGGCGACTCGCACACCGTGTGGCCGGCGGCGCGCAGCCGCGCCGCCAGCCGCGCGCTGTCGGCCGCCGGCCGGGTGACCAGCACCCGCGCCATCAGCCGAACAGGGCGGTGATCGCCGGGCCACCGCGCGCCTTGAGATCGGCCGCCAGATCCGCGCCGATCGCCGCCGCGTCGGCCGGCGACCCGACCCGTTCGCCGGCAACGTCGTGGGCGCCATCGGGGGTCAGCACCTGGCCGGAGAAGGTGAGTCGCCCACCGTCGGCGCCCAGCCGCGCCCAGCCGGCGATCGGCGTGCGGCAGGACCCGTCGAGCGCCGCGAGGAACGCCCGCTCGGCGGCCACGCAGATGGCGGTCGGCGCGTGATCAAGGACCGCCACCGCCGCCCGCAACGGGGTGTCGTCGGCCCGCACGGTGACGCCCACCGCGCCCTGGGCCGGCGCCGGCAGCAGCACGTCGACCGGGACCGGCGTGCCGACATGCCCCATGCCAAGCCGGTTGAGGCCGGCGGCGGCGAGCAGCGTGGCGTCCGCCTCGCCGCGCTCCAGCTTGGCCAGCCGGGTCTCGACGTTGCCGCGAAACGGCACGATCACAAGGTCGGGCCGGGCCGCCTTCATCTGCGCGCCGCGCCGCAGCGACGAGGTGCCGACGCGCGCGCCGGGCGCCAGGCCGGCGATGCTGGCCGCGCCCAGCAGGCGGTCACGCACATCCTCGCGTGGCAGCACGGCCGCCAGCGCCATGAAATCGGGCAGCCGGGTCGGTACGTCCTTCATCGAGTGGACGGCCAGATCGATGCGGCCATCCTCCAGCGCCTCGTCCAGTTCGCGGGTGAACAGGCCCTTGCCGCCGACCTCGGACAGCGGCCGGTCCTGAATGCGGTCGCCGCTGGTCTTGAGCACCAGCACCTCGATGCTGTCTTCCGGACGGGCGAGCGAGGCCGCCAGCAGCCGGCGCACCATGTGCGCCTGGGCCAGCGCCAGCGGGCTGCCCCGGGTTCCGAGTATGAGTTTGGACTTTGGCGACACGATGCACCTCTGTTAAGCACGGCCCCGCTTATAGAGAGGTCCGCCGTTGGACGAAACGATCATCCTTGGGCTTGAGTCGAGCTGCGACGAAACGGCGGCGGCCATCGTGCGCGCCGACAAGACGATTCTCGCCAACCGCGTCGCCGGCCAGGAGGAGGAGCACCGCCCCTATGGCGGCGTCGTGCCCGAGGTGGCGGCGCGCGCCCATGCCGAACGGCTGGCGCCGATGGTGGAGGCGGCGCTCGCCGACGCCAATCTGCGCCTCGCCGACATCGACGCCATTGCCGCCACTGCCGGACCCGGCCTGATCGGCGGGGTGATGGTCGGGCTGGTCACCGGCAAGGCGCTGGCGGTGGCCACCGGCAAGCCGCTGATCGCCGTCAACCACCTGGAGGGCCATGCACTGTCACCCCGACTGGTGGGCGACGTCCCCTTTCCCTACCTGCTGCTGCTGGTCTCCGGCGGCCATTGCCAGCTGCTGCGGGTGGAGGGCGTGGGCGCCTATCGCCGGCTCGGCACCACCATCGACGACGCGGCGGGCGAGGCCTTCGACAAGGTGGCCAAGCTGCTGGGGCTGGGCTACCCTGGCGGCCCGGCGGTGGAACGCTGGGCCAGACGCGGCGATCCGTGCCGGTTCGATCTGCCGCGCCCGCTCAAGGGCACCGCGGAGCCACATTTCTCCTTCGCCGGGCTGAAGTCGGCGGTGCTGCGCGAGGCCGGCAAGCTGGGCACCCCCGACGACACCGACAAGGCCGACCTGTGCGCCAGCTTCCAGGCGGCGGTGGTCGACAGCATCCTCGACCGCACCCGCCGCGCACTCGACCTGGCACCGGACGTGACGGCGCTGGTGGTCGCCGGGGGGGTCGCCGCCAACAGCGCCATCCGCGCGGGTCTGGAAGCACTGGCGAACCGGCAGGGGCTGCCGTTCATCGCACCGCCGGGCTGGCTGTGTACCGACAACGCGGCGATGATCGCCTGGGCAGGCCTGGAGCGGTTCCGGCTGGGGCTGACCGATGGCCTGGACGCGCCGGCGCGCGCTCGCTGGCCGCTTGATCCCAACGCCGCCCGGGCACCAGGAGCAGGAGTGAAGGCATGAGCGAGATGCAGCGAATCGGCGTGGTCGGTGGTGGCGCCTGGGGTACGGCGCTGGCCCAGGTAGCCGCCCGCGCCGGACGTGACGTGGTGCTGTGGGCGCGCGAGCCGCAGGTGGTGGCCGACATCAACGCCATCCACGAGAACCGCACCTACCTCGCCGGCGTGACACTCGACCCGGTGGTGCGGGCGACCGGCGCCTTCACCGACCTGGCGGCGTGCGACGCGTTGCTGCTGGTGGCGCCGGCCCAGTTCCTGCGCGCCGTGCTCGCCGATCTCGCCGCCGTGCTTGCGGCGCGGGTGCCGGTGGTGCTGTGCGCCAAGGGGATCGAACAGGGCAGCGGCCTGCTGATGACCGAGGTCGCGGCGCAGGTGGCGCCGGGCCGCCCGCTGGCCGTGCTCTCCGGCCCGACCTTCGCGGCGGAAGTGGCGCGTGGCCTGCCCACCGCGATCACGCTGGCCTGCCAGTCGCAGGCGATGGGCGATCAGCTGATGACGGCGCTCGGCCAGACCACCTTCCGCCCCTACTGGAGCGACGACCTGATCGGCGCGGAGGTCGGCGGTGCCGTGAAGAACGTGCTGGCGATCGCCTGTGGCGTCGCCGCCGGACGCCAGCTGGGCGAGAACGCGCGGGCGGCGCTGATCACCCGGGGCTACGCGGAAATGCTGCGCTTCGGGCTGGCCAAGGGGGCGCAGGCGGAAACGCTGTCCGGCCTGTCGGGGCTGGGCGATCTCATCCTCACCTGTTCCTCCACACAGTCCCGCAACATGAGCCTCGGTTTCGCCATCGGCGAGGGCAAGCGGATGGACGACATTCTCGCCAGCCGCAACAGCGTGGCGGAGGGCGCCTACACCGCGCCGGTGCTGCTGGAAGCGGCCAGCCGCCTCGGCGTGGACATGCCCATCACCGAGGCGGTGGTCGATCTGCTCTATAACGACGCCGGCGTCGAGGCCACCATCGAGCGGCTGCTGCGCCGGCCGTTCAAGGCCGAGCGCGTGCAGCCCTGACGGCGGCGGCCCTCCCGCGGCCTCAGGCCGCTTTGATACGCCCCCGCGGCCTCAGGCCGCCTTGATACGCCCCCGCGGCCTCAGGCCGCCTTGATGCGATCCACGAAGCTTTCCGCCTGGGTCTGCAGGCGATGGGCGTGGCTGGCCAGTGCCTCGGCGCTGGACAGCAGCTCGCTCGCCGACTGACCGGCCGAGCGGGCGGACTCCCGCACCTCGGCGATGGTGTGCGACACCTGACCGGTGCCGGCAGCGACATTCTGGACGCTGCTGGCGATTTCCTGGGTCGCCGCGCCCTGCTGTTCGATGGCCGACGCGATGGTGGTGGTGACCTCGCTCATCTGGCCGATGGTCTGGCTGATGCCAGTGATGGCCGCCACCGAGCGGGTGGCCGCGTTCTGCACGTCGGCGATCTGGCGGGCGATCTCGTCGGTCGCGTTGGCGGTCTGGGTGGCGAGGCTCTTCACCTCCGAGGCCACCACGGCGAAGCCCTTGCCGGCGTCGCCGGCACGCGCCGCCTCGATGGTGGCGTTGAGCGCCAGCAGATTGGTCTGGCTGGCGATCTGGTTGATCAGCTCGACGACGTCGCCGATCTTGCGGGCGGTTTCCTCCAGCGCGCGGAACTCACCTTGCATGTTCTCCGCCTCGTCGACGGCACGCCGGGTCATGTCGCGCGACACCGTCACCTGCCGGCCGATTTCCTGCACCGACGCCGCCAGTTCCTCGGTCGCCGTCGCCACCGTCTGGACGTTGGCCGACGCATCGTCCGCCGCCTCCGACACCGTGGTCGACTGGCTGGAGGTCGCATGGGCGGTGCGGCTCATGTCGGCGGCTTCGCCCTGCAGCTTCACCGCCTCGCTCGACACCAGGCTGGCGATCGAGCCCACCACATGGGAGAATTCGTCGGCAAGCGTCTGCATCGCCTGCTGGCGCTGGCGCTCGGCCTCGGCGCGGCTTTCCTCCTGCTCGGCGCGCAGGCGGGCCTGCTCGGCCTCCATGCGCTGCTGTTCCAGCCGCATCCGCTCCTGTTCGGCCTGCATCGCCTGCTGCTCGACGCGCATCTTCTCCTCGTCCTGGCGTGCCAGGCGATAGGCGTCGATGGCCTGGGCGAGCTGACCGACCTCGTCACGACGCTCGGTACCGGCGACCACGGTATCCAGCGCGCCGCCCGAGATCCGGGCGACGGCGTTGGTGACGGCGCCCAGCGGACGGCCCAGCAGGCGGTCGACGGCCAGCCAGCACGCCAGCCCGGTGACGGCGGCGACGATGACACCGACGATCAGCAGCAGCATCCGGGTCTGATGCACCGGCGCCAGAATGGTCGCCTCGGGGATGCTGACAATCACGCCCCAGCGGCTGCCGGTGTCACCCAGCGCGATCGGCACCGCCACCGACATGGCCTCGGCGCCGAGGCTGGCGAGCGTGCTGACCAGCGTCGTCTCCCGGCCCTGGGCGGTGGCGGCGGCCGCCGCCGCCAGCGACGGTTCGGACGCCTTCACCGGCTTGGCGAGCTGATCCGTCTTGCCATAGGCGAGCCAGGCGCCACTGCTGGAGACCAGTGAGACGCGGCCGGTTTCCATCGGCCGCAGCTTGCCGATCGACTGCTGCAAGGTATCGAGCGCGATGTCGACGCCGGCGACACCGACAATCCTGTCGCCGACCCGCACCGGCACCACCAGCGAGGTGATCAGCATGTCCTTGCCGCCCACGGCATAGACGTAGGGCTCCAGCGCCACTTCCCGGCCGCTGTTGAAGGCGAGCTGGTAATAGTCGCCGGCACCCGGCTTGTCGTAGTCGATCAGCGCCTCGACATTGATGCTGCCGGCACCACGGTTCCAGTAGGGCACGTAACGGCCGGTGCTGTCATGGCCCGGCTTGCCGACGAACTCGGCGTCACGACCATCCAGCGCATCGGGTTCCCAGCCGGTCCACACGCCCAGCAACGCCGGATTGGCCGCCAGCAGTTCGCGCTGGACCGCGTCGAAGGCGGCGCGATCGGTGACCCCGCTCGCCTTCAGCGCCGCCAGGCTGTGCGCCAGACCGCGCGCCACCTGAAAGCCGTGATCGATGTCGGCGCCAATCTCGCCCGCCGTGCCCTTGGCCAGCTGCTGCTGGTAGCGTTCGGCGTCCTGACGCGCGGCATCACCGACACGGTTGGAGATCAACAGCGACATCGCCGTCAGACCGACGACGCTGATGGCGACCACCAGCAGGGTCAGCTTGCGCGACAGGTTGAGCTGCGCCAGGAAGGACATGGTGGAAATTCCCTAAATCATTGAGTCGCTACGACCATAGTCGCAGAGGCATTAACGCGTCGTAACCACCAGGGCCGAGCCGCACCGCTTGCGGCGTGACCTTGGCGCGGCGATCGGCTAAGCGCGCACGCACAGCCGGACGTTGTTTCAACCGGGCAGGGGCAGGCAATGCGCAAGCAAATCGGGCAGGTGGGCGCGTGGACGCTGGCAAGCCGCGTCGTCGGCTTCGGTCGCGACATCCTGATGGCCGCCATTCTTGGCGCCGGTCCGGTGGCGGACGCCTTCCTGATCGCTTTCCGCCTGCCCAACCACTTCCGGGCGATCTTTGCCGAGGGTGCCTTCAACACCGCCTACGTGCCGAGCTACAGCCGGGTCCGCGCCACCGAGGGCGAGACGGCGGCGGCGCGCTTCGCCAGCCGTATCTTCTCGCTGCAACTGCTGGTCCAGCTCGGCCTGCTGGCGGCGGCGCTGGCCGCCACGCCCTGGCTGCTGAAGCTGCTGGCGCCCGGCTTCGACGCCGACCCGGCCAAGTTCGCGCTGGCGGTGGAGCTGACCCGCATCACCTTCCCCTATCTGCTGCTGATTTCCTGCATGACCGTGCTGGCCGGCACGCTGAACGCGCGCGAGCGCTTCGCCGCGGCGGCGGCAGCGCCGGTGCTGATGAACGTGATGATGATCGCCGGCCTGGTGTCGTGGCGGTGGTTCCCCACCGTCGGCCATGCCGCCGCCTGGGGCGTGCTGGCCGCCGGTATCGCCCAGCTCGCCCTGCTGTGGGGAGCCGCCAGACGGGCCGGCGCGGCGCCGCGCTGGCTGAAACCGGCGCTGGACGCCGACACCCGCCAGTTCTTCAAGGCGCTGGGGCCGGCGACCATCGGCTCGATGGGGGTGCAGATCGCGCTGTTCGCCGACACCATCATCGCCAGCTTCCTCAGCACCGGCGCGCTGTCGGCGCTCTATTATGCCGACCGCATCAACCAGCTGCCGGTCGGCGTCATCGGCATTGCCGCGGGCACGGTGCTGCTGCCGGAAATGGCCAAGAAGATCGCCGCCGGCGACGAGGACGGCGCGGCGCGGGCGCAGAACCGCGCCATGGAATTCACCCTGCTGCTGGCGGCGCCGTGCGTGGTCGCCTTCCTGATGACACCAACCCTGATCATGACCGGCCTGTTCCAGCGCGGCCGCTTTGACGCCGCCGCCGCGACCGCCGCCGGCCAGACGCTGGCCGCCTATGCGCTGGGGCTGGTCGCCTTCGTGCTCATCCGCTCGGTGGTGGCGAGCTTCCACGCCCGGGGCGACACCGCGACGCCGCTCAAGGCCTCGCTGACCGCCATCGCCGCCAACGTGGCGCTGAAGGTGGTGCTGATGGGGCCGCTGGCCCAGGTCGGCCTGGCGCTGGCGACCTCGCTGGGCGCCTGGCTCAACATCGGCATCGTCGGCTGGCTGGCCCACCGGCGCGGGCTGTTCGCGTTCGACAGCCGTTTCAAGCGCAGCGCCCTGGTGATCGGAGCGGCCTCGGCCACACTGGCCGTCGCGCTGGCGCTGGGCACCCAGCCGATCGCCGAACTGGCCTACCAGCTGCCACGCCTGCGCGCCGAGGCGGCACTGGGCGGCACCGCGCTGCTGGGCGCGATCGCCTATTTCGGCGCGCTGTGGCTCGGCTTCAAAGGCAAGCTGCCGTCCCGCCGCTAGGGAGTTGGGCCGCCGCTAGCCAGACGGGCCGGTCTGCTCAGGCGTGCCAGTCGCGCGGCAGCCGGCGGGAGGCCCACCAGAACAGGCTGGCGCTGACCAGATAGAACACCAGACCGACGAGAATGGCATAGCGCAGCGATTCGTCACCAAAGCGCTGGTTGAAGGCGTCCGACACCAGGCCGAAGAACAGCGTGCCAAAGCCGATGCCCACCAGATTGTTGACGAACAGGAAGATCGCCGAGGCGGTGGAGCGCATCGCCGCCGGCACCAGATGCTGCACCGCCGACAGCACCGGCCCCAGCCACATCAGGCCGAGCGCCTGGGGCATCAGGAACAGCACGAAGGTCAGCGGCAGCGAGGTCGACAGCACCCCGGCGGCGTAGCACGGCACGGCGATCAGGAAGGCAACAGCGGGGATGCGGGCATAGGCCCGCTTGTCGCCATGACCCAGCCGGTCGCCGAGCCAGCCGCCGGCCCAGATGCCGATGACGCCGCCGATCAGGATGATGGCGCCATAGAAGTGCGAGACCTCGACCAGGGTGAGGCCATAGCTGCGGGCGAAGAACGACGGCAGCCAGAAGATCAGGCCATAGCCCAGCACCGAGCAGGAGGCCGCACCGAACGACAGGCCCCAGAAACCGGGCTTGCCGGCGAGAGTCTTCAGCACTTCGGCAAAGCGCGGTGCCACCGTGGTGGCGGGCACCGGGTCGTGGCGGCCGCGCGCCGGCTCCCGCACCACCAGACGGAACAGCGGCGCCAGCGCCACGCCCGCCAGGCCGACGATGATGAATGCCGCCCGCCAGTCGATGACGTCGGCGATCCAGCCGCCGAGCAGGATGCCGGCCGCCGAGCCCACCGGAATGCCGAAGCTGTAGACGGCAAGCGCCCGGGCGCGCGAGGCCGGCGGGAAATAGTCAGCGATCAGCGCATAGGCCGGCGCCACGCCGCCGGCCTCGCCGACGCCGACGCCAAGCCGGCACAGGAACAGCTGCCAGAAATTGGTGGCGAACCCGCACAGGGCGGTGAAGCCGCTCCACAGCGCCAGTGCGACGGTCATGATCCAGGTCCGGCTGGTGCGGTCGGCGGCCCAGGCGATGGGGATGCCCAGCGCCGTATAGAACAAGGCGAACGCCAGCCCGCCCATCAGGCCGAGCTGGGTGTCGCTGAGCTGCAGGTCCGCCTTGATCGGGCCCGCCAGGATGCCGATGATCTGCCGGTCGATGAAGTTGAAGGTGTAGACGAGGATCAGCATCGCCAGCACGACGGCGCGATAGCCGGGCTTTTCCGCCGCCGGATTTTCCCGCGCCATGGGGATCGGGATCTGACTGTCCATCTGCCTGCCTGTCTTGGCCCAAGGAAATGCCGCCGGTTCCTTACCCGAAGGCGGAACCGGCGGCCAGCGGTCCGGGACTAGAAACGGAACTCGACGGTGCCGGTGAAGGTGCGCGGCGGGCCGTAGAAGCCGATCACCGCGTTGTTGTAGGTGGCAACGCCGAAATTGTAGCCGCCGACGCGATACTGCTTGTCGGTGAGGTTGCGGCCGTGCAGGCCGACCTGCCAATGCTCGCTGGCCGACGTCCACACCAGGGAGAGGTCGACCAGCGCATAGCCGTCCTGATCCAACGCCGGCGTCGGCGTCTCGAACATCGAATAGTCGGAACGCAGCGACACCGAGCCGGTGAGCGCCATGTTGCCCATGTCATTGGGCAGGTCGCGGGTATAGGTGGTCGACAGGTTGGCGGTCCACTTCGGCGTGTTCTGGAACACCCGCTGGTCCGACACGTCGATATACTGGTCGCTCGCCAGATCGTAGGTGAGGAACTGTTCGAACTTGGTCTTGATGTAGCCCACCGCGAAGGTGGCGAACAGATGCTCGCTCGCCGTCACCCGACCTTCCAGTTCCAGGCCCCAGATCTCCGACTTGCCGACGTTGTCGACGAAGCTGGCGATGCCACCAAAGAGGTCTGGCACCTGGGTGGTGATCTGCTGGCCCTTGTACTTGGAGTAGAAGCCGGCGAGATTCAGCATGACGCGGCGGTCGAGGAAGCTGCCCTTCATGCCCAGCTCGAACGAGTCGACGGTTTCCGGATCGTAGCCGTCGACCGTGCTCGGCGTCAGGATGGCGTCACCGCGCATGTCGAAGCCGCCCGACTTGAAGCCGCGCCCGTAGGAGGCATAGAGGTTGATGTCGTCGGTCGCCTTGTAGCTCAGGCTGACGCGCGGGGTGAATTCCTCGAAGGTGCGGTCGTTGCTGTAGTCGGTGCGCACCAGCGTCGGCGCCGCATCGGGGCCACCGAAGGCCGGGCTGCGGTTGCCGAGGTAGTTGGCGCGATAGACCGTGCCGTCCTTCTTGTCCCGGGTGTAGCGACCGCCCAGCGACACCGCGAACTTGTCGGTCACGTCGTAGCTGAAGTCGGTGAAGGCCGCGAAGCTCTTGGTATCGACCCGACCCGAAGTCAGGATGGCGATACCGAAGGCGCCGGCCACGGTGTCGAAGGCGCCCGAGGCCATCGAGTCCATATAATAGAGGCCGGCCACACCCTTCAGCCGGTCGGTGCCGAACTGCACCTGCAGTTCCTGGCTGAACTGGTTGTCCTTGTAATAGGCCGGCACGTCGAGGATGCCTGCCGGCGTGCCGTCGAAGTCGATGTTGGTCTGGGTGTTGCCCTCGCGGTAGGCGGTGATCGACTTCAGCGTGAACACGTCGTTGACGTTCCACTCGATGGTGCCGGAGACGCCCTGGGTCTCGACGTTATTGTCGTCGCCCAGGCCGGCATTGGTGTCGTAGACGTCATCGAGCACCGGCGGGTTTCCGGCGACACCGGGCAGTTCGCGGTAGCCGTGGCGGGCATTGGATTCGTCATCGGTACGGTCGGCGGCGAAGCGAATGGAGAGATCGTCGGTCGGCGTGAACTCGACGCTCACCCGGCCGGCGATCACGTCCTTGTTGTAATGCTCGGCGCCGGTGTTGAGGTTCTTGCCGAAGCCGTCGCGCTTGTAGATGGCCAGCGCCGCACCAACCGCCACCTTGTCGCCCAGCGGCAGCGAGCCCGAGGTCACCAGTTCGCGCTGGTCATAGCTGCCGTAGGCACCCTTGATCTTGAAGGTCGGCTCGTCGGCCAGCCGCTTGGTGACATATTTCACCGCGCCGCCGATGGTGTTGCGGCCATAAAGCGTGCCCTGCGGCCCGCGCAGCACCTCGATGCGCTCGATGTCGAAAATGTCGAGCACCGCGCCTTGCGGCCGGGCGATGTAGACGTCGTCGACATACAGGCCGACGCCGGGCTCGAAGCCCCACAGCGGGTCCTGCTGGCCAACGCCGCGGATGAAGGCGATCAGCGTCGAGTTGGAACCGCGCGCCACCTGCAGGGTGAGGTTGGGCGTCGTCTGCTGCAAGGTGGTGATGTCCGGCGCGCCGCGCTGCTCCAGCGCCTCGGCGCTGAAGGCGGACACCGACAGCGGCACGTCCTGCAGGCTTTCCGCCCGGCGCCGCGCGGTGACGATGATGTCGCCGTAGGCGTTGTCGGCGTCGTTGGCCGCGACCTCCTGGGCCAGCGCCGGCATGGCGGCACTCAGGCCGATGGCGGCAGCGCCAAGGTTGAGCAACGCGATCACCGATTTTCTGTTGGTCGTCATGGGGTATTCCTCCCGGATTATGCTGGTGATGTGGGTACGGTTACAGACGCCGGCGCCCTGCCCGGCAGCGCGTCGGCAAAGCGGACGAGGGCCCGGTTGAACGCCTCGGGCTCCTCCAGATGGGGCGCATGGCCGGAACTGGCGAACGCCCGCCGGGACGCGACCGGCAACGTCTGTTCAAGATAGTCGGCGGTCGCCGGGCCATAGAGCTGGCTCAGCGCGCCATGGGCGATCAGGGTCGGGGTGGTGATGCCCGGCAGCAGGTGGCGGACATCTTCCGCCGTCAGCGATTCCCACAGGCTCGCCATCGTCGCGCCGTCGTTGCCGGCAATCTCGGCCGTACACCAGTCCATCAGCGCCTGGCGTTCGGCATCATGGCCGGCGGCGAAAATGCGCCGGGCCACCCGCGGGCAATAGCCGGGCCAGTCGGCCCGCATCGCCGCGATCGCCGCCGCCAGCTGGCCGGCAAAGGCAGGGCCGGCGGGGGGCTGACCGAGCAGCCCCAGCGTCCAGTCGGCTCCGTTGAGGACACGCGGCGTCATGTCGATCACCACCATGCCGGCAACGCGCGGCGCCAGCCCCTCGGCCAGCGCCCGCCACAGCGCCAGCGCGCCCATCGACCAGCCCACCACCAGCGCCTCGCGCAGGTCGAGCGCCTCGGCGAGCGCGCGCAGATCATCCGCCAGCATCGGCACTGTCGGCAGCTCGCCCGGCCGGTAGGCACGGCGGTGCCCGCGCAGGTCCGGCGCGATCACCCGGAAATGGCCGGCCAGCGCCGACCTCTGATGGCGGAAGAAGCCGGCATGAACACCCCAGCCATGCACCAGCAGCAACGGCCGGCCGCTGCCCGCGTCATCGCAGGCCGACAGGACGGCAGTTCTGGTCACGGTCTCGGGCATGCCCGGCGTTCCCCCCAGTTGATGGCGTCCGCGACGCCGGCGACCCCCTTGACCGGGGGCTTGTGCTTCCCGGTAACCATGCGTTAGAGTGAAACATGAGTCAACATTCAAGTTAGAAGGCTTGCCTAATGGGGAGGGTAGAGGCCAAGGTCGGCGCCATGCACAACGCGACCTCACCTTCGAACAAGGTGCCGCGCACCGAGCGCGGGCGCCGGACATTGGCGAAACTGCTGGAGGCGGCGGCAGCCGAATTCGGCGAGCGCGGCTATCATGAGGCGTCGATCACCGGCATCACCCAGCGGGCCGGCGCGGCGCTGGGCAGCTTCTACACCTACTTCGACAGCAAGGAGCAGGTGTTCCGGGCGCTGGTGTCCCACATGGGCCACCTGACGCGCAAATGGATCGCCGAACGGGTGGAGAGCGCGCCCAACCGTATCGTCGCCGAACGCATCGGCCTGGAAGCGTTCATCGAGTTCGTACGGGCGCACAAGGACCTCTACCGCATCGTCATGGAAGCGCAGTTCGTCGCCGAGGACGCCTACCGCGACTATTACGCGGTGTTCGAGGAGGCCTACCGGCGCAACCTCGCCGTCGCCGGCGAGCGCGGCGAAATCCGGCCCGGCCACGACGAGGTGCGGGCCTGGGCGCTGATCGGCATGAACGTGTTTCTCGGCCTGCGCTACGGCGTGTGGGACGACAGCCTGTCCGCCGCCGAGGTCGCCGCCGCCGCCGGCGACTTCATGGCCTTCGGCCTGACGCCGGCGCCGAAAGCCCGCTGAGACGCCAAACGACAGACCGGGACAACCCGGCCGACATGGGGATCAACCTGGGGAGAGTGTTCGCATGATCACCGACCTGTTCGACCTGACCGCCAAACGGGCGCTGCTGTCGCCGCACCAGCCGGCGATGGCGGAAGTCGCCACCGGCCGCGCCGTCACCTATGCCGAGCTTGACGACCGGGCGGCGCGCGCCGCCCGTCTGCTCGCCGATCACGGCGTCGAGGCCGGCGACCGGGTGGCGGTGCTGTGCCGCAACCGCATCGCCTTTTTCGAGCTGCTGTTCGCCTGCGCCAAGCGCGGCGCCATCCTGGTGCCGCTGAACTGGCGGATGCCGGCCGAGGAGCTGCGGCCGCTGGTGACCGATGCGACGCCACGGCTGCTGTTCCACGGCACCGAGGACGCGACGGTCGCCGCCCAGCTGGGGCTGGTGTGCGTCGATTTCGATGGCGACTACGACAGTCGCCTGGCCGCCATCGCGGCGCCACTGCAAGGCCGCGACCGCTGGCCGGCGGCCGACATCTGGTATCTGCTCTACACCTCCGGCACCACCGGCCTGCCCAAGGCCGTGATCCAGACCTACGGCATGGCGCTGGCCAACTTCATCAACATCGGCCAGGCGGTCGGCATCACCGGGCGCGACACCACGCTGAACTTCCTGCCGCTGTTCCATACCGCCGGCATCAATCTGCACACACTGCCGACACTGATCGCCGGCGGCCGGGTGCTGGTGACGCCGGGCTTCGATGCCGACCGCACCCTCGACCTGATCGCCGCCGGCGACCTCGACACCCTGTTTGCGGTGCCGGCGGTCTACCAGCAGCTCAGCCTGCATCCGCGCTTCGGCGAGGTCGATCTGTCCCGCGTGCGGCACTGGGGCTGCGGCGGCGCGCCGCTGCCCGACACGCTGGTCAGCCTCTACCTCGCGCGCGGGGTGCGGGTGTGCAACGGCATGGGCATGACCGAGACCGGCCCCACCCTGTTCATCATGGACCCCGAGAACGCGCCGACCCGCATCGGCTCGGTCGGCAAGCCGCAACTGCTGGCCCAGGTGCGGCTGGTCGGCCCCGACGGCCAGGACGTGGCGCCGGGCGAGGCGGGCGAGCTGTGGTTTTCCGGCCCCGGCATCACGCCAGGCTACTGGCGGCGCGAGGAGGCGACGGCGGCGGCGTTCAGCGATGGCTGGCTGAAATCCGGCGATCTGGGCCGCCAGGACGCGGATGGCTATTTCTACATCGTCGGCCGCATCAAGGACATGTTCATCTCCGGCGGCGAGAACGTCTATCCGGCGGAAGTCGAGAACGTGCTGGCCGAGCACCCCGCGGTGCTGGAGGCCGCCGTCATCGGCGTGCCGGACGGCCGCTGGGGCGAGGTCGGCCGCGCCTTCATCCTGCCGCGACCGGGCCATGACGCGCCCGACGCCGACACGCTGGCCGCCTTCTGCCGCAGCCGGCTGGCCGCCTACAAGGTGCCCCGGCAGTTCGTCACGGTGAGCGACTTCCCGCGCACGGCGGCCGGCAAGATCCAGAAGCATCTTCTCAAACAGATGGACCAGGCCGCATGACCCCGCCTTCCGAACCGCGAGCCGCCACCCGCAGCATCGCCCGTACGCTGACCCAGGCGGACTTCGACCGCTTCGCCGCCCTGTCGGGGGACGACAACCCGATCCACGTCGACCCGGAATTCTCCGCCCGCACCCGCTTCGGCCGCACCGTCGCGCATGGCGTGCTGCTGTGCTCGATCCTGCGCGGGCTGGCCGGCGAGGTGCTGCCCGGCGCCCGCCAGGTCGGCCAGGCGATCCGCTTCCCCGCCCCCACCTTCGCCGGCGAGCCGATGTGCTTCGCGGTGCGGCTCGACCGGGTGGCCGATGGCATCGCCGACCTCGGCGTCAGCGTCAGCCGGATTGCCGACGGCACCGTGACCTGCGACGGCACCATGGCGTTCGCCCTGCCCGACGACGATCTGCCGGACGACGATCTGGCTGATGCAACCCCGGACCCGGAGACCCTGCCATGAACGTTGGCGACAGCGTCGAGACCAGCCGCGCCTTTTCCAGCCAGGACGTCGCCGACTATGTGGCGCTGGGCGGCGCGCCGATGCCGGCGGGCGAACTGCCGGAACCGCTGATCGGCGGACTGTTTTCCTATCTGCTGGGGGTCAAGCTGCCGGGGCTGGGTACCAACTACCTCAAGCAGGAAACCGAATATCGCCACCCGGCGCTGGTCGGCGAGGCGCTGACCGCCCGCGTCACCATCACCCGCCTGCGCCCGGAGAAGCATCTGGTGGACCTGGAAACGCAGTGCACCGGCGGCGATGGCCGCGTCGTCGCCACCGGCCGGGCGCTGGTCTATGTCGAGGATGTCATCGGGCCGCGCTGAGCGGCCGGGCAGTGCCGTTCAGACGGTGAAGCTCTCGCCGCAGCCGCAGCGACCGGTCTCGTTGGGATTGGTGAACACGAAGCCGGAAGTGAACACATCGTCCTTCCAGTCCATCTGCGAACCGATCACCTTGAGCAGGGCGGTGAAATCAATGTACAGGCGGCCACCCGGTGTCTCGACCACCTCGTCCATCGGATTGGGCGTGTCGACATAGTCGACCGCGTAGCTGAAGCCCGAGCAGCCTTTCTGGGGCGTCGACAGGCGCAGGCCGGCCGACGGCTGGCCACGCTGGGCCAGCAGGGCGGCGATCCGCTCGGCGGCGGCGTCCGTCACGGTGAGGGCGGCCTTGCGGGCGGTGGGTCGGGTTACGGTCGTCATCGCGTACTCCTTGCAACGGGCGCGGTTACAACATGCCCAGTTCGAGCTTGGCCTCGTCCGACATCTTTTGCGGGTCCCAGGGCGGGTCCCACACCAGGCTGACCGTCACCGAGCCGACGCCCGGCACCGCGCCCACCCGGGTCTCGACCTCGCCCGGCATCGACTCCGCGACCGGGCAATGCGGCGTGGTCAGCGTCATGGTGACGTCGACATGGCCCTCGTCGATGTCGAGGCCGTAGATCAGCCCGAGGTCATAGATATTGACCGGAATCTCGGGGTCGAAAATATTCTTGAGCGCATCCAGCACCCGGTCATAGAGGCTGCCGCCGGGCGCGTCGTCCGGCGTCTGGGTCGCTGGCTCGCGCAGGAAGCTCTCGACGAAATCGATCGGGCCGCCGCTCGGCACCGCCGACACCTGGGCCGGCTGGCCGACCACCGGGCGCGCCGGCGGTTCGGGCGGCGCCGCCACCGTCTCGACCGCGATGGTCCTGGTTTCGTCCCCGCTCATCGGAAAATCCTCACGACCTTTTCCATGCCCTCCGCCAGGCGTTCCACGTCCCGCTCGTTGCTGTAGAGCCCGAAGCTTGCCCGCGCCGTCGCCGGCACGCCCAGACGATCCATCAGCGGCTGGGCGCAATGATGGCCGGCGCGGATATTCACACCGGCCTCATCCAATATGGTGCCGATGTCGTGCGGGTGAACCCCTTCCATGACAAACGACACGATGCCCGAGGCATGCCCCGGCCCCAGCACCCGCACCGAATTGAAGCGGCCCAGCGCCTCTTGCGCGGCGCGGGTCAGCGCCGCCTCGTGGGCGTGGATCGCCGCCAGGCCGACGCCCTCGACATAGTCGATGGCGGCCTTGAGCCCGAGCGCGCCGACGATGTGCGGCGTGCCGGCCTCGAACCGCTGCGCCGGCGGCAGGAAGGTGGTGTGCTCGAACGTCACCGTCTCGATCATCGCGCCACCGCCCTGCCAGGGCGGCATCGCCTCCAGCAGCGCCGCGCGCCCCCACAGCACGCCGATGCCGGTCGGGCCGTAGAGCTTGTGGGCGGAAAACACATAGAAGTCGGCGCCCAGCGCCTGCACGTCGACCCGGGTGCGCGGCGCCGCCTGACAGCCATCCACCAACAGCTGCGCGCCCTGGGCATGCGCGAGGGCCGCCACGCGGGCGATGTCGACGGTGGTGCCCAGCACGTTGGAAACGTGCGTCACCGCCACCAGCCGGGTGCGCGGGCCGATCAGCGTCGCCGCCGCCGCATAGTCGAAATCGCCGTCGGCGGTGATCGGCACCACCTTGATAGTGAAACCCAGCCGGTCGCGCATCAGCTGCCAGGGCACGATGTTGCTGTGATGCTCCAGCTCGCTCAGCACCACCTCGTCGCCGGGGCCGAGGTTGGCGCCGCCCCAGCTCTGGGCCACCAGGTTGATGGCTTCGGTCGCCCCGCGCACGAAGACGATCTCCTGCGCGCTGGCGGCGTTGATGAAGCGCGCCGTGGTCTCGCGCGCGGCCTCATAGGCCTCGGTCATCACCTGGCTGCGACGATAGACGCCGCGATGCACCGTGGCATAGTCGGTGGCATAGGCCCGCGTGATCGCCTCGACGACCGCGCGCGGCTTCTGCGCCGTCGCCGCCGTATCGAGATAGGCCAGCGCCGGATCGGCGTCGAACACCGGAAAGTCGGATCGCAACGACAGCATGGTCATGCCCCCCCCACCAGCACGCGCAGGCGGCCGATGGCCAGCGCCGACACCTCCTCGCGCAGCGCCTCGTCGGCGATGGCGTCCAGCACGTCGCCGAGGAAGGCCTGGGTGAGCAGCGCGCGCGCCTCCGCCGGGTCGATGCCGCGAGTGGCCATGTAGAACAGCGCCTGTGCGTCCAGCTCGCCGACCGTGGCGCCGTGGGCGCATTTCACGTCGTCGGCATGGATTTCCAGCTCCGGCTTGGTGTTGGCGCTGGCGGTACGGGCCAGCAGCAGCGCCTTCGACGACTGGGCGGCGTCGGTCTTCTGGGCGCCCGGCGCCACCAGAATCTTGCCGAGATAGTTGGCCGTGGCCTTGCCCGCCAGCACCGAGCGCACCGTCTGCTGGCTGGTGGCGCCGGGTTCGGCATGCACCACCCGGCTGACCAGTTCCACCGTCTGGCCGGCATTGCCCAGCAGCACGCCGCCCAGCGTGAAGTCGGCGCCGGTCGCCAGGGTGACGTCCATCGCCACCCGGCCCAGCGCGCCACCGACGTTGCCCAGATGCACCTGGTAGCGGGCGTCCGCCGCCAGCGCCGCCGTGTAGGCCGCCGTCACCACTGCCTCCGCCCCGGCGGTCTGCAGGATGACATGGGTCAGCCGCGCACCGGCGCCGAGCCGCACCGTCACCGCGCGATCAAGCCAGCCACCGCCGCCCAGCGACTCGACCAGCGTCGCCGACACGCCCGCGGGCACCTCCAGCGTCAGCGTCGCGCGCTGGCTGTCGTCGGGCGCCAGCCCCAGCCGGCGCGTCTCGCCGTCCGCCAGCGTGACCGCCTCGGCGATGGCGTCGTTGGCCGGCAGGGCGTGTGCGCGCTCCAGCGCCTTCAGATCGCTGTAGCGCCAGGCCTCGTCGCGCCGGCCGGGAAGGGACGTCGCCATGGTCACGCCGCGATCGCTCCGTAACCCTCGCGCTCCAGCTCCAGCGCCAGCGACTTGTCACCGGTCTTGACGATCCGCCCGTCGACCATCACGTGGATGAAGTCCGGCTCCACATAGTCGAGCAGCCGCTGGTAGTGGGTGATGAGCAGGATCGTCTTGTCCGGCGCGCGCATGGCGTTGATGCCCTGGGAGACCACCCGCAGGGCGTCGATGTCGAGGCCGGAGTCGGTCTCGTCGAGCACCATCATCTTCGGGTCGAGCACGGCCATCTGCACCATCTCGTTGCGCTTCTTCTCGCCGCCGGAGAAACCGACATTGACCGGGCGCTTCAGCATCTCGGGGTCGAGCCCCAGCTCCTTGGCCTTGGCCCGCACCAGCTTGAGGAAGTCACCGGCGGACACCTCCGCCTCGCCGCGCAGCTTGCGCTGGGCGTTGAGCGCGGTGCGCAGGAAGGCGAGGTTGGAGACGCCGGGGATTTCCACCGGATACTGCAGACCGAGGAACAGCCCGGCGGCGGCGCGCTCGTGCGGCGCCAGCGCCAGCAGGTCCTGGCCGCCCAGTGTCGCGGTGCCGGCCGTCACGTCGTAACCGTCGCGGCCGGCCAGCGTGTAGCCCAGCGTCGACTTGCCGGCGCCATTGGGCCCCATGATGGCATGCACGGTGCCCGGCGCCAGCGCCAGCGTCAGACCCTTGAGGATTTCCTTGCCGTCGACGGCGACGTGCAGGTTGTCAATTTTCAGCATCATTCGTTCTTTCTTCTGTCGGGGGCCGCCGCAGGAGGACCTAGCCGACCGAGCCCTCAAGGCTGATCCCGAGCAATTTCTGGGCTTCCACGGCGAACTCCATGGGCAGCTGCTGCAGCACCTCGCGGCAGAAACCATTGACGATCATCGCCACCGCCTCTTCCGCCGACAGGCCACGGCTCATGGCGTAGAACAGCTGGTCGTCGGAGATTTTCGAGGTGGTCGCCTCGTGCTCGATCTGCGCGCTGGGGTTCTTCACCTCGATGTAGGGCACGGTGTGGGCACCGCTGGTGGACGACAGCAGCAGGCTGTCGCACTGGGTGAAGTTGCGCGCGCCTTCCGCCGAGGGCAGCACCTTGACCAGGCCGCGATAGGTGTTCTGGCCATGGCCCACCGACACGCCCTTGGAAATGATCGTCGAGCGGCTGTTCTTGCCGATGTGGATCATCTTGGTGCCGGTGTCGGCCTGCTGGCGGTTGTTGACCACCGCGACGGAATAGAACTCGCCCACCGTGTCCTCGCCGGCCAGCACGCAGCTGGGGTATTTCCAGGTGACGGCCGAGCCGGTTTCGACCTGGGTCCAGCTGATCTTCGAGCGCGTGCCCTTGCACAGGCCGCGCTTGGTGACGAAGTTGTAGATGCCGCCCTTGCCGTCCTTGTCGCCGGGATACCAGTTCTGGACGGTGGAATACTTGATCTCGGCATCCCCCAGCGCCACCAGCTCGACCACGGCCGCGTGCAGCTGGTTCTCGTCGCGCATCGGCGCCGTGCAGCCTTCGAGGTAGGAGACGTAACCGCCCTCGTCGACGACGATCAGCGTCCGCTCGAACTGGCCGGTCTTCTCGGCATTGATGCGGAAATAGGTCGACAGCTCCATCGGGCAGCGCACGCCCTTGGGCACGTAGACGAAGGTGCCGTCGGAAAACACCGCGCTGTTCAGCGTGGCGAAATAATTGTCGTGGATCGGCACCACCGTGCCCAGATACTGGCGCACCAGTTCAGGGTACTGCTTCACCGCCTCCGAGATCGACAGGAAGATGACGCCGGCCTTCGCCAGCTCCTCGCGGAAAGTGGTGGCGACGGACACGGAGTCGAACACCGCGTCGACCGCGACCTTGCGGGCGCCCTCGACCCCGGCCAGCACCTTCTGCTCCTCGATCGGGATGCCCAGCTTCTCGTAGGTGCGGCGGATCTCGGGGTCGAGCTCGTCGAGCGACTTCAGGGTCGGCGCCGTCTTGGGCGCGGCATAGTAATAAGCATCCTGATAGTCGATGGGCGGGTAGCGCACCATCGCCCAGTCCGGCTCCTTCATGCCAAGCCACAGGCGGTAGGCCTTCAGCCGCCATTCCAGCAGCCACGCCGGCTCGCCCTTCTTGGCCGAGATGAAGCGGACGATGTCCTCGTTCAGGCCCTTGGGCGCGAACTCGGACTCGACGTCGGACGAGAAGCCCCACTTGTAGGTTCCCGTGACATCCTCGACCGTCGCCAGCGTGTCCTGCGCCATCGTGCCTATTGCCTTACCGTCTCGTCCAAGCCCATGGCCGCGGCCACGGGCAGCGATGCCCGCGCCAGATCGGCCAGGCTCACGCCCGCCAGCGCCTCGCGCACCGTCCGGTTGATGACATTCCACTGCGGCTTGAGCGAACAGATGGCATCGCGCGAACAGCAGGCGCTGTTGGCTGGCTCGGTGCAATGAGTGAGCGCGATCGGCCCGTCAACTGCTTCGACCACTTCAGCCACCGAAATTTCCGACGCCGGCCGCGCCAGCGCGAAACCGCCGCCAACGCCGCGAAACGACACCAGCAGGCCGGCACGCGACATCTTGCCCATCAGCTTGGCCACCGTCGGCGTCGGAATCGCCGTCGCGGCCGACACCGCCGCGGCCGACAGCCGGGTATCGGCGCTCATCGCCGCCTGACACATGACAACCACGGCGTAATCGGCTAGATTGGACAACCGCACCATGTGCGCGTCTCCTCGCAGGACTAAAATAAGACGAAAATCGTCTTGTTTATGTGTGAAACACAGGGCGGAAGTCAAGCCGGTTGCAGCCGACTTTCTGCGATTTTCCGGTATCGCCCGTCAACTGATGAGAGCGAGCGGCGACAATCCCGGCAGAGAGCGCTTGAGCGTCATGGTCACCCGGGCGATGGCGGCGTTCTGGGCCATGAACTGACCCGGCGTCATTCCTGAAAACGCCTTGAAATCCCTGATGAAATGCGACTGGTCGTAGAAATCGTCGCCGGCTGCGTCAAGCCAGCGGCTGTCGGCGTCGTTGACCATGACCGACACCGCGCGCAGGAAACGGTACTTGCGCACCAGCCGCTTGGGGCTGCAGCCATAGACGCCGTTGATCAGCCGCTCGACCTGGCGGGTGGACAGATCGAGCCGCGCCGCCAGCCCGTCCACCGAGGAATTGCCAGCACCGACCAGCCAGTTGTCCACGGCATCAATGAACCACGGCGATTCGCGCCGGCTCTGCCGCGCCATGGCCAGAAACAGATCATCGGCGGCAGCGGCCAGCGCCCCGTCGTCGCGCGCCTCCATCATCCGCCACAGCGCGCGATCAGCATCGGCACCAATGATGTCGCGCAGGTCATGGATGCCATCGGCCAGCTCGGACGCATCGACGCCGAACAGGGCATGCCAGCCCGCCGGCAGCAACCCGACACCCATCAGGCGAATGGGGCCATGGGCGCGAATCGCCAGCGGCTTGGTGCGCATGCCCACCAGCATGGCGCGCGGACACGGGCTGGGCGGGCTGCCCGGCAGCATCGCCGTCCAGCCACCCCGCAGACAGAAGCGGATGTTGGCCAGTTCCGGCAACAGCACGTCGTCCATCTGCTCCAGTGGCAGATCGAAGATGTAATAGCACGAAATATAGCGACGCAGCGGCAGCGCCGGCAGCACGTATCGCAATGGCGATGACACCATCAACCCACCGGCACCCGAAGTGCCCCCCCTCATGGCGCGCGGGCAGGCGCCACCTCAGGGGTTGTTTATAAGCGAGCCAAGGTATTAACGCCAGCGTGATTGCCGCGGCGCAACAAAAAGGACGCTCTCCGGCATCACGCCAGGAGCGCGGCCGGAGAGCGAAGTGAAAGGAGCGTTGCCCGTCCCGCGTGCGGAGTCGGCACGGGATGAACGCTCCCTGGGTCGCAGGCCGCTTGTGCCCCGGACAGACCGGCGGGTATTGGAAGAATCCGACGTCACGACACGAAACTGTCGTGACCCCTGAACAGGAGCAGGCGTGTTGAAGCTGGTCTACAAGCTCTTCCGACCGGAAGAATGGCAGCAATTCCAGAATGATATGGCTTTTTCCGGCTCGCCGGACGATCGTCGGGACGGGTTCATTCATTTCTCGACCGCCGAACAGCTCGCCGAGACCGCCCGCCGCCACTTCGCCCGCGACGACCTGATCATACTGGCGGAGGTGGAAGCCGACTCCCTGGGGAGCGCCCTGCGCTGGGAGCCCTCGCGCGGGGGCGCGCTGTTCCCTCACCTCTACGATCGGCTGCCGGCCGCCGCCGTGCGCCGCCACTGGCGCCTGACCCGTACGGACGCCGGCCACGCCCTGCCCGAGGACCTCACCCATGGCTGATTTCTACGCCCTGATTCGCCCGCTGCTGTTCACCCTCGACGCCGAGACCGCCCACGGACTGACCATCCGGGCCCTGAAGTCCGGGTTGCTGCCACCGGCGCCCGCCGACGACCCTGCCCTGGCCGTCGAGCTGTGGGGGTTGCGCTTCCCCAATCCAGTCGGCCTGGCGCCCGGTTTCGACAAGAACGCCGAGGTGCCCGACGCCATCCTGCGGCTGGGCTTCGGCTTCGCCGAGATCGGCACCGTGACGCCGCGCCCGCAGGCCGGCAACCCGCGCCCGCGCCTGTTCCGGCTGGTCGAGGATCGCGCGGTGATCAACCGCATGGGCTTCAACAACGAGGGGCTGGAGGCCGCACGGGTGCGGTTGACCCGCCGGCGCGACCGACCGGGGATCGTCGGCGGCAATGTCGGCGCCAACAAGGACAGCGACGACCGCATCGCCGACTATGCGGCGGGTATTCGCGGCATGCTGGGGCTGGCCGGCTACATCACCATCAACGTCTCCTCTCCCAACACGCCGGGCCTGCGCGCCTTGCAGTCCCGCGATGCGCTGGCCGAACTAGTCGGCCGCTGTGTGGAGGCGCGCGGCGCCGACCGCACGCCGCTGCTGCTGAAAGTGGCGCCGGACCTGACGGAGCAGGACGTGGAGGACATCGCGGCCGTGGTGCTGGCCAGCCGCATCGACGGTCTGATCGTCTCCAACACCACCATCGACCGGCCGGCGACACTGCGCAGCCCGCTGGCGGGCGAGACGGGCGGCCTGTCCGGCGCGCCGCTGTTCGTGCCCGCCACCGCGATGTTGCGCCGCTTCCGGCTGGCCCTCGGGCCGGCGGTGCCGCTGATCGGCGTCGGCGGCATCGGGTCGGGGGCCGAGGCCTACGCCAAGATTCGTGCCGGCGCCTCGCTGGTGCAGCTCTATTCCGCGCTGGTCTACGGCGGTCCGGGACTGGTGCGGCGGATCAAGGCCGAGTTGCTCGACCTGTTGCACCGGGACGGCTTCGCGTCCGTCCGCGACGCGGTGGGCATCGACACGCCGCTGACGCGCTGACGTCAGCGCGTCAGCAACCCCCTCACGCCCCCGGCCAGCAAGGGGGCCACGTCGATGGCGCCGGCGGGATGCGGCACGCTGTTGGTGGTGATGATGCGTCCCGCGCCGGCCTGGCGCAGCAAGGCCTCGGCGTTGCCGGCGAAGATGCCATGCACCGCCGCCACCACCGGCGGGCGGCAGCGGGCGGCGACCAGCTGCGCCACCACGCGGGCAACCGTGTGGCCGCTGGAAATCACGTCATCGACGATCACCGGCGTGCGGTCGCCGATGGCATCACGATCGACCGCCGACACCTCGACGTCGCGGTCGCCGTGGCGGACCTTGCTCAGCACCTGCCAGGGCGCGCCGATCGTCTCGGCGATCGCCGAGACCCACTGCGCGCTCTCGCTGTCCGGGCCGATCAGCACCGGCGCCTCGACTTCGGCGGCGATCCATGCCCCCAGCAGTGGCGCCGCCGCCAGTGTCGCCGTCGGAATGCTGTAGATCGAGGCCAGCGTCGGATGGCGATGCAGGTGCGGGTCGATGGTCACCAGCCAGTCCAGCCGCGCCGACAGCAGCCGCGCGAAGGTGACCGAGGTGATGGCCTCGCCGGCCTTGAAGCGCACGTCCTGGCGCATGTAGGGCAGATAGGGCAGCACCACGCCCACCGAGCGGGCCCCGAGTTCGCGGGCCGCGTCGGCAGCGAACAGCACCGCCAGCAGGCGGTCGTCGGGCGGACACAGATCCGCCAGCAACACCACGTCGCGACCGTCGACCGCGTTCAACAGACGAACATAGCGCTCGCCATCGGGGAAGCGACGCTGCTCGATGGCGCCCATTTCGGCGGGCAGCGCGGCGGCAAGGCCGGCCGCCAGTGCCGGCGTGTGGCCAAGCGGCAGGAGAAGCGGCGACATCATGCCGGATCCAGATCGAAGATGTCGGGATTTCTGGCGGCATACTCCAGGGCATAATGAAGTTCGCCCACCGTGTCGGCGTGGACCCAGCACAGCGGCTGCCCCAGTTCGACGCTGTCCCCCACGACCACGTCCAGTCGCAGGCCCGCCACCAGGTCGTCGGGAGCGCCGGCAAGCTTGGCCAGCCTTGACAGGCGGCGGTTGTCGATCGCCCGCAGGGTGCCCGCCCGCTCGGCGGTGATCGGCGCTCGCTGGCTGGCTTCCGCGGGCTCGCGCAGACCGCCTTGCGCTTCGCATATCGCCTGGAACTTGCTCCAGGCCTCGCCGCTGGCCAGCGCGTCCTCGGCGAGCAGCCGCCCGGCGGTCGGGGTGATGCCGCGCGCGGCGGCGACGACCGCACCGGCCACATCAATGGCGCGCGCGCGCAAGTCCTGCGGCGCCTCACGGTGGTTGCGCAGCACCGCCAGCACATCGCGGGCCTCCAGCGCCGGACCGATGCCCCGCCCCACCGGCCAGCGGCCATCGGAGAACAGCGGGATGACCTGCAGGTCGAAGTGGCTGGCGACGGCGACCAGATCATCGGCCAGCGACCGGGCGCCTTCCGACGACCGCACCTTGGCGGTCGGCCCCACCGGCACGTCGATCACCACATGGGTGGAACCGGCGGCGATCTTCTTCGACAGCACCGAGGCGACCATTTGACCCTCGCCATCGAGGTCGAGCGACCGCTCGATGCGGATCATGATGTCGTCGGCCGGACTGAGGTGCACCGCGCCGCCCCACACCAGACAGCCGCCCTCGCGCTCGACCACCCGCCGCATCACATCGAGTTCAAGATCGACGGTGGTCAGCGTCTCCATCACATCGGCGGTCCCCGCCGGCGAGGTGATGGCGCGCGACGACGTCTTGGGAATCAGGATGCCCAGCGCCGCGACGATGGCGACGACGATCGGCGTCGTCCGGTTGCCGGGCAGGCCGCCGATGCAGTGCTTGTCGGCGACAACCGGCGCCGACCAGCGCAGACGTTCGCCGGTATCGACCATCGCCGCCGTCAGCGCCCGCATTTCGTCCCGGTTGAGCGGCCGCGCCGCGCAGGCGGTGAGGAAGGCGGCGAGATCAACCGGCGAATAGCGCCCGGCGACGATGTCGGCGACAACACGCAGCGATGACGATTCGTCGAGGGGACGACCGAAAATCTTGCCGCGTACGTCGCCCAGCGACGTCAGCTGCGGCGCGTGTCGCACTTCCACCCAGTCGCCCTCGCGCACCCGCAGATCGTTCCAGGCCGCTTCCGTCAGGCCGACCTCATGCTTGGCCAGCATGTCTCCCGTCGCCAGGACCAGGGTGGCCAGCGCACGGTTGCCATTGCTGGCGATTTCGACGCGCGCCAGCGAGTCGAAGCCCTCCGCGCGACAGACATGGCAGTCCTTGTGCATCAGCACGACGCGCTCGGCGTGGGTATCGATCCCCAGCCGGCGTGCGCGATGCTGTAACGGACCGTGAGTGGATTCGGTGGTGCTGCCCACGATGATTGCTGCTCCCCGCTGGATCCTGTGCCGCGCCAACCGGCGGCTGGCCGGCTTCTATGGCGCCATCGACGCCCGCTGCCAACCCGTTGCCGACCCGGCGTGCGGCACGGCGTGCGTCCTTTAAGTCTCGTTAATACAGCGTCCCTAGTCTTTCTGGAGGTCGCGGTCACCGCGATTCGAGGGGAACAACGGACGATGCCTCTATGAACCAGCCCAGCGCCCTGCAGGCAGCCCAGACCGCCAAGCGTATCGTGCTGGCGTCGCTGCTGGGCGCGTGCGCGGTCATCGCGACGCTGCTGGGCGAGCGTGTGGCGTTCCAGCGTTCCTATGGCGAGGCCATGGTGCACGCCCGCGATGCCGCCGATCTCGGGCGCAAGATACTGCTGATCGACGAACGGCTGACGCTCACCGCCAAGCTGGCGGCGGAAACCGGCGAACGGCGCTGGCAGTTGCGCTACGAGGCCAACCTGCCGATCATGCGCCAGACCATCGATCAGGCGATCGCGCTGGCACCACCATCGATCGGCCGGCGGTTCAATGCCGCCATCACCGAGGCCAACGGTTCACTGGTCCGGCTGGAGCGGGAGGCGCTGTCGCTGGGCGCCCGCGGCGCGCGCGACGAAGCCCGCTCGATGCTGGAGGGCGATGCCTATCTCTCCGCGAAAAAACAGCTGGAACAGGCGTCACGCCAGTTCCGCGCCGCCATTGACGATCACGCCCGCGCCCAGGCCGCAACGGCGCAGCGCGAGGCCAACCTGCTGCAGACGATCGCGGTGGGCGCGGGCCTGCTGCTATTCGCCTTCCTGTGGCGCCGGCTGACCACCGATCTTGGCCGTACCGTTGTCGATTATGAACAGGCCACCGCCCAGATCGAGACCCTGGCGAACCAGGACGCACTGACCGGGCTGCTGAACCGGACGCGCCTGGCGGAGGAGCTCGAACAGATGATCGCCCGGTGCCAGCGCACCGGGGAGCAGGCCGCCCTCATCCTGCTCGACATCGACCGGCTGCGACCGATCAACGATCAGTACGGCCATGCGGTGGGCGACGGCGTGCTGAAATTCATCGGCCAGCGTATTGCCGCCACGGTCCGCAACGACGAGATCGCCGCCCGCCTCGGCGCCGACGAATTCGCCATCGCCGTCTACTGCGGTGACAACCCCGAAGCGCCGATGCGCGCGGCCCGCCGCCTGATCAACGCCATTTCAGTGCCGATGACGGTCGATGGCCATATCATCGAGGTCGGCGCCACCGCCGGTGTCGCGATGACGCCCACGGACTCGACCGATGCCAACGATCTGCTGCGCAAGGCCGACGTCGCCCTGGTCCGGGCCAAGATCGAGAGCCGGGGCAACGTCCGCTGCTTCCAGGGCCAGATGGACGCCGAGATCCGCGAACGCGGCCTGCTGCAAAGCGAACTGCGGCAAGCCATCGTCGATGGTCAGATCGTCCCCTATTTCCAGCCGCTGGTCGACCTCGCCACCGATACGGTGGTGGGTTTCGAGGTGCTGGCCCGCTGGCTGCACCCGACGCGGGGCCTGATTCCACCCGACACCTTCATACCGGTGGCGGAGGAGAGTGGCCTGATCGGCGAGTTGACGTTCGCCGTGACACGCGCGGCGCTGGAGCACAGCCACAACTGGGATCAGGCACTCACCATCGCCATCAATGTTTCCCAGCGCCAGCTGCACGACCCCTGGCTGGCCGAGAAAATCCTCGCGCTGCTGACGGAAACCGGCTTCCAGCCTCATCGCCTGGAAGTCGAGATCACCGAGAACGCGCTGGTCTCCGACCTCGGCACCGCGAAATACATCATCCAGTCGCTGCGCAACCAGGGCGTCAAGCTGGCGCTGGATGATTTCGGCACCGGCTACTCCAGCCTCAGCCACCTGGCGGACTTGCCGTTCGACAAGATCAAGATCGACCGCTCCTTCATCAAGACCATGAGGGAGCAGGCGCAGAGCGCCACCATCGTCCGCTCCATCGTCGGTCTGGGCCGCAGCCTCGGCCTGCCGACCCTGGCCGAGGGCGTGGAGACGATCGAGGACGCCAATACGCTGCGCGACATCGGCTGTACCATGGCGCAGGGCTATTATTACGCCCGCCCTCAGCCGGCGGCGGACGTGCCGGCGATGCTGCGGCAGCTGCACGACAATGCCCGAGGCACCAGCCGTCACAAACGCCGCGCCTGACAGCCGAGCCTGATCCGCCAGTGCTGCGCCGATCGGGCCGGCGCGTACCAGGATCGGCGCGCGGCTTCAGATCGGAATGGCCAGGCTGTTCTTCACTTCCTCCAGCACGGCATAGGTCCGGGTTTCCCGTACGCCGGGCAGCCGCACCAGCGTATCGCCGAGAAAGCGGCGGTAGGCCTCCATGTCCTTGACCCGCGCCTTGACCAGATAATCAAACCCGCCGGCCACCATGTGGCACTCCAGCACGTCCGGCATCCGGCGCACGGCGGCGGCGAAGTCGTCGAACACGTCCGCCGTGGTGCGGTCGAGCACGATCTCGACGAAGATCATCAGCGACCGCTCCAGCTTGGTCGCGTCCAGCAGCGCCGCGTAGCCGGTGATATAGCCCTGCTCCTTCAGCCGGCGCACCCGATCATGGCAGGCCGCCGGCGACAGGTGGTTGCGGCTGGCCAGTTCCTGGTTGGTGATGCGGCCGTTGAGCTGCAGATCGCGCAGCAGGCGACGATCAATGTCATCCATCCGAACATTCTCCAGAAAATCGCGATTTTGTCGACTAATATTCTTCAATATAAATCAACAAACAACGCACATTCGGCTGAATTGGCGCGATAAGGAATTTCATTCGGCCATGGAGTTCCTGATGTCCGCCAGCCTGTTGTCGGCCTGTCGCAATCGCCTGTCGCCGCTGTACCGCGCGCCCGAACCCGACGTGCTCGCCCGCCTGCTGCCGGCCGCCCGGCCGACACCGGAGGAGCGACCGGCTCGGACGGCGCGGGCACGCCATCTGATCGGCGCGGTGCGGGACGGCGCGCGCGGCGGCCTGATCGACCGTTTCCTGCAGCAGTACCGCCTCGACACCGACGAGGGCGTGGCGCTGCTGTCGCTGGCGGAGGCGTATCTGCGGGTGCCCGACAGCGCGACCGCCGACGATCTGATTCGCGACAAACTGGGCGGCGCCGACTGGGCGGCGCACAAGGGTCGGTCGGACTCGGCGCTGGTCAACAGCGCCACCATCGGTCTGGTGCTGACCCAGGCACTGGTGCGCGCCGACACGCAGGCCGGCGTGCTCAAACGCCTGATCGCGCGCACAAGCGAGCCGTTCGTGCGCGCCGGCGTCGCCGCCGCGATGCGGGTGATGGGCGAGCAGTTCGTCATGGGCCGCACCATCGAGGAAGCGCTCAAGCGCGCGGCCGGCAACGACCATCGCCCGTTCCGCCACAGCTTCGACATGCTGGGTGAGTCCGCCCGCACCCGTGCCGATGCCGGCCGCTACTTCGAGGCGTACCTCGCGGCCATCACCGCCGTCGGCGACGCCGCCGACCCCGCCGCCGACATCTGGGCCCGCGACACGGTCTCGGTGAAGCTCTCGGCGCTGCACCCGCGCTACGAGACGGCCCAGGCCGACCGCTGCGTGCCCGAGCTTGTCGACCAGGTGCTGCAGCTGGCGGTCGCCGCCCGCGACGCCGGCATCGGGCTGACCATCGACGCCGAGGAAGCCGACCGACTGGAGATGTCGCTCGACATCATCGCCGCCGTCGCCCGCTCGCCGCGGGTCGCCGGCTGGGACGGTCTCGGCATGGCGATCCAGGCCTACCAGAAACGCGCCAGCGCCGTGATCGACTGGGCCGACGCGCTGGCGGCGGCGACCGGCCGCCGGCTGACCACCCGGCTGGTCAAGGGCGCCTACTGGGATGCCGAGATCAAGCGGGCGCAGGAGCGCGGCCTGAGCGATTACCCGGTGTTCACCCGCAAGGCGGCCACCGATGTTTCCTACCTCGCCTGTGCCCGCGCGATGCTGGCCAAGCGCCACCTCTATCCGGCCTTCGCCACCCACAACGCCCTGACCGTGGCGTCCGTGCTCGCCTGCGCCGGCGACCGCCGCGATTTCGAGTTCCAGCGCCTGCACGGCATGGGACCGGGTCTGTACGACGGCCTGATCGCCCAAGGCTATGCCGCGCGCATCTACGCGCCGGTGGGCGGGCACCGTGATCTGCTGGCCTATCTCGTGCGCCGGCTGCTGGAAAATGGCGCCAATTCAAGCTTCGTGTACCAGCTGGCCGACGCCCGCGTTTCCGAGGATGAGCTGATGAAAGACCCCGTTGAGAGCATCGAGGCGGCCGGCCGCGCGCCCCACCCCGCCATCCCTGCCCCACGCGCCCTGTTCGGCGGCGAGCGCGCCAATTCGGCCGGCCTTGACCTGTCCGATACCCCGACCGTCGAGGCGCTGATGGCCGGCATGCGGGCGGTGTGGGCGCATCAGCCACTGGCGGCGCCGGTCATCGGCGGCCACACCATCAACGGCGTGCAGGTGCCGGTGCGTGACCCGGCGGACACCGACCGTGTGGTGGGCTATGTCATCCCCGCCACCATCGCCGATGTCGGCCACGCCATCACGCTGGCGGCCGGCGCCGCGCCCGTCTGGTCGGCGCGACCGGTGGCCGAGCGTGCCGCCTGCCTCGACCGGCTGGCCGACCTGCTGGAACGCGACCAGGTGGCGCTGATGGCGATCGCCGTGCGCGAAGCGGGCAAGAGCATCCCCGATGCCCTGGCCGAAGTGCGCGAGGCGGTGGACTTCTGCCGCTACTACGCCGCCCAGGCCCGCCGGCAGTTCGTCCCGCTGCCACTGCCCGGCCCGACCGGCGAACGCAACGAGCTGCATCTTGCCGGGCGCGGCGTGTTCGCCTGCGTCAGCCCGTGGAACTTCCCGCTGGCGATCTTTCTCGGCCAGGTGACGGCCGCCCTGGTGGCCGGCAACGCGGTGGTGGCGAAGCCGGCGCCGCAGACGCCGCTGATCGCCGCCCATGCCGCGCGCCTGATCCTGGAGGCCGGCGTGCCGGCCGACGTCTTCCACCTGCTGCCCGGCGGCCCCGAGGTCGGCCAGGCGCTGACCGCCGACCCGCGCGTGATGGGTGTCGCCTTCACCGGCTCCACCGCCACCGCCCGGCGCATCGCCCGCACCCTGCTGGAGGATGAGTCCCGGCCGATCGTGCCGCTGATCGCCGAGACCGGCGGCTTGAACGCCATGATCGTCGATTCCACCGCCCTGCCGGAACAGGTGGTGGCGGATGTCATCGTCTCCGCCTTCCAGAGCGCCGGCCAGCGCTGCTCGGCGCTGCGGCTGCTATGCCTGCAGGAGGATGTCGCGCCGCGTATTCTCGACATGCTGGCCGGCGCCGTCGCCGAGCTGCGGCTGGGCGACCCCGGCATGCTGTCGACCGATGTCGGCCCGGTGATCGACGCCGCGGCGCGGGCCAGGATCGAGGCCCACGTCGAGCGATTCGCCGACCGGCGGCTGTTCGGGCTCACCCCCGGCGAGGACGCCGCGCGCGGCCATTTCGTCGGGCCGGTGGCGCTGCGACTCGACTCGGTCGAGCAGCTGGGCGAGGAAATCTTCGGCCCCGTGCTGCACGTCGTCACCTGGAAGGCCGGCGAACTGGAGTCGCTGGTCGCCCGCATCAACGCCCGCGGCTACGGCCTCACCATGGGTCTGCACAGCCGCCTGGCGAGCGTCGCCGAGACGGTGCGCCGAAGCGCCCATGTCGGCAACCTCTACGTCAACCGCTCGATGATCGGCGCCGTGGTCGGCGTCCAGCCATTCGGCGGCGAAGGCCTGTCGGGCACCGGCCCCAAGGCCGGCGGCCCGCACTATCTGCTGCGCTTCGCCACCGAGCGGACGGTCTCGACCGACACCACGTCGGCCGGCGGCAACGCCAGCCTGCTCACCCTGCGCGAGGAGGCGGCCTGACCTCGGCCGACCCGGCCAACCGGATCAGTCGGCCAGCCTGTCGGGCTTCTCGATCAGGCCACGCAGCACGCTCATGAACTGGGCGCCCACCGCGCCGTCGATGGCCCGGTGATCGCACGACAGCGACAGGCTGAGCATCGAGGCGAAGGCCAGCGCGTAGCCGGTCTCGATCGGCGTCCGCCGGGTGGCGCCCACCGCGAGGATGGCGCCCTGGGGCGGATTGATGATGGCGTCGAACTGGTCGATGCCGAACATGCCGAGATTGGACAGCGAGAAGCTGCCGCCCTCGAACTCCGCCGGCTGCAGCTTGCCATCGCGGGCGCGGGCGGCCAGCGCCCGCACCTCCTCGGCGATCTGCGTCACCGTCTTGGTGTCGGCGGCGCGCACGATCGGCGTCAGCAGACCCTTGTCGGTGGCCACCGCGACGGCGATGTCGGCGTGCGGCAGGCGGTGGATCTCGTCGCCATGGACCTGGATGTTGACGTCCGGGCACTGCCTGAGCGCCAGCGCCACCGCCCGCACCAGATAGTCGTTGATGCTGCAGCGGGTGCCGCGCAGCATGTTGACCCGCTCGCGCAGCGCCAGCAGCGCGTCCATCCGCACGTCCATGCGCAGGTAGAAGTGCGGGATGGTGGTCTTCGACTCCGTCAGCCGGCGGGCGATCGCCTTGCGCATCGGCGACATCCGCACCACCTCGACACCGGCCGATGGTGCCGGCGCCGGCGTGGCCGCCGGCGCACGGGCGTCAATCACCGCCAGCACGTCGGCCTTGCGGATGCGGCCGCGCGCGCCGGTGCCGGTGATGCCGGCAAGCTCGACGCCGTGCAGCACCGCCAGCCGCTTGGCCATCGGCGAGGCATAGACGCCCTCGACCGAGGCGGTGGTCACGTCCACCGACACCGGGCCGTTGCCGCCCACCGGCCGCGCCGGCTTGCTCGCCTGGTCGACGTCCTGGAGCGTGATGCGCCCCCCCCGGCCGGAGCCGGCGATGGCGCCAACGTCGACGCCGGTGCGTTCCGCCAGCGCCCGCGCCGCCGGGCTGATGCGGGCATCGGCGGGAATCGCCGCCGCCGGTGCGACGGCCGGGCTGGCGGGCGCCGGCGCGGACACCGCGCCGGAGACGACCGGTTTGCCATCGAGGCCGCGGAAAGCACCGACGAAGGCGTCGATGTCCGCCTGCGGCACGTCGAGCGGGGCGAATACCGCCAGCAGCGCGCCGACCGGATAGGTCTCGCCCTCGGTGGCGACGATGCGGCGCAGGGCGCTGTCGAACTCGGCCTCGACCTCGTTGGTGATCTTGTCTGATTCGATCAGCGCGATGATCTGTCCCTTGGTGAAGGCCTCGCCCTCGGCGATCTTCCATTCGCCGACGACGCCCTCCACCATCTCGATGCCCCACTTGGGCATGGTGAATGCGCGGATGCTGCTCATGGTGCTGGGGCTCCCGCTTGGCTTACCGGTAGGACAGCGACTTGACGACCGCCGCCCGGACCTGGTCGACCGACGGCAGATACGCCCGTTCCAGCTCGCGGGCGAACGGGATCGGCGTGTGCGGCGGCGTCACCATCTCGACGGGCGCGCGCAGGGCGGCGAACGCCTTGCTGGCGACCAGACCGGCGATGTCGGTGGCAAGGCCGCAGCGCGGCGGGCATTCGTCCACCACCACCAGCCGGCCGGTCAGCTCGACACTGTCGAGAATCGCCTCCTCGTCCAGCGGGCTGGTGGTGCGCAGGTCCAGCACGTCGCAGC
>CAUJIW010000131.1 GCA_963205175.1 Pseudomonadota bacterium
CACCGCGCCCACCTTCTCGGCCAGCGAGCGGGCGGTGCCCAGCACCGTCGCGCCATCGGCGCGCGCCAGCGCGCCCTGGCCGACGATGATCATCGGCTTCCTGGCACCCTTCAGCACCTCGGCGAACGGATGTGCGCCGGACACGATCGACTTCAGGATCGACAGATCGTCGCCCAGCTGTTCGACCTTGAACGCCTGGTCGGTCGCCGGGCCGATGTTGGCGACCCGCGCCTTGAACTTGCGCACCGCCTTGCGGATGCGGGTGGCGATGATCGCCGCCTCATGGCGCACGTCGGTGCCCACCAGCAGGATCACGTCCGCCTGCTCGATGCCGGCAATGGTCGAGTTGAACAGGTAGGAGGCGCGCACCGCCGGATCGAGCCTGGCGCCGTCCAGCAGCGCCTCGACCTGCGACGAACCCAGCCGGCCCATCAGATCCTTCAGGGCGACCAGCGCCTCGACCTCGACGAGATCGCCGGCCAGGGCCGCGATCCTGTCACCACCCAGCCCCGAAAGGCCCTGCTGGATGGCGGCAAAGGCCTCCGCCCAGCTCGCCTCGCGCAGCGTGCCGTCGACCCGCACCCACGGCCGGTCGAGCCGGCGCTTGCCCAGGCCGTCGACGACGAAGCGGGTCTTGTCGGAAATCCACTCCTCGTTCACGTCCTCGTTGAGGCGCGGCATGACGCGCAGCACTTCGTTGCCGCGGCTGTCGACCCGGATGCTGGAGCCCACCGCGTCCATGACGTCGATGGTCTCGGTCTTCTTCAGCTCCCACGGGCGGGCGTTGAAGGCATAGGGCTTGGAGGTGAGCGCGCCGACCGGGCAGAGGTCGATGACGTTGGCGCTCATCTCGGAGGTCACCGCGCGTTCCAGATACGAGGTGATCTGCATGTTCTCGCCACGGAAGATGGCGCCGATTTCCTCGACACCGGCCACTTCCTCGGCGAAGCGGACGCAGCGGGTGCAATGGATGCAGCGCGTCATCGTCGTCTTGATGAGCGGCCCCATGTATTTCTCGGTCACCGCCCGCTTGTTTTCCTCGAAGCGGCTGGTGCCCTTGCCGTAGGCCATCGCCTCGTCCTGCAGGTCGCACTCGCCACCCTGGTCGCAGATCGGGCAGTCCAGCGGGTGGGTGATGAGCAGGAACTCCATCACCCCTTCCCGAGCCTTCTTGACCACCGGCGTGTTGGTGAACACTTCCTGGTTGTCGGCGGCCGGCAGCGCGCAGCTGGCCTGCGGCTTCGGCGGTCCGGGCTTCACCTCGACCAGGCACATGCGGCAGTTGCCGGCGATCGACAGCCGCTCATGGTAGCAGAAACGCGGAATCTCGACGCCCGCCGCCTCGCAGGCCTGCAGCACGGTGGCGCCTGCGGGAACCTCGACCTCGATGCCGTCGACTTTGAGTTTGGGCATGGATGACTCCGTTACTCGGCGGCAATGCGCTTGGCGGCCTTGGCGGACGCGATGCGCTCTTCAAGGACGGGGCGGAAGTTGCGGATCAGGCCCTGGATCGGCCACGCCGCCGCGTCGCCCAGCGCGCAGATGGTGTGACCTTCGACCTGGGTGGTGACCTGCTGCAGCATGTCGATGTCTTCGAGCTCGGCGTCACCCTTCACCATGCGCTCCATCATCCGCCACATCCAGCCGGTGCCCTCGCGGCACGGCGTGCACTGGCCGCAGCTCTCGTGCTTGTAGAAGTAGGACAGCCGGGCGATCGCCTTCACGATGTCGGTGGACTTGTCCATCACGATCACCGCCGCCGTGCCGAGGCCGGAGCGCAGCTCGCGCAGGCCGTCGAAATCCATCGGCGCGTCGATGATCTGCTCGGCGCGCAGCGCCGGCACCGACGACCCGCCGGGGATCACCGCCAGCAGATTATCCCAGCCGCCGCGGATGCCGCCGCAATGCTTCTCGATCAGCTCGCGGAAGCTGATCGACATGCTCTCCTCCACCGTGCACGGCTTGTTCACGTGGCCGGAGATGCAGAACAGCTTGGTGCCGGCGTTGTTGGGCCGGCCGAACGACGAGAACCACGAAGCGCCGCGCCGCAGGATGGTCGGCGTCACCGCGATGGATTCCACGTTGTTGACGGTGGTCGGGCAGCCATAGAGGCCGGCACCGGCCGGGAACGGGGGCTTGAGGCGTGGCTGGCCTTTCTTACCCTCTAAGCTTTCTATCAGCGCCGTTTCCTCGCCGCAAATATAAGCCCCCGCACCACGGTGGACGTACACGTCGAAATCGTAACCCGAGCCGCAGGCGTTCTTGCCAAGGAAGCCCTTGGCATAGGCCTGCGCGACAGCGGCATTGAGCCGCTCCGCCTCGCGCACGAATTCGCCGCGAATGTAAATATAGGCTGCCTTCGCCCGCATGGCGAAACCGGCGATCAGCGCGCCTTCCACCAGCTTCTGCGGGTCGTGACGAATGATTTCCCGGTCCTTGCAGGTGCCGGGCTCGGACTCGTCGGCATTGATGACGAGGTAGCTCGGCCGGCCGTCCTTGCTTTCCTTGGGCATGAAGCTCCACTTCATGCCGGTCGGGAAGCCGGCGCCGCCGCGCCCGCGCAGGCCGGAGTCCTTGATTTCCTGGATGATGGCGTCCGGGCCACGGGCCAGCAGCTCCCTGGTGCCGTCCCAGTCGCCGCGCTTCATCGCGGAATCGATATCCCAACCCTGATAACCGTAAAGGTTGGTGAAGATGCGGTCCTTGTCTTCCAGCATACGCCCGGTCCCTTACTTCACCATGTCCGTCAACGTCGTCGGCCCGCCCTGCGGCGCCGCGAACTGACGGTCGACCTGCGGCCCCGGCTTCGGCTGCTCGCCCTTCTTCAGGGCCTCCAGCACCGCCTTGGTGGTGTCGTAGGTCAGGTCTTCGTAGAAATCGTCGTTGATCTGCACCATCGGCGCGTTAACGCAGGCCCCCAGGCACTCGACCTCGGTGAGCGTGAACAGCCCGTCCTCGGTGGTCTTGCCCTTCTCCAGACCCATGTCCTTGCAGGCGCGCATCACCTCGTCGGCACCCTTGAGCCAGCACGGCGTGGTGCCGCACAGCTGCACATGGTGCACGCCGACCGGGTTGAGGTTGTACATGGTGTAGAAGGAGGCGACTTCGTACAGCCGGATGTAGGGCATGCCGAGATAGTCGGCGACATATTCGATCACCGGCACCGGCAGCCAGGCATGGCCGCCGTTCTGGTCGCCGAACTGCCGCTGGGCGAGATCGAGCAGCGGCATGGCCGCCGACTGCTGACGACCTTCCGGGTATTTGGCGACAATCGCCTTGGCCAGCTCGGCGTTCTCCGCCGTCCACTGGAAGCCGCGGCCGATGCTGGGATCGACCTTCTGGGGCGCGTGATCAGCCATTAGCGGTCCACCTCACCGAACACGATATCAAGCGAGCCAAGCACGGCCGGCGCGTCCGCCAGCATGTGGCCCTTGCACAGGAAGTCCATGGCGCCCAGATGCGCGAAGCCGGCCGCGCGGATCTTGCAGCGGTACGGCCGGTTGGTGCCGTCCGACACCAGATAGACGCCGAACTCGCCCTTGGGCGCTTCCACCGCCGCATAGGCCTCGCCCGCCGGCACCTTGTAGCCCTCGGTATAGAGCTTGAAGTGGTGGATGAGCGCCTCCATCGAGCGCTTCATCTCACCGCGCTTGGGCGGCACCACCTTGCGGTCGGTCGACGACACCGGGCCTTCCGGCATTTCCTTCAGGCACTGGCGGATGATCTTCAGCGACTGGCGCATTTCCTCGAACCGCAGCACGTAGCGGTCGTAGCAGTCGCCGTTCTTGCCGATGACGACGTCGAAATCCATCCGGTCATAGACGTCGTAGGGCTGGTTCTTGCGCAGGTCCCAGGCGATGCCCGAGCCACGGATCATCGGGCCGGAGAAGCCCCAGGCCATGGCGTCTTCCGCCGACACCACGCCGATATCGACGTTGCGCTGCTTGAAGATGCGGTTGCCCAGCAGCAGCGTCGCCAGATCGTCGACGACCTTGGGGAAGCTTTCGGTCCAGGCCCAGATGTCCTCGGCCAGTCCCGCCGGCATGTCCTGGTGGACGCCGCCCGGGCGCACATAGGCCGCGTGCATGCGGGCGCCGCAGACGCGCTCATAGAACACCATCAGCTTCTCGCGCTCTTCAAAACCCCACAGGATGGGGGTGAGCGCGCCGACGTCCATGGCGTGGGTGCAGACGTTCATCAGGTGGTTGAGGATGCGGGTGATCTCGGACCACATCACGCGCAGATACTGGCCGCGTTCCGGCACCTCCAGCCCCAGCAGCCGCTCCACCGCCAGCGCGTAGGCGTGCTCCTGGCACATCGGTGACACGTAATCGAGGCGGTCGAAATAGGGCACCGCCTGCAGGTAGGTCTTGTATTCGATCAGCTTTTCGGTGCCGCGGTGCAGCAGGCCGATGTGCGGATCGACGCGCTCGATGATCTCGCCATCGAGTTCCATCACCATGCGCAGCACGCCGTGGGCCGCCGGGTGCTGGGGACCGAAGTTGATCGAGTAGTTCTGAATGTCGATGTCGGCCATCTCAGCCCTGCTCCTCAGCCCTGCTTCTCGCCGGCTTTCTCGTCGCCGGGCAGGATGTACTTGGCGCCTTCCCACGGGCTCAGGAAGTCGAACTGGCGGAAGTCCTGGGTGAGCTTGACCGGCTCATAGACCACGCGCTTGTGCTCTTCCGAGTAACGCAGTTCGACATAGCCGGTGAGCGGGAAGTCCTTGCGCAGCGGATGCCCCTGGAAGCCGTAGTCGGTGAGGATGCGGCGCAGGTCCGGGTGACCTTCGAACAGCACGCCGTACATGTCCCAGCACTCGCGCTCCGGCCAGATGGCGGCGGGGTAGACCCCGGTGACGCTGGGCACCGCACCGTCCTCGTCTGTCGACAGCTTCACCCGCAGGCGCAGGTTATGCTTGTAGGACAGCAGGTGATAGACCACGTCGAAACGCTCGGCGCGCTCAGGGTAGTCAACGCCGCACAGTTCGATCAACGTCTTGAACAGGAAGGCCGGATCGTCGCGCAGCGTGGTCAGGGTGGCGACAATGCTGTCGCGCGCCACCGTCAGCGTCAGCTCGCCGGCGTGGATGGTGGTCGCCAGCAGCGCCCCGCCCAGCTTCTCGGCGGCGGTGGCGGCCAGGGCTTCCAGCCGCTCGACCGGCGGCGACCACAGGGTGTTGGCGCTCATCGGGCAATCGTCCCTTCGCGGCGGATCTTCTTCTGCAGCAGCAGCACGCCATAGAGCAGCGCTTCCGCCGTCGGCGGGCAGCCCGGCACGTAGATGTCGACCGGCACGATGCGGTCGCAGCCGC
>CAUJIW010000132.1 GCA_963205175.1 Pseudomonadota bacterium
CGCTTCGTCGACGAGACGGCGGACATCGCCGGCATGGTCCGGCCGGTGCTGGAGCAGCCGGGCGGCTTTTGCTGGGTGGTGTTCGACGCCGCCATCGAGGCCCGCTGCGCCTACATCCCGGAAACCAGGGCCCTGATGGAACTCAACGCCGCCAAGACGGCCAGCAGCATCGAGGAACTAGCAACCCGCATCGGCGTCGATGCCGCCCGCCTATCCGCCACGCTGGCGGAGGCCTGGCAGGCCCAGAAGGCCGGCATCGCCGACAAGACCGGTCGCGTGTGGGGCAGCGACACCCCGCCGAGCCCGGACTATCGGGCGCTCAAGGTGGTGGGCGCCATCTACCACACCCAGGGCGGCTTGCAGATCAACGGCGAGGCTCGCGTGATGCGTGCCGATGGCAGCGTGCTGCCCAACCTGTTCGCGGGCGGCGGTGCGGCCCGCAGCGTCTCCGGGCCTTCGTCCTGGGGCTATCTGCCGGCCATGGGGCTGTGCACGGCGGTCACGCTGGGCCGGATTGCCGGCGAGACGGCGGCGCGTCAGGTGCTTGCCTGAAAGCTGCCGCCGCCCGGCGGCATCACAGCGCCCGGAAGGCCTCCAGCCGGGCGCCCCACGGCGTCACCAGGCCCGCCGCCTCCACCTCGCCGTAAGGCGCCAGCAGGAACGAGCGACGAGGCTGGACGGCGCAGCCCGCCGCGGCCGCCCGACCGACGACGCCGTCGACATCCCGCACCGGGAAGCGCAGCGAGGCCCAGCCGCGATCCGGCGGGCTGGCGTTGGCAAAATCGAGCCCTTCGCCCTCGAAGGCGATGATTTCGAGCGAGCCTTCCATGCGCCCGTGCGGGTGGTAGATACCGACGCGAATCTGCCTGGTACGCGCGACATCGAGCGGCAGGCCCATGCAGTTGAAACCGGCCTCGTGGGCCCACTGCGACTCCTGCACCGGTTTCCAGCCCATCACCTCGGTGTAGAAAGTGCGCGCCGCATCGAAATCGGCCACCACCTGGGTGGAGTTGAACACGTAGGACGCAGGCCCGGTGACGGCCTCGAACCCCTGCAGCGGCGGCGCCACCCGTTCCATGAACGCGATGCACACGCCGTCGCCATCGCGGGAGACCACTTCCTTCACCGACACCGGGCCGAAGTCCCAGGCGGTGATCGGCGCGAAACCGGCGAAGCCCGCCTGGGTCATGCCGCGATACAGCGTCTCGATGGAGCGCAGCGCGCGAATGTTGATGTCGAAGATGCCGCCGGTGTCCCACGGCTGGGCGCCATCGCGCATGACCCCGGTGTCACGGCCGGGGAAGGCCAGCAGGCGGATGTAGCCGCGCCCCTGGGCTGCGTCACCGATCAGGACTTCATGAGCCTGCCAGTCGGCGGGCACGCCGAGCAGGTCCAGCGACTCCCGTGCCGGCGCCCCTTCCCAGAGGCGCCCGTAACCCAGCACCCGGCACAGCCGATCCGCGGTCGCCGACGCATCACTGACAATGGCGACGGCTTCCTGAAAGCCGTTGTCCAGCGCGCGCATCATGCCGCCACCTCATTGTCGAAACGACGGTAGCGCCCGAGAAGCAGCAGCGATGCGGCGCCCGCGACCAGAATGCCGCATGACGCGATCAAGGCCCTGGTGTAGCTGCCGGTCATGTCGAAATCCTTGCCGAACAGCAGCGGACCGAAGCCGGCGCCAAGAGCAAAGAAAACATACAGGACGCCGTAGATGGTCGCATAAGAGCGCATCCCGAAGTAGCGGCACACGAGATAGGCCATCAGGTCGTATTCGATGCCCAGCGCAAACCCGATCAGGAAGATCGAGGCCGCCGCCACCGGATAGCTGAGATCCTGCCCCGTCAGCAGCCAGCAGGAAATCGCCGGCAGGCTGATGATGATGAAGCCAACCGCGGGTGCCCAGAAGCGGTCCAGCAGCCAGCCGCCGATAACCCGCCCGACGAGCGCCGAAAAGCCGATCAGGGGCGTCAGCGCCAGAATGGTGCCTGGCGCGACACCCGCGCTGGTCAGGATATTCTCCATGTTTGGCACCGGCCCACCCAGTGCGAAGGATACCGGAACGATGGCGAGGATAAGCAGCCAGAAGCGCCACTCCCGCAGCGCCTCCGGCAGCGTCAGTCCGCCCTGGAGCACACGGGCCACGCCGCTCCCGGCCTGGCTCTCCTTCTCCTTGAACAGGAAATAGGCGGTCGGGAACGCGATGATCAGCGGCAACAAGCCAAGACCGACATAGGCCCAGCGCCAGCCGAATTCGGCAATCATCCAGGCCAGATAGGGCTTGGCCAGTACCCCGAACAGGCCGGTTCCCATCAGCGAAATGCCCAGTGCCAGCCCCTTGCGGGCATCGAACCAGTTGTTGACCACCTTGGTCCAGGTGATCGGCAGCGTACCGGCGCCGAACGCCGCGACGATCGCCCAGCTCACATAGAACAGCGTCAGCGAGCCCGTCGACAGCGCCAGTGACATGAACGCGAGCGCGAACAGGACCAGCGATGTCAAGGTGACCCGTCGCACGCCGTACTTCTCGGCGACCCAGCCCGCCAGGGGGCCGGCCCACAGCACCACGATCGTGGTGACCGTGATACCGCCCATGATTTCACCGATGGACCAGCCGAAATCTCTGGCGAGATGCGGCGCGAAGACACCAATGGTATAGAACGGCATGGGCGACAGACCAAGGCCGATACCCAGAAGCGAGGCCAGGACGATCTTCCAGCCCTGCCTGAACTCACCATAGCCTGCAGGCTGAGCTACGCCATCCGCCACTGCCACGTCACGCTTCCTTCCCTGTTATGGTCCGGGTGATTGGCCCTTTCACGTCGCATCGCCACAACGGATGCGCCGCGAGCATCCGCCCTGCGGATAATCAAGCCGCTACATCTCCGCCATCGTGGCCGCCCCTCTAGTTTCGAACACACTCCCCCGTCCGACCTCACGATTACAGGCAGGATCGAGCCATGTCGTCCAATGTCACGCCCCTCCCCGCGGACCTCGCCATTCCCGACCTCGCCACCCGCTTTGCCGCCATCGTGGGCGCCGAGCAGGTGCGCGACGACGCGGAAACCCTGAGCCTGTTCAGCGAGGACATCTGGAGCCCCAGCGCCCACAAGACCCTGCTGGTGATATCGCCGCGCTCGACGGCGGAACTGAGCCAGGTGGTCGCCCTTGCACATGCTGCTGGCCTGTCGCTGGCGCCGCGCGGTGCTGGCATGAGCTACACCGGCGCCTACCTGCCCGCCAATGACCGCACCATCTCGCTGGACTTCTCCAGAATGGACCGCGTCCTGCGCGTCAGTCCCGAGGATATGACGGTCACGGTCGAGGCCGGTTGCAGCTGGCTGAAGCTCAATGAAGCCCTCGCCCCGCATGGCCTGCGCACGCCCTTCTGGGGCCCGATGTCGGGCATCTATGCCACCATTGGCGGCAGTCTGTCCCAGCTCAACGCCATGTTCGGCGCCGGCCACTACGGCACATCGAGCGAAAGCGTGATCGCGCTCACCATGGTACTGGGCGACGGCCAGATCCTGCGCACCGGCGCCCGTGGTCCCGACGGCGACACGCCGTTCTATCGTCACTATGGCCCCGACCTCGCCGGCCTGTTCTGCGGCGACGCCGGCACGCTTGGCGTCAAGGCCGAGATCACCCTGCGCCTGATCCGGACGCCGGCCCACGAGGACTATGCGTCCTTCTCGTTCAAGACCGGCGAGCAGATGCTCTCGGCCATGGCCGAGATGGCGCGCGCCGGCATCGCCAGCGAAATGTGCGCGTTCGACCCCGGCCTCACCAAGGTGCGCCTGCAACGCATGTCGATGATGAGTGATGTCAAGGCACTGGGCGCGGTCATCAGCAAGGAAAAGAACATTGGCAAGGGCCTGCTGTCAGCCGCCAAGATCGCGTTGAGCGGTCGCAATTTCATCGAGGAGGAGGAATACCCCCTCCATGTCATCGCCGAAGGCCGCTCGAAGGAAGGTGTCGCGGCGGATCTCGCGACCGCGCGCAAGATCGCCAAGGACTTCGATGGCGTTGAGATCGCCAACACCATCGCCAAGGTGATCCGCGCCCAACCCTTCCCGCCGCCCAACTCCATGCTGGGCCCCAAGGGCGAAAGCTGGGCCCCGGTGCATGGCCATGTGTCGTTGTCCAACGCGCCGGCGATGTTCGGCGAGATTCAGGCGATGTTCGCCGAGATGGCCGCCGAGTTCGAGCAGCACAGCATCACCACCGGCTTCCTGTTCACGGCACTGGCGACCAACGCCGTCACCATTGAACCGGTATTCTTCTGGCCGCATGGCTATCGCCCGGTCCATGCCTCGATGATCGAGCCGGCCCATCTGGCGCGCCTGCCCAAGCTGCCGGCCAACCCGGAGGCGACGGCTGTCGTCTCTCGCGCCCGCGAAGCCGTGAAGGCCATCTGTGCCCGCTATGGCTGCGCCCATTTCCAGATCGGCCGCAGCTATGATTATCGCGGCAGTCGCGACGAAGCATCCCGGCAGCTGCTCGACGCCATCAAGCAGCTGGTGGACCCGAGCCGCCAGTTCAATCCCGGCGGTCTGGGTTTCCCGAAATGAGCGAAACCTACCGCGCCATCCGGCTCGACCGCGTTGCCCCGTCGTTCCGCGAGGCGACGGCGATCGTCGACCTGCCACTGGCTGAACCCGGACCGGGCGAAATTCGCGTACGGAATGCCTATTGCGGCATCAATGGCATTTTCGACACCCAGATTGCCCGCAATGCGGTTGATTATGTTCGCCTGACACTGCCTACCTTCACGGGCGTCGAGGCCATCGGCACGGTGGATGCGGTTGGCCCCGGTGTCACCGATTTCGCGGTTGGTGACGCCGCCGTCACGGTGCGCTTCACCGGCGGTTACCGGGAAGCCAACACGGGCCCGGCGTCCCAGTTCGTGAAAGTACCGGCGGCGACGCCCGACTGGCTGGCGCTGGCCTCGACGGGTGTGTCCGCCCTGCTTGCCATTGAACATATCGGCGCCCTCAAGGACGGCGAGACCGTTGCCATCTCCGCGGCCGCCGGTGGTCTCGGCCATTTCCTGGTGCAGATTGCAGTTCAGCGGAACTGTCATGTCATCGCCGTGTGCGGTGGTGCCAAGAAGGGGGATTTTGTCCGCGATCTGGGCGCCCGGCGGGTGATCGACTACCGCCGTGAAGATGTCGGCGAGGTACTGGCCCGTGAATACCCCCATGGCATCGACGTCGCGGTCGACACGGTCAGTGGAGCAATCTTCGACGCCTTCCTCGCCAACATTGCCCGCCATGGCCGGCTGGTCGTGGGCGGCGCCGCCAGCGATCTGGAGGGTAAGCCGGAGATCGTCACCGCGCCCCGCATCGCCCATGCCATCTACTACAAGGGTGCATCAGTACGCGGCTTCATGAACGGCCTGCTGACCGAACATTGGCCGGCCGCGCGGGAGCGGCTGTTCGCGCTTTACCGCGAAGGCAATGTGCAGGTGAGATTCGACGACCGCCATTTCCAGGGGCTGGAAGGCGTCTATGACGCCATCGAGCATCTGCTGTCGGGTCAATCCATCGGCAAAGTGATCGTGGACCTGGCGCGCTGACCCTAACCACTCTGGTGCGCCATCTGACGGAATCTCTCCATGACTGCCCGCTGCCCGGTGACAACCGCCGGATGCAGGCGGGGACAGGCTGAAACAGATCGCGAACCCCGCGCCGGGCGGCCGGAAGTTCGGTGGCATCGCGGCGGCCGGACCGCTGTCTCAACCGATGCAATCACATGCAACCCCTTGAAGAATCTGGTGGGCCCGGCAGGATTCGAACCCGCAACCAAGCCGTTATGAGCGGCCAGCTCTACCCTTGAGCTACAGGCCCCCGGATCAGGGATATCCGCGCGATAGCAAATCGGTCGCCCGTGCGCCAGAGTGGTCAGGACCGGCGCGTTCACCGCCTGGAACCCCGCCCCCTGAGACAGTGGCCCGCACAAGGCCGAACCAGCGCTTGAACAGCCTTGTGCAGCGCAGTAGGGTGCGCCGCCCTTTTTCAAAGGGGCACCCGACCACCGCCCCATCGACCAACCGACACGAAGGAACGACCATGGCTTTCCTGAGCGACGCGCTCGGCCGCATCAAGCCCTCCCCCACCCTGGCAGTCACCGCCAAGACGGCGGAGCTGAAAGCGCAGGGCATTGACGTCATCAGCCTGGGCGCGGGTGAGCCCGACTTCGACACGCCCGAGCACATCAAGGAAGCCGCCATCCAGGCGATCCGCAACGGCGACACCAAGTACACGGTGGTCGACGGCACGCCGGCGCTGAAGAAGGCGGTCGCGCTGAAGTTCAAGCGCGACAACGGCCTGGATTATGCGCCGGACCAGATCTCGGTGAACTCCGGCGGCAAGCACACCCTGTTCAACGCGCTGATGGCGACGGTGAACCCCGGCGACGAGGTGATCATTCCCGCGCCTTACTGGGTGTCCTACCCGGACATGGTCTATCTCGCCGGCGGCACGCCGGTGATCGTCAACGCCGGCATGGAAACCGGCTTCCGCATGACGCCGGACGCGCTGGAAGCCGCCATCACCCCCAAGACCAAGTGGCTGATCCTGAACTCGCCGTCGAACCCGACCGGCGCGGCCTACACCCGCGACCAGCTGCGGGCGCTGGCCGACGTGCTGCTGCGGCATCCGCATGTGTGGATCATGGCCGACGACATGTACGAGCACATCCTGTTCGATGACTTCGAGTTCGCCACCATCGCCCAGGTCGAGCCCGGCCTCTATGACCGCACGCTCACCGTCAACGGCGCCTCCAAGGCCTATTCGATGACCGGCTGGCGCATCGGCTTCGCCGGCGGCCCCAAGGTGCTGATCAAGGCGATGGCCGCGATCCAGTCGCAGTCGACCTCCAACCCCTGCTCGATCAGCCAGGCGGCGGCCGTCGCCGCGATGACCGGGCCGCAGGACTTTCTGAAGGAGCGCGCCCGCGCCTTCCAGAAGCGCCGCGACCTGGTGGTGTCGATGCTGAACCAGGCCACCGGTCTGGTCTGCCCGACCCCGGAAGGCGCCTTCTACGTCTATCCCAGCTGTGCCGGCGTCATCGGCAAGACCACGCCCAAGGGCCAGGTCATCGCCACCGACGAGGACTTCGTCACCTACCTGCTGCAGGACCACCGGGTGGCGGTGGTGCAGGGTTCGGCCTTCGGCCTGGCCCCGCACTTCCGCATTTCCTACGCCACGTCGGAGGATGTGCTGACGCGGGCCTGCGAGGCGATCCAGCGGGCCTGCGCCGAACTGCGCTGATCCGCGACCAGTCGAGCCGGGCGGACGGTGGATGCGCCAAATGGTGCATCCACCGTCCGCTCAGGCGTCGTATAAGGGGGAACAGGAGGATCCGCTCATGCTCATCCGTTCCCGACCCGACTGGTGGCTGCCCGAGCGCGCGGCCACACCGGAATCCCTCTACCTCAATCGCCGGCAATGGCTCACTGGCTCCGGCCTGCTGGGGGCGGGCCTGCTGGGAGGCGGCCTGGTCGGCGCCCTGACAGCCACGCCCGCCCACGCCGCCGCTCCAGCCCTCCCGGCGCTGCGGCACACCAAGGGCCTGGTCACCACCGATGATGCCCTGACGCCCTACGAGGCGGTGAGCGGCTACAACAACTTCTACGAATTCGGCACCGACAAGACCGACCCCGCCGCCAACGCCGGCACGCTGAAGCCCCGCCCATGGACGCTGGCGGTGGACGGCGAAGTCAGCAAACCGACCCGTTTCGACATCGACGCCCTGCTCAAGGCCATGCCGCTGGAGGAACGCGTCTACCGGCTGCGCTGCGTCGAGGGCTGGTCGATGGTGATTCCCTGGGTCGGTTTCCCGCTGGCCAGCCTGCTGAAGCAGGTCGAGCCGACATCGAAGGCCAAGTATGTCGCCTTTGCAACATTGAATGATCGCACCCAGATGCCCGGTCTGCGCGCGCGCGTGCTGGACTGGCCCTATGTCGAGGGGTTGCGGCTCGATGAGGCCATGCACCCGCTGACCATGCTGGTGGTCGGGCTCTATGGCCGTGTGCTGCCCAACCAGAACGGGGCGCCGATCCGGCTGGTGGTGCCGTGGAAATATGGCTTCAAGAGCATCAAGTCGATCGTCTCGCTGAAGCTGGTCGAGCGTCAGCCACCCACCAGCTGGAGCCGCTCGGCCCCCAGCGAGTACGGCTTCTATGCCAACGTCAACCCGAAGGTCAGCCACCCGCGCTGGAGCCAGGCCAAGGAGCGGCGCATCGGCGAGTTCTTCCGTCGCGACACCTTGATGTTCAACGGCTATGCCGCTGAAGTCGCAGGCCTCTACAAGGGCATGAACCTGGCGCGATATTACTGACCATATGAGCAACATCCGTCACATGCCCCGGCCGCCGCGCCCACTGGCCGACCGTCGCCGCCAGCGCGACCTGCTGAAGCGCGGCACCTTCATTCTGCTGCTGATGCCGCTGGTCTGGCTGGTGCTGCAGTGGGGCTTCCTGCTGACCACCGGCGGCAGCGCGCTGGGCGTCAACCCGATCGAGGCGAGCATCCGCTTCACGGGCGAATGGGCGCTGCGCGCCCTGCTGCTGACGCTGGCGGTGAGCCCGCTGGCCCGGTTCAGCCGGTGGACCCCGGTGATGAGCATCCGCCGCATGCTCGGCCTCTATACCTTCACCTATGCCGCCCTGCACTTCTGCCTCTACTTCGGGTTCGACAAGGAACTGTCCGTGGCCGACGTGGTCGCCGATGTGCTGAAGCGCTGGTACATCACGCTGGGCATGGGCGGGCTGCTGCTACTGATCCCGCTGGCCGCCACCTCCAGCGCCGGTGCGATCCGCCGCCTGGGCGGCCGCCGCTGGCAGCGGCTGCACCGTGCGGTCTACGCCATCGGCGCGCTGGCCTGCGCCCACTTCGTGCTGCTGGTGAAGGGCAACCAGCTGGAACCCTGGGTCTATGCCGGCATTTTCGCGCTGCTGATGATCCTGCGGCTGATCCCCCGCTCGACCGGGCCGCTCCCCACCACAACGGCATCCGCTCCCACCGGCCATTAATCATTCCACTTCCGAAATTAGAACTTCTTTAAGACCAATGCGCGAGAATTGTCCATCTGGACAAGGTGCGCGTCGCGTCATGAATAACAGCCCCTCCTCGATCCTCCCGCGCGGCCGGTTATCCGGTCTGCGCGCGCTGTTTGGCGACCCGCTCAAGGAGCGCGAGCCGGACGAGGCCCTCACCAGCCATATCAGGGCCGAACAGATCGCCGCCATCGTCCGTCTTACCCCCGTCACGATGCTCGCCAATGCGGTCAATGCCGGCATTGTCGCCTTTGCCATGTGGGGTGAAGGGTACGACCTGTTCCTCGCCGGGTGGACGGCATTGCTGGCTGTGCTGATCACCCTGTCATTCGCTGGCTGGCTGCACAGCCAGCGCCATCCGCGCCGCCAGACGGCGACGGCAAAAGCCCTGAGCCGCGTGATCCTGTACGCCTGCCTGCTGGCCGTCACCTGGTCACTGGTGCCCCTGATTCTGTTCCCCGAGGCCAACAGCCAGCAACAGCTCCTGATCGCATCACTCAGTGCCGGCATGATCGGCGGCGGCGCCTTCGCCATGGCGACCGTCCGGGCCGCCGCTTTCAGTTACGTGCTCATCCTCACCGCCACCTGCGCCCTGGCGCTGGAACTTGCGCGCTTTCCGATGACGCAGCTGATGGTGTTTCTGCTGGCAAGCTACGCCGTCATCGTCCTCAGCTCGGCGAGCGCCCACGCCCGTGTTTTCGTGTTGCGGCTGGCCGACCAGGCCGAACTGGAACGCCAGAGCCACGTCATCGGCCTGTTGCTGCGCGACTTCGAGGAATCGGCCAGCGACTGGCTGTGGGAGACCGACCGCAAGGGCGTCCTTGTTCACGTCTCCCGCCGGTTCGCCGAACTGGTGGGCTGCGAGGCCCGTGCCTTGCGCGGCACCAGCTTTCTGCACATTCTGGGCGGCCCCTCGACGCCCGTCTATCTATCCACACCCGATGGCGATTTCAGACCGGTGACGGACGTGGAGTCGCTTTTCAATACCCGGCAACCGTTTGGCGATGTCTTCATCTCGGTGATGGCCGATGGCGACTACCGATGGTGGTGCCTGACCGCCAAGCCGATCCTCAACCCCGACGGCAGGTTCATCGGCTACCGCGGCGTCGGCGCCGACGTCACCGCCGCCAAGCAAGCCGAACTGAAGATCGCCCACATGGCCATGCATGACGTGGTGACCGGCCTGCCCAACCGGGCCTATTTCCGGGAAGCACTGGAACAGGCGCTGGACCGCAGCCGCCGGTACAAGAGCAGTTTCGCCGTGCAGCTGGTCGACCTCGACCGCTTCAAGGCGGTCAACGACACCCTGGGCCACCCCGCCGGCGACACCGTGCTGGAGGAAGTTGCCCAGCGGCTGCGCGGCATCGCCCGCGAGTCCGACGTCATTGTCCGCCTCGGTGGTGACGAATTCGCCATCCTGCAATGCGAGGCGCACAGCGAAGGTGAAGTTGCCGCACTGGCACGACGCATCGTCGACACGATCAGTGAACCGTACACGGTCAACGGCGCCCAGGTGGTCATCGGCGCCAGCATCGGTATTGCACTTGCCCCGCGCGACGGCTCGGACGCCGACCAGCTGATGCGTCATGCCGACCTTGCCCTCTATCGCTCGAAATCCGACGGCCGCGGCACCTACTGTTTCTTCGTCGCCGAGATGGACCACCAGGCCCAGGCCCGCCGCATCCTGGAGCTGGACCTGCGCGAGGCCCTGGCGCAACGGCAATTGTCGTTGCACTTCCAGCCGATCGTCAACATCAAGAGCGGGCAGGTCAGCGGGTTCGAGGCGCTGCTGCGCTGGCGACACCCGGATCGCGGCATGATTTCCCCCGCCGAGTTCATTCCCGTCGCCGAAGAGACCGGCCTCATCCAGGCGGTTGGCGAATGGGTGATTCATGAGGCCTGTCGCGAGGCCGCCAGTTGGCCCGCACCGCTCAAGGTCGCCGTCAACCTCTCACCCTCGCAGTTCCGCAATCGGCAGCTGGTCGACATCATTCAGCAGGCACTCACCACCAGCGGCCTGCCACCGGAACGGCTGGAGATCGAGATCACGGAATCGCTGCTGCTGGAGGACAACGACGCAGTGCTGCACATGCTGAGCGCCCTGCGCGAGAAAGGGGTACGGATTTCGCTCGACGACTTCGGCACCGGCTTCTCGTCACTGGGCTACCTGCGCAGCTTCCCCTTCACCAAGATCAAGATCGACCAGTCGTTCATCCGCGATGTCGCCACCCGCAACGACTCCGCCGCCATTGTCCGTGCCGTCACCGGGCTCGCCAACTCGCTGGGCATGGTCACCACGGCCGAAGGGGTCGAAACCAGCGAGCAACTCGATGCGCTGCGCGGCTTCGACTGCGTGGAAGTCCAGGGCTACCTGGTCAGCCGTCCGGTGCCCGCCCAGGACATCCGGCACCTGATCCTCAACTGGCAGGCCCACCGCCGCATCCTGGCGGCCTGACCGCCGCCACACGGGCGCGCACAAAAAAATGGCCGGGCGTTGCCGCCCGGCCAGTTCGCATAGGGATGTCTCATCGGGGGGATGAGACGGGTCCGATACGGGGGGAGGACCGATCGAACCGGGCTTGAAGCCTCGGGGGGAGGAGAGGAGGCCTCAAGCAACGCTGCAATGCAGCACACGGAGGATATGGGCTGCCAGAGTCGTCGGCGCCAGTGGGCGTTTGCGCAAAGCAGGCATAAAGAATTTGCATACCTGCGCAGACGCCGCGGAAAACCGCCGTTTTCAGGCCTCACCCCCCTCCGGCCCGCTGCCTGCGTCGGGATGTCGCGCCTTTATGCCCTCATGTTGAAACAAAAAAATGGCCGGGCGTTGCCGCCCGGCCAGTTCGCATAGGGATGTCTCATCGGGGGGATGAGACGGGTCCGATACGGGGGGAGGACCGATCGAACCGGGCTTGAAACCTCGGGGGGAGGAGAGGAGGTCTCAAGCAACGCTGCAATGCAGCACACGGGTGATATGGTCGCATCGAGGCACGATTGCCAGAGGGGTATTGTGCAATGCAGATATGCAAATAATGCATAGAAAGTGGATCAGGCCATGCCCAACTGCTCAGGCGTCATGCGGGCAGCAAGGAAGTCGCGCAGCACCACAACCCGGATCGAACGCTTAAGCTCGCGGGGATAAACGAAATAGATCGGAAAACGCGGCCCCACCGCGTCGGTCAGCAACGGCATGACCTTGCCGGAGTGCTTGAACAGATAGCTCGGCAGCGCACCTATGCCGATCCCCGCCTCCACCGCCTGCAGCAGGCCGTAGATATTGTTGAGCGCCAGCACCGGCTCACGCCGGCCATGGCTGGCGCCCGCATCTAGAATCCAGTTGACGTCCTTCAGCGGGTCGGGCGCGTGCGGCCCGTAGGCGACGATACGATGCTGATCGAGATCCTGCACCGCCTGCGGCCGCCCGAACCGCTCCAGATAGCTCGGCGCGGCACAGATGACATGGCGCACCGTCGCCAGATGCTTCTGGATCAGGTCCGACTGCTTGGGCTCATGAAAGCGGATCGCCACGTCCGCCTGCCGCGTCGACAGGTCGACATCATCGTCCGACAGCCACAGGCTGAGCTTGATGTCAGGATACTGCTCAAGAAAATCCTTGAGATGGTGAATGAGCCAGGTGGAGCCGAAACTGACCGTGGTGGTCAGTCGCAACTCCCCCGATGGCTTCGAGCGGGTGGCCTGAATGGAACGCTCGGCGGAGTCGATGCGTTCACTGACGTTGCGGGCCGCCGCCAGCAGCTGCTCGCCCTCGTGCGTCAGGGCCAGACCCCGGGCATGGCGATGGAACAGCGCCGCGCCCAGATCCGTCTCCAGCGCCTGGATCTGACGGGAAAGCGCGGGCTGACTCTGATGCAGCCGACGGGCTGCCTCGGTGAAGCTGCCCGCCTCGGCCACCGCGTGAAACAGTCGCAGCTTCTCCCAGTCCATTGGCGGCGCGCGCCTACTCTGCTGCCGGCACGGCGGCGTGGTGCGCCAGGAACCGTTCCGCCTCCAGCGCCGCCATGCAGCCCATGCCGGCCGCCGTGACAGCCTGACGATAGACCTTGTCCTTGACGTCCCCGGCGGCGAACACGCCGGGAACCGAAGTCTCGGTCGAGTCCGGCCTGGTGACCAGATACCCCTCGTCGTCCATGGCCAGCTGTCCCTTGAACAGGCCGGTGGCCGGATCGTGACCAATGGCGACAAACAGGCCATCGGTCGCCAGTTCGCTGATCTCGCCCGTCACCAGATCGCGCAAGCGAACGCCGGTAACGCCCAGCGGCTCGCTGGTGCCCAGCACCTCCTCGACCGCGCTGTTCCACACGACCTCGACCTTGGGATGGGCGAACAGGCGCTGCTGGTTGGTCTTGTCGGCGCGCAGGGTGTCGCGGCGATGCACCAGCGTCACCTTGGTGGCGAAATTGGTGAGGAACAACGCCTCCTCGACGGCCGAGTTGCCGCCGCCGACCACCACCACCTGCTTGCCGCGGTAGAAGAAGCCGTCGCAGGTGGCGCAGGCGGACACGCCGAAACCCTGGAACTTCTGTTCACTCGGCAGGCCGAGCCAGCGGGCCTGGGCGCCGGTGCAGATGATCAGCGTTTCAGCCAGATAGGTGGTGCCGGAGTCGCCGGTCACCCGGAACGGCCGCCGGGAAAGGTCGACGCCGGTGATGTGTTCGCTGAGGATCTTGGCGCCGACATGAGTCGCCTGGGCCTGCATCTGCTCCATCAGCCACGGCCCCTGGACCGGCTCGGCGAAACCGGGAAAGTTCTCGACCTCGGTCGTGATGGTCAGCTGGCCGCCAGGCTGGATGCCGGCCACCAGCAGCGGCTCAAGGGCGGCGCGCGCGGCATAGATGGCGGCCGTGAGACCGGCCGGGCCGGAACCGAGGATCAGCACACGGGTGGAAATCGTCTCGCTCATGGATAGATCGTCCTTAACATCGCGGGTCTCAACATCAGGGGGCGCCATGCCCGGAATCGGACCCTGCATATAAGTGCGCCGATCCCGATTTACGACACCTGATGTGATCGTTGCCGCGCAGAGTCGGGCGCGGGTGGCACCACAAGCTGAAACACACCCGCCGAAACCTCAAGCCGCCCCCCCATGGCGGCCGCCAGACGATCGATCAGGCGGGTGGACAGCATCGCATCCGGCATCGGTGCCCGTGCCGCGTCGGGTCGCTGGACCTGGAAGGCAATATCACCGCCGGGCAGGGCTTTCAGCCCTGTCACCACTGTCTCGCCCGGATGGGCGCCGGCAGCGGCCAGCACCAGCAGCCGGCCCAGGGCGCGCTTGATGAAATGCGGATCGCCACGCATCGGCGGCACCGCGCCGCCGATGCGGCTGACGAGATAGACCCCGCGCCGGTGGGCCTGCTCCTGGTGGGCATCGACCAGCGACTGGACCAGCTCGGCGGGATTGAACAGCTCGTCGAGCAACTGGTAGCTGCCGCGCTTGAGCCGGGTGGTGTCCTGCACCGAATCAATGGCCCCCATCAGTTGTTCGGCTTCGGTGATGATCCCCGACGCGCGCTTGCGATAGGGTTCCGGCACCGGCCCCACCGTCTCGCTCTCGATCATCTGGGCAAAGCCCATGATGGCATTGAGCGGCGTGCGCACCTCGTGCGCCATGGTGGAGAGCGCCTCGCCGGCCAGCAGCGATTCCTGCGCCGTTGCCTCGGCCTCCTGCGTATCGGACACCGATGAACGAGACACCGCCGCCGGCCGCTGGAGCACGGCGGTGGCGGTGCCGCGGTAGCCGAGATATTGCCCAGTCGTGCGATCAAAGTAGGGCACGCCGGCAAACAGCCACCGCCCCTGCGCCGCCCCCTCGGCGATACGCACCCTGATGTCGCGGAACGGCACCCGCCGCCGCATCGGCCCCTCCAGGGCCGCACCGGCCGCCACGGCCAGCGACAGCAGCGACTGACCGACCAGTTCAGCCTCGTCCGACGAGGAAAGACCATCAACATAGCGCAACACGGACAGCCGGTCCGTCTCCCAGCGCCAGTCCGCCACCGACGACGCCAGATCGCGGAACATCCGCTCCGGCCGGGGAGGCAACGGCAGACCGGTGTCGTTGGCCGCCACGGCGGGCGTTTCGGACGCCCGCGGACGCCCCGGCCAGGGAATCACCTGTCGCGTGTCCTCCTCGGGCCGGGCCTGCGGCGCCGCGTCGACATCCATCGACACCGGCGCCCCCCCGACCGCCGGCATGGCCATGCGCGCCCGGTAGGCCTCGATGCGGTCGATCAGACGTCGCACCTGCGCGTCATCGTCGGTCGCCGGCGGCTGATCCGGCGGCACCACATCGGGCGACGTCGGAGTGGCGGTGGCGGGCTCGGATACGGGCTGAACCGGACCGGAGGACACCCTCGCCGCGGTGTCCGCCGGCTGACATGCGAGTGCGCCCGCATCGTGCACATCGGGCAGGCGCCCCGCCGATGGCCGACCGTCCTCCAGCATCGGCACCGCCGGCCCGAAGCGGGCGAGGAACCGCCGAACCCGCGCCGGCAGGCCCGTGCGTGCGGCCATGATGGCACGAGCCCGCGGCGGCGCGCACCACGCAATGTCCTCCCAGGCCGTATCCGGCAGGCGCGCCGCCAGCAGCAGCGGCGCCAGCACGGTGGGATCCTCATCCAGAAACAGCGCAACCAGATCCACCTGATCGGCGGCGTAACGCGTCACCAGCGCCGCCATCTCGCGGCGAGTCAGGGCGTCCGTCGCCGGACGCGCCTGATGCAGAGCGTCCAGCACACGCTCATAGCGGCGGTCATCCGGGGTCACCCGCTGCTGGATCAGCATGTCGATCAACTGGCGGAACACGGCCGTCTGGGCCGGGCCGGAGCAGTCCTCCGCCAGCCTCAGAATCGTCTCGACGCCATCGTCAAACTGCACAAGCCCCTCGATGCATCCCGTTGGCAGGCTGTCCAACCTGCCTGCGGGCACCCTTGCCCCCGGTGCTGCCCGCCAGATCTCTCACGGTCGAGAATCGCGCGACGCCGCATGCCTGACCATGTTTCACGTCGTCGACGGATTCAATGCGAAACCGGGTAATGCGCGACCATCGCCGGCAGGTGAGCGCCACCAGTTAACCACGCCAGTCGCCCAGAAAAGGTTAACACACCGCCGCGGGACAATCTCTTGTAACGAAATCGCCCTTGAATGACATAATATTACACTGTAGGCACTGAGTGTTGGTATAAATTGCGCAAGGGAATTGGCGTGGCGCGGGCGAAACTGGACGCTGTGGACCGCAGGATCTTGGCCAATCTGCAGGACGAGGGTCGGATGACCAACGTCGAGCTGGCCACCCGCGCGGGAATCACCGCCCCCCCCTGCCTGCGCCGGGTCCGCACGCTGGAGGAAAGCGGCGTCATCCGCGGCTACCACGCCGACCTCGACCCCGAAGCGCTGGGCTACTCGATCATCGTCTTCGCGCTGGTCAGCCTGAAGAGCCAGGCGGAGGCCGACCTGCAGCTGTTCGAGCAGCATGTGGAGACACTGCCGGAAGTCCGCGAGTGCTACATGCTGAACGGCGAAATCGACTTCGTGCTGAAAATCGTCGCCACCGACCTGCAGGCCTTCCAGCGCTTCCTCACCTCGCGTCTGACCCCGGCGCCCAACGTCGCCAGCGTCAAGACCTCGCTGGTGATCCGCACCTCGAAGCGCCAGCCGGGCGTGCCGGTGGCGCTGGAGCAGTAAGCCGCGCCAGCAAGGCTCAGGCCGGTAGCGCCAGCAGCCCCGCCGAACCGTCCTCGCGCCCGAAGCCCAGCTGATTGCCGTCGCCCGAGAACGCCAGCGCCGACACCGGCGCGTCGGCCGGCGCCGCCACCAGCAGTTCCGCCTCGTCGTCGAGCCGGAACATCATCACCGCGCCATCGCTGAACCCCGCCGCGACGAACGGGCTTTTCGGGTGAGCCGCCACCACCGTCGTCAAGCCGCCGGTGCCCGGCAGCTCCAGCCCGCTCTTGCCCATCGGCCCGGACTTGTCGGCGAATGGCCAGCAGATCACCGACTGCGCGCCGGAGGTCGCCAGCCAGCGCCCCTTGCCGGCCCAGTCGAAGGACTTGGTCTTGGCGGGATAGCCGCCCATGCGCATGTCCGACTTGTCGTCGAGCCGCCAGCCGTGCAGCGCGTTCTCCTGCATCGCGGTGACAATGAAGCGTCCGTCCGGGCTCCAGGTCACCAGCATGTGGGCACCCTTCCACTCCAGGATGGCCGGCGTCTGCGCCTGCGAATTGGTCCACCACAGCGACACACCGTTATAGTGGGCACAGGCCAGCCGCTTGCCTTTGGGATCGAATGCGAGACTCTGTACCGTCGCCGGGTTGGCGAAGCTGCGAACGACGCCCTGGCCGGGCTTGACGATATGCGCCGTCTTGGCCGTCGCGGCGGCGATGCCGGCCTGCGGGTGCGCCGTCAGCTGCTCGACCCACCTGCCGGCGAAATCGGCCAGCGTCTGACTGTCGCCATCGGTACGGGTCAACCGCACCAGGCCGTCCTCGCCGCCGCTCACCACCGCGCCATCGTACGCGCTGGCGCTGAGCAGACCGCCATCGTGGACGACAACCGGCGCCGCCGCGCCCATCGCCACCCGGCCATCGGCCAGCGCGAACGCGATGCCGCCGGTCACCGGCAGCACGGCCACCACATAGTCCCCGAAATCGAGGCCCTGCCCGAACTCGTCCAGCAGCGGCATCAGGCGACGCAGGCCTGGAAGTCGGCGGCCAGTTCGCGGGCGTCGAGATTGCGGCCGATCAGCACCAGGCGGGAGACGCGCGGCTCGTCGGCGCCCCAGGGCCGCTGCATGTCGCCATCAAGGATCATGTGCACGCCCTGCAGCACGAAGCGCTCCTCCTCGCCCTCGAAGTCGAGAATGCCCTTCAGGCGCAGGATGTCCGGCCCGCGTTCCTGGGTCAGCCGCTGAATCCACGCCAGAAACAGGTCGCCGATCAGCGGCTTGTCCGCCTGCAGCGACACGCTGGTGATGCCCTTGTCATGGATGACGTTGGGCACCACCGCCGCCGCGTCATGGTGATGATCGTGGTCATGATCGTGATCGCAATGCTCGTCGCATTCATGATCGTGATCATGCTCGTGATGGTGGTGATGGTCGTGATCGTGGTCATGACCGTTGTCGAGGAAGGCCGGATCAAGGCTGAGAATGCGGTCGAGATCGAAGGCGCCGCGATCGAGCAGCGCGGTCACCGGTACGTCGCCGCGCGTCGCCCGGTGCAGCACGGCGTAGGGGTTGATCCGGCGGATCGCCGCCTCCACCGCCGCCAGTTCGGCCGGCGACACCAGGTCGGTCTTGTTGACGATCACCACGTCGGCGAACGCGATCTGCTCCTCGGCTTCCTTCGAGTCGGCCAGCCGCAGCGGCAGGTGCTTGGCGTCGACCACCGTCACCACCGCGTCGAGGCGGGCCTTGGCGCGCACGTCCTCGTCGACGAAGAAGGTCTGGGCCACCGGCGCCGGGTCGGCGAGGCCGGTGGTCTCGACAATGATGCCGTCGAAGCGGCCCGGGCGCTTCATCAGCGACGAGACGATGCGGATGAGATCACCGCGCACGGTACAGCAGATGCAGCCGTTGTTCATCTCGAACACTTCCTCGTCGGTATCCACCACGAGGTCGTTGTCGATGCCGATCTCGCCGAATTCGTTGACGATGACGGCGTAGCGCTTGCCATGCGGCTCGGTGAGGATGCGGTTCAGAAGGGTCGTCTTGCCGGCGCCGAGATAGCCGGTCAGCACGGTAACGGGGATTTGCGACATGTCTTCGCCCTGCATGAGTGTGCCTGCGTCAGGCTCGTGTCATGCTACTTGGCGATCCCCCGTCCCCGCGTCCAGAGGGTAATGGCGCAATCCGTGCACGGATCAGCGGTTCGGACCCGTCTCCCTGCCGATACGCGGGATCAAGCCGGGCAGTACCGCAGATGACGCATGTTCAGGGCATGAGCCACTGCCAGCAGGGTGACACCGCTCACGGTCAGCATCACTTCGGCCGACCCCCGCAGCGCCGGCAACACAGCGAGAATCATCAACGCCAGTCCGACCGCGCCGATGGCCGACGGCAGCACATAGCGATGGCGGGTGAGCGTCCGGCCAAGCGCGACCACCGTCAACGGCACCACGATCACCAGCGCCCCCAGATGCAGGTCATGGGCGGCAGGTACCGCGAGACTGACAGCCGACAATGCCGCCACCACCAGACTGCCGGCGAGACAATGCAGAAGGCACAGCCCCGACAGGCCAATGGCCGACAGATCGAGCCAGTCAACGCGCCGGCGGGGATCGTGATCCTGCTTGTGCATGACAATGTTATAGTATCACATCGGGTGCAGGACAAGGGCCGCGTCTGCGACCGTCGGTCGCGTGGCGCCGAAATCCGACTGACGGTCATCGCGGGGCCTTGGCCTGCGGAACGGAACGTTTTACTCCTCCGCCATGCAGACACGAGCCTCCTCTTCCGCCGCCGCGACCTTTGCCGACGATCGCCGGAACCGCCGCTGGACTGCCCGCTGGCTGCTGCTGGTGGCAACCCTGGTCTTCGCCATGGTGGTGGTCGGTGGCGCCACCCGCCTGACCGAATCAGGCCTGTCGATCACCGAGTGGAAGCCGGTGTCGGGGGCCATCCCCCCGCTCAACGATGCCCAATGGGCCGCCGAGTTCGAGGCATACAAGAAAATACCCGAGTATATTCAGGAACATGCCTGGATGTCTCTGGATGACTTCAAGGCTATCTACTGGTGGGAGTTCGGACACCGCCTGCTCGGCCGGGTCATCGGCCTGGCCTACGGCCTGCCCTTCCTGTGGCTGCTGTGGCGCCGGCGGGTGCCGCGCGGCTATGGCTGGCGGCTGACCGGCCTGCTGGCGCTGGGTGGCCTTCAGGGCGCCATCGGCTGGTGGATGGTGGCCTCGGGCCTCGTTGAACGCACCGATGTCAGCCACTACCGGCTGGCGGTGCACCTCACCACCGCGCTGCTGATTTTCGCGGGCCTGCTATGGACCGCGCTCGACCTCACGGCGGATCGCCACCGAGTACCGGCACCGACCCTGCGCTGGCCGGCGGCACTTTTCCTGCTGCTGCTGCTGGCGCAGGTGATCATGGGCGCCTTCGTCGCCGGGCTCAACGCCGGCTTTGCCTTCAATACCTGGCCGCTGATGGGTGACAGCTTCGTACCACCGATGCTGTGGGATGCGGCGCTGGGGTGGCTCAACATCATCGAGAACCCGGTCGCGGTGCAGTTCATTCACCGGATCGTCGCCTATGTCCTGTTCGTTGCCGGCCTGTGGGCGATCTGGCGTGGCTGGGCGAGCGGTATCGCCGACGTGATGGTCCGGGCCGGCCTGCTGGGTGCGGCCTTGCTGCTACAACTGGTGCTGGGCATCCTTACCATCGTCGAGGGCGTGCCGATCCTGCTTGGCGTCGCCCATCAAGGGGGCGCCGTGGTGCTTCTGGCCGCCGCCGTGCTCTATGCCCATCGCGGCCGCGACATGCGGCGGGTGGCGTGATCCAAGACGGGAGGCGGCGCGCATGTCGGGTCCGGTCGCCACGGTCTACGCCACCTTCCCGGCCGGCTTCGATGTCGTCGCGCTGATGCGCGCGCTGGTGGAGGAACGCCTAATCGCCTGCGCCAACATCCTGGGCGCGGCGACCTCGGTCTATGCCTGGGAGGGCAGGACCCACGCCGACGCCGAGATCGCCGTGCTGATGAAGACCGCCGCGGCACGCGTGCAGCCCCTGCTGTCGCGGCTCGCCGCTGCCCACCCCTATGATGTACCGTGCATCACCGTCTGGCCTGTCAGCGATGGTCTGCCGGCCTATCTGGACTGGGTGACGACACAAACCGACTGAAGGGAGCCGGCAATGGCGTTCGACGACCCAGTGGAGCGACATGGTGGCGCCCGCAACGTTCTGGGCGGACGACTGGCCGCCTGTTCCTTCGAGCCGCTGACCGGCTTCCATCGCGACGGCTGCTGCAACACCGGCCCGGAGGACCGCGGCCTGCACAGCGTCTGCATCGTCGCCAACGAGGCCTTCCTCGCCTTCAGCCGGCTGGTGGGCAATGATCTGTCGACCCCGCGACCGGAGTATCTGTTTCCCGGCCTCAAGCCCGGCGATCGCTGGTGCCTGTGTGCCGCCCGCTGGCGCGAGGCCTGGGAGGCGGGTGCCGCCCCGCTGGTGGTGCTGGCGGCCACCCACGAGGCGACGCTCGCCATCGTGCCGCTGGAAGTGCTGCTCGCCCACGCCGCACGCTGAAGTCGCTGCCGACGTGGGTCAACCCGCCTTGCGGCCTGCCGCGATCAGGTTCCACGACAAGGGCTTGAGCAGACGGGGTATCGTTGCCTCCAGGCCCCGGTCGAACGCGCAGGCCAGCGAGGCCGCCCAGCCGACCGGCGCCAGGTCCGGCAGCAGCACCTCGGCGAACGGTGTCGAGAACAGCCCCTGCGGCACCACCTTGACATCCGCCAGCCCCGTCTGGCGCCACAGGCCGGCCAGTTCGCCGGCCGTGTAATAGCGCTGCTCGACCGAATAGGCGGCATCGACGCGCTTGCGCACATGGCGGCTGAGCTGAATGAGCGGGTTGGCGCTTTGCGGTTCATTGGCCAGCAGCCAGCCGCCGGGCCGGAGCAGGCCGGCCAGATGGCGCAGCAGACCGGCGTCGTCGTCGACATGGTGCAGCACGCCGATCATCACAATGGTGTCGAAGCGGGCATCCTGCGGCAGGGTCTGTGCCGCGCGGGCCGAGAAGCGCGCCGTCGGGCTGCCGTTCTCGGCCATGGCGATGGCGACCAGTTCGGCGGAATGGTCGACGCCGAGATAGCGCCGGTAACGCCCGGCAAGATAGCGCGCGGTGAAGCCTGCGCCACAGCCGACTTCCAGCAGGTCGCCAGCGTCACCGATCCGTGCCGCCTTCAGCGTCTGTTCCAGCCGGAGACGGCGCGCCAGCCGGTTGGCGGCGCGCCGGTCCTTGGCGCCATAGTCGACCGCGATGCGATCGAACAGCTTGCGATCGTAATCTGACACGCAAGCGCCCTTAAAGCGTCGCCAGTGCCTGCTCCAGATCGGCGATGATGTCGTCGATGTGCTCGATGCCCACCGACACCCGCACCACGTCCGGCCCCGCGCCGGCCTTGGCCTGACCTTCCGGCGGCAACTGGCGGTGGGTGGTGGACGACGGGTGGATGATCAGCGACCGGGTATCGCCGATGTTGGCGAGATGGCTGAACAGCTTGACCGCCGAGACCAGCTTGACACCGGCCTCATAACCGCCCTTGAGGCCGAAGGTGAACACCGCGCCACCCTTGCCGCCCATGTAGCGCTGGGCCAGTACGTTGTAGCGGTCGCTCTCCAGCCCGGCGTAGGACACCCAGGAGACCTTCGGATGGCGGCTCAGCCACTGGGCCAGCGCCAGCGCGTTCTCGCAGTGCCGCGCCATGCGCAGGCCCAGCGTCTCGATGCCGGTGAGGATCAGGAAGGCATTGAACGGCGACAGCGCCGGGCCGAGGTCGCGCAAGCCGAGCGCCCGGCAGGCGAGGATGAAGGCGATCGAGCCGAACGCTTCGGTGAACACCTTGCCATGATAGCTGGGGTTGGGCTCGGACAGATAGGGGTATTTGCCCGAGGCTGCCCAGTCGAACCGGCCGGCATCGACGATGACGCCACCCAGCGAGTTGCCATGGCCGCCAAGGAACTTGGTGGCGGAGTGGACGACGATGTCGGCACCATGCTCGATCGGCCGGCACAGGGCCGGACTGGCCATGGTATTGTCGACGATCAGCGGCACGCCGGCTTTGTGGGCGACCTCGGCGATGGCGGCGATGTCGGTGACCACGCCGCCGGGATTGGCCAGGCTCTCGATGAACACCGCCCGCGTCTCCGGCCGGATGGCGGCGGCGATGTTGGCCGGATCATCAGCGTCGACGAAGCTGGTGTGCCAATCCATCTTGCGAAACGACTGGCCGAGCTGGTTCATCGAGCCGCCATAGAGCTTGTCGGCCGCCACGATATGGCAGCCGGGTTCCATCAGCGTATGGAAGGCCAGGAACTGGGCGGCGTGGCCGGAGGCGACGGCAAGCGCGGCGGCGCCGCCTTCCATCGCCGCCACCCGTGCTTCCAGCACCCCGCTGGTCGGGTTCATCAGACGGGTATAGATGTTGCCGAACTGTTCGAGGTTGAACAGCGCGGCGGCGTGATCGACGTCGTCGAAGGCGTAGGACGCGGTCTGGTAGATCGGCGTGATTCGCGCCTTGGTCGTCGGGTCGGGAGCCGCTCCCGCATGGACCGCAAGGGTCTCGAATTTCTGGGTGCCGCTGGTCGCATCGCTCATCGCCGTCTCCACTTCTCTACCTTGGGCCTGGGGATTGGCCGGGAATGTGCGCGGGATTCGCGTCAGATACAAGCGCGCGGTCGTGCATTGGGGTATAATGATACCCCATCCGCAAAAGCCGCATTTTCCTTGACTTTGTGAGGCCCCTACGACATTCAGCCACTCGGTCGGCGGCGGACTTTTTCCGCCGCCTCGTCATTTGTGAGCACGAGGACCAACCATGAAGACCTACGTCGCCAAACCGGCGGAGGTGGAAAAGAAGTGGCTGTTGATCGATGCGGACGGGCTGGTTGTCGGTCGTCTCGCAGCCATCATCGCCAACCACCTGCGCGGCAAGCACAAGACCACCTACACCCCGCATGTTGACTGCGGCGACAATGTCGTCGTCATCAACGCCGAAAAGGTGAAGTTCACCGGTCGCAAGCTGACCCAGAAGTTCTACTACCGTCACACCGGTTATGCCGGCGGCATCAAGGAAGTCCGCGCCGACAAGCAGCTCGGCGGCCGCTTCCCGGAGCGCGTGCTGATCAAGGCCGTTGAGCGCATGGTTCCGCGTGGCCCGCTCGGCCGCCAGCAGATGCGCAACCTGCGCGTCTACACCGGCGCGACCCATCCGCATGAGGCCCAGAGCCCGACGGTGCTGGATGTGGCGGCGATGTCGTCCAAGAACAAGCGAGGCGCGTAATGGTCGAGAAGCATTCCCTTGACGATCTGAAGTCGCTCTCCAGCGGCGAGGCCGGCGTCACCGCCGCCCCGATCCGCGAGCCGCAGATTGACGCCCAGGGTCGCTCCTACGCGACCGGCAAGCGCAAGAACGCCACGGCCCGTGTCTGGGTGAAGCCCGGCACCGGCAAGATCACCGTCAACGGCAAGGACCAGTCGGTCTACTTCGCCCGGCCGACGCTGCGTCTGGTGATCAACCAGCCGTTCCAGATCGCCGACCGCGAAGGCCAGTACGACGTGGTCGCCACCGTCGTCGGTGGTGGCCTGTCCGGCCAGGCCGGCGCGGTGAAGCACGGCATCAGCCAGGCGCTGACCCGCTTCGAGCCTGCCCTGCGCGGCCCCATCAAGGCCGCCGGCTTCCTGACCCGCGACTCGCGCGTCGTCGAACGTAAGAAGTACGGCAAGGCCGGTGCCCGCCGCAGCTTCCAGTTCTCGAAGCGCTAAGCGGTTCTCCGCTGGATCAGATGGAGGGCGTCCCGTTGGGGGCGCCCTTTGTCGTTTGGGCGCTGGATACGCCCGGCAATCCGGCTAAGATCGGCGACAAGAACAGAGGGGGAGATCAAGCGCGTGGCGGAACTTGAGCCGGATGACCGGCTGATCCTGTGGATGCGAGCCCTGGAAGACTATGCCCGCGACTGGGACGCGACCTTCAACAACCGGCCCGGCTACTTCACCCAGGAATACTGGTACCTCTTCGTCGGCTGCATGATCGCCGATTGGCAGGGCCGGCCGCTGACCGTCAGCGCCGCCTGCCAGTGCATGAAAAGCGGCTCCAATCGCACCCGCGAGGAACGCATCAAGAAGGCGGTCGACGACGGCTACCTCGTCAAGGAGCGTGCCGGCGACGACGCCCGTGCCGCCATTGTCCGCCCGTCGGCCGAACTCCAGGCGATCATGCGCGCCCATTTCAGCCGCACACTCGCCGAGGCGCGCCAGGCGCTCGACTACCGCAACGCACAATAAGCGCAGGATTTGCGGGCATTTCTGCCGCTGTATCTGCGCTAGTCGGACGGGAACACATCTGCTGCTGTCAAACCAACGACAGATCCGGGCGCCGACGCGCCCGGGCTCGCCCTTGGGGAGATACACCATGACCCGCACGCTGCCGCGCGCCGCCTCTGCCGCCTCGACCCTGACGCTCGCCCTGCTGGCCGCGCCGATCGCGCAGGCGCAAACGCCACAAACCGTGCCCCCCGGCGAAGCGCTCGACGAACTGGTGGTCACCGCGCGCCGGCGCGAGGAATCGCTGCAGTCGGTGCCGGTGGCGGTCACCGCGCTGGGCCGCAATGCCCTGGCCGACATGCAGGCGACATCGCTGGGCGACATCGAAGCCGCCGTCCCCAACCTGGCCCTGCACGTCGGCGACGCCCAGAACGCCGTCGTGTATCTGCGCGGCGTCGGCCAGATCGACTCGCTGGCCTTCGCCGACCCGGGCGTCGGCGTCTATCTCGACGACGTCTACCTCGGCCGCGCCCAGGGCGCCTTCCTCGACATCTTCGACGTCGAGCGCGTCGAGGTGCTGCGCGGGCCGCAAGGCACGCTTTATGGCCGCAACACCATCGGCGGCGCCGTCAAGGTGGTAACCAGTCAGCCCGGCGACGACTGGAAGCTGCGCGGCGGCCTGACGCTCGGCAGCTACGACCAGTTCGACGCCCAGCTGATGGCATCCGGCCCGCTGGTCCCCGGCAAGCTCTACGCCAAGGCCGGTATCGCCTGGCTGTCACGCGACGGCTATGCCGACAACAGCGCCACCGGCAAGGACGACGGCGACAAGGAGACACTGGCCTGGCGCACCAGCCTGGTGTTTACGCCGAGCGACTCCCTGCGCCTTGAACTGAGCGGCGACGGCTCGCGCGATCACCCCGACACCTCGCGCACGCCCGCGCGCATGACTTCCGTATTCGGCGTCCCGGCCAGCACGGACCCGTTCGAGATCGACGCCAATTTCAACGATCTCAACAAGCTCGCGGTGAAGGGCATCTCCGGCAAGGCGGTCTGGTCGGCGACCGACGCGCTGACGCTGACCTCGATCACCGCCTACCGGACGATGGACTATGACGCCCATCTCGACCTCGACGCCACGGCGGCGGACTTCTTCGGCGTCTTCGTGTTCGAGGACCAGAAGCAGTTCAGCCAGGAATTCCAGCTCTCCTACGAGTCCGACCGCCTGAACGTCGTCACCGGCCTCTATTATTTCCGCGAGCACGACGAGACCGAGTCCGGCATCTTCGGGCCGGTCATCGCCTTCGTCTCCAACTCGCTCAACGATCAGATCAACCGCAGCTACGCCGCCTACGGTCAGGCGAGCTACAAACTCACCGACGCGCTGAGCCTGACCGCCGGGCTGCGCTATACCCACGAGAAGAAGTCGTTCGCGCGCATTCAGGAATTCTTCGGCGCCGCCACACCGCTGGTGCCGGTGCTGGGCACCGGCGCGCGAGTCACCGACGTCGACGTCAAGGCGGACTGGAGCAACCTGTCACCCAAATTCGGCATCGACTACCAGATCAACCAGGACGTGCTGCTCTATGTCTCGGCCAGCCGCGGTTTCAAGAGTGGCGGCTTCGACGGCCGCTCCAACTCGGCCGACCAGGCGCTGCCATTCGATCCCGAGACCTTGTGGTCCTATGAGGCCGGCCTCAAGTCGACCCTCATGGACGGCCGGGTGACCCTGAACCTCGCCGCGTTCTACAATGACTACAAGGACCTGCAGCTCTCCAGTTTCACGGCGGATGAAAACGGCGCATTCAGCGCGCTGTTCACAAACGCCGGCAAGGCGCACATGGCCGGCCTCGAGGCCGAGATGCACGTCAAGCTGACGCAGGCGCTGCGGCTGCGGTTGTCCGGCGCCTATCTCGACGCCCAGTACGACGAGTTCATCGGTGCCGGCGGCGCCGACATCGCCGGTCAGCGCGAGATGGTCAACGCGCCGAAGTGGAGCTTCACGTTCGGTGGCCAATATCGCCAGCCGATCGGCACCTGGGGGTACGCCAGCCTCAACGCCGATGTCGCCTACCGCTCGAAGACCTACCCGACCGTCAGCAGCAGCGAAGTGCTGGCGCAGGATGGCTATGCGCTGGTCAACGCCGGCCTCGCCTTCGAGACCATGGACGGCGTCTGGCAACTGGCGCTGGGGGTCAAGAACCTGACCGACAAGAACTACGTCACGCACGGCTTCGACCTCTCGGACAGCCTTGGCTATCAGCTCGGCTATTACGGTGCGCCACGCACCTGGTCGCTGTCGCTGCGTGTCGACTATTGATCCCTGCCCGGTTGCATCCATGTCCCTGGACCCGCACAGCCGGCGGATCGCCGAGGCGCTGCGCAAGACGACCGACGCGGCGGCTGCCCCGTTCGATCTCGCGGCCGCGCGCGCCAACTACACTGTCCTGTTCAACCAGTGGGCGGGCGCGCCGATCACGCCCGTCAGCGCGCAAGCCCTGACGCTTGCCGGTCCCGGCGGTCCGCTGGCCGCGACGCTGTTCGCGCCAACGGCCCAGGCCGCGCCGGCAACGCTGGTGCTGTTTCTGCACGGGGGCGGCTGGAGCCTCGGCAGCACCGAGGGCTATGAGCGGACGCTACGACAGATCGCCGGACGCAGTGGTTGTGCCATTCTCAGCCTGGATTATCGCCTGGCACCGGAGTCGCCGTTCCCCGCCGCGCTGGACGATGCCGGGGCGGCCTGGGCGGCCATCGTCGACGGGCGGTGCGGCCGCTTCACGCGACGGGTGGTGATGGGCGACAGCTGCGGTGGTCAGGTCGCCGCGGCACTGTGCCTCAAACTGCGCGACGAGGGCCACCCGCTGCCGGCAGCGCAGATCCTGCTCTATCCGTTGCTCGATGCGGTGATTGGCGATGACCACCCTTCCCGGCACCGCTATGGCGACGGCGGCCACTTCCTCACCGAGCAGGATATCGCTTGGGCGATTGGCAATTATCTGCCCGATCCGGCCGCGCGACCCACCGCCTATGCATCGCCGCTGCGCGCGCCCGACCTCTCGGGCCTGCCGCCGGCCCTGCTGATCACGGCCGGCTGCGACCCGCTGCATGACGAGGCGGCCGCCTACGCCCGGCGTCTGGCGGCGGCGGGAAGCACCGTGGATCATGCCGACTTCGCGGGCACCATTCACGGCTTTGTCAGTTTCGCCGGTGAAATTCCGGCCGGACGCCAAGCCCTTGATCGCGTCATCACGACGTTGGCCGCACCGGCAACACCCTAGCCTCGCGGCCACCCGCTAGACGCCGGTGCGGTAGCCTTCCGCGACAAACGCATCAATCTGTTCGGCCTCGATCTGCTCGCCCCCGGCTTGCCCCGCCGACGCCTCGGCAATGACCCGGCCGAACGACACCTTCAACGGATCAGGCCAGCCCTCGGGCTTCCACAGGCTGGCGCGCAGGATCGCACGCGCACAGTGGAAATAGGCGCGCGTCACCGCGATGCGGGTGACAAGCTTGGCAGGCTTGCCACGCGAGACCAGCCGCTGGCACAGCGCGGCATCGTCGTGCAGTGTCGCGGTGCCGGAGACACGCAGCATCTCGCCAGTGCCCGGCAGCAGGAACAGCAGGCCGACGTCGGGACGCTCCAGGATATTGGTCAGACTGAAGATCAGGTTGTTGCCGTCGCGCTCGGGCAACAGCAGCGTCCGGTTGTCAGCCACGGCAACGAAACCAGGCTCATCGCCCTTGGGGCTGACTTCCAGCCCGCCGTCGGCGGCGGTGGTCGCCAGCAGCAGGAACGGTGAGCGCCCGACAAAGGCGATTGCCTGCGCGTCAAGGTGATCGCGTATCTTCAGTCTGGTCAGCGGGTTGGGTTCGGTGAAATGCTGCCTCAGCGTCGCAAGGTCGGTGATCTGTGCCATTTCGCTCCCCCCTCTCCGGACCGCGCCGAACCTGTTTCAATACATAACGCTGTTCTTGAGATAGAACTCGCCCGGGAACGGCGGCATCACCCGCTTACCCTCGCGATCGACAAAGCCGCGCATGATGCGCCCGAACGCCGCCTGCGGATCGATCACCGTCTTAACGCCGGCGTGCGTCATCATCTGCAACACCCCCAGCGCCAGTTGCAGGTTGCGGTGAGTGGCACCGGAGAAGTGGATCGGCACCACGTCGCGCCGCATCGGCGGCAATCCTGCCTTCGCCCGCTCGGCGGTCATCCAGGCGTGATAGCCGTCGTTGTCGGCATAGGGCAGCCGGTCGTCGTTCTTGCCGGTCACGGCGGTGCTGATGCCGTAGTCCAGCCCGTCGACGCCGTTGATGTAGTGGCCGCCGAGCTGAACCCGGCGGACGATGCTTTGCAGCTTCCAGTCAAGAATGTCATCGGGCACCGCCCGGCCGGCCAGCCGCATCCACAGCAACACCTGATTGCCGTAATCGAGCTGGAAGTTGGAAACGCAGCGGTGGTCCGTACCGACGAAGGTGGAGACCGTTCCCCAGAAACGGCGGATGCTTCCGTGAACGTCGCGGGCCTGGATGCGCTGGCGCAGATAGTCCCAGGTCTGCTCTATCCCGCGCGTGAAATAACGCCGGGGCAGGAATTGGTCGGGCAGGTGCCCGTCGGGTGTCAGTTGCTCGGCCCACCACAGCGCCCGCAGTCCCCACCAGAACCCGCGCTCCTCGGCCACCACCACGCCGGTGTAGCCGGGTGGACGGTTGAGCGCCGTGCCAAAGCCGATGGCCGCGACAGCATTGAGCTGCGCCAGCAGCAGGTAATAGGGGTCGTCGGTCAGCAGACTGGGCAGCAGCAGGCTGTTCATCGGGTGGGCGAGATCCCAGCTGCCACGACGGCGGATACGCACCTGCGCGCCTTCGGTGGCGGCATAGTTCGCATGCCAGCTGTGTTCCGGCGACGCGGGATCGACAACCCGTCCGTTACGCATGAAGAAGTAATCGCGAAACTGGCCGATATTCTCAGCCACCGACTTGATGGACGGATAGAGCTGGGCGAACCGTTCTTCCTCGCCATCGAGGATCGCCCGGATCAGATGAGCGTGGAACTCGTGCACCAGCCCGATCTCCGGGCGCTCGCCGCCCGACGGGTTGGCCTGCATGCGCAATCGTCCCGGTGACAGGCCGAACGGCGGCAGCGGCAGCGCGACGTCCTTCCACAAGCCGCGCCCCGGCTGCCGGCCCAGCCCCATCAGGTCGTGGCGCAACAGCACCCCGCGCCGGACCAGCGCCGGGATACGATCATGATGCCAGCGGCGGGCATAACTCTCCCACCGCCACAGCGTCGACCGTGTCATGGTGAGTGACCGCGGCACCTGGCCCCACAGCGATTGCGGCCGGCCATTGAGAGTGATGGTGACCTCGGCGCTGACGGAGGCGTCGTTGCTGGTGGCAAAGGCGACGTAGACTTCCACCGACACCCTGCCGTCGTCGTCGAGACAGAAGGTGACGTCCAGTCGCTCGCCAGCGAGAGTGCCCGACTGGAACCACCGCTGCTGGTCGCCGATGCGGCCAAGATACGCCCCGGCCCGAGCGTTGAGGGCCAGCCGCTCACCGTTGCCGACGAACAGGATGGCCAGGTCGGGTCCGGCAGCCATGGACGAGCGTCTCCCTGCGGTATGGCGCGATCAGGCTACCCTGCCCTGCCTTGGCCGCCCGGTCCACCATAACCGCCCTCGCCGCGGATATGTGCACGGCGCACGGCGCCTCGCTTGACGGGCAATCCACCGCTCTGAAGGCATCAGCCACCTTCGCGGCCACAACGTTCCTGTTCGGCGGGATCGGTCTCGACCAGGTTCAGCAGCACGCCGTCGGGATCACGCAGACAGACCTCCGGCTGCGCACGATGCGCCATGCGGAACATCTGCGGCTCGGGTGACCAGCTGGCCCCCGCCGCGCGCAACCTGGCCAGCGTCGCCGCCAGGTCCGGCACATAGAACACCAGCGCCACTTCGCCGACACGGGCCGGACCGGCGGCAGGCGCCAGGGTCTCCGGCGACAGCGCGGCGTCGATCAGGAACAGACCGACCATGCCGTAATTGGGGTTTCCCGCCGCGCTCTTCACGATGCGGACCGCCAGCGGCCCGTGCGCCCCGAAGCCGAGAATGTGCGAGGCGGACGGATCAGTCAGCACACCCTCGTAATAGACCTCGGTGAAGCCGAGCGCGGCGTAGAACGCGCTGGCACGATCGAGGTCGCGGACGAAAATCGTCCCCCGGATGAGAGCGGAAACGGAACGCATGGGTCACAACTCCTCGTACGACACCAGTTCATAGGCACCTGGCGCCAGCGGCCAGACAAGCCTCAGGAACAGGCAGTCGTCGGCGCGCACCCACAGATCGGCCACCGGCCAGTCAGCTTGCCAGCGCAACTGGAAATGATCCGCCTGAAATGGACCGGCGGCAACCTCCACGGACACGCGGCCGACGAACGCCGCCTCGATCGTCAGCGTCCGGGCGCCGGGGTCTGCGTCGCCGTTGGGCGAGATTGAATTGGTCATCGCCGAGATCGGCCGGAACTCGCCCGGCGCCGTACGCCCGCGTGCCATCGCGATCAGCGCATCCCCCTGCAACGGATGCAGGCCAAGATAAGGCAGGCCACCGGCCGCCGTCAGGCGTGCCGCCGCCCGATCCTCGCCTGCCAGGCGCGAATCCACCACGACCGTGTCGTCGCCACAGCGGAACCACAGCGCATCATCGCCCTGGCCATGCCGGACAACCCGACTCCAGCCATCACACGGACGCCACGCGCCGTCGAGGCGCAGCGAGACATCCCGCACCAGCCCCTCGGCATCCATCACGCACAACGCCCGCAGCAGGTGGCCATCGGGGAGCGGCAGCAGATCGAACCATTCGCGACCCACGTCGGCGCCGGCGGCATCCCGATAGGCAATGCACCCGCGCCGGTGACGCCAGACGGCCATGCCAGCGGTGGCGCTTTCCTCGCCGTGTCGCGATACTGCGCCGTTCATGCACCGTCCCCTGCTTCATCGCGCGAAGTCTGTCCTGATGCGGCCATAGTGTGGCAATCCCGCAGCGGGCAGGCGCGGGAGCGTGGCGCTATCCGGCTGGCGGTGACCCCGGCGTCAGATATCACGTCGAAACGAAATCACCCCCGGCGCGCCGTGGGCGCCGGGGGTGATCGCAGGACAGATCGGCAATCGCTCAGGCGCGACGCAGCCGGGCAGGACGGGAAGTCGTCGATCCGTTGGTTTCGTCATGGCCCGCGTCCCGATCGCCCAGGTGTTCCATGACCTCCAGCAGCGACTGCCGGGCCGCCACAGACTCAATGGCCCAGTATTTGCGCACCAGCGACACAGTCTCCCGCCGTGCAAACAGCGCCTCGGCGGCCGAGCCCTGCAGCTCGGCATCCGGCGCCGGCTGGCTCTCCATGGTGTCGGTGATTGCTTCAGGAACCAGATCCTCCAGCGAACACTTGAACAGCCGGGTCATCGCCATCGCCACACCGAAGCTGATTCTGTTCTTGCCGGATTCGTATTTCTGCACTTGCTGGAAGGACAAGCCAAGATACTTGCCCACTTCCGTCTGTGAATAGCCGGCAAGAACTCGCAACTTCTTGATCCGCTTGCCAATATCGACGTCGATTGTTTCTAGGTCGAACGGGCAGGTCTGCTGGATTTTATTCATGTGCATCTCTCTCAGTACAAAGGCCAGCGCGCGCCAGCCACGCACCCTCCCTATTGCTTCATGCCTGAAAAAGGCCGTCCCGACAACCTCTCCAAGTGGTAAAATCGGCGATTGGTCTCAGCTTGCCTGACGTATCGTAATGCAGCCATACTGACCGGCAACGACAAGGGTGTGTAGAGGGCGTTCTCACCATGAAGCCGGAGCCAGCCGTGACCGCAGCGACGCTGGAATTCATTGAACGTTTACGTGCCCTTGAGGACATCGACGTGATGGAGGCCGAGCTTGCCCGCTTCCTGCCAACGCTGGGCTTCGAGCATTTCGCGCTGGTCAGCCATGTCGATCTGATCGATGTCCCGCGCGGGCTGGTTCACATGGTGAACTACCCGATCGACTGGCGATTGATGGTGCGGCGCAAGCGCTATCACGAGGTCGACCCGGTGATTCATATATCTTCGCGCACCGCCCAGCCCTTCCGTTGGGACCAGCTGCCCGTCAAGGTCTCCACTGATCAGCAGAACGTGTTCGCCATGGCCGCGCACCAGGGCCTCAATTTCGGCTTCACGGTGCCGGTCCATGTGCCGGGCACCATTTCCGGCAGTGCCAGCCTGGTCGCTCGCGAGGCGGTCGATGAATCCGTGCTGCCGCTGGCTTACTACACCGCGATCTATGCCTTCGAGGCGGCCCGCCGGCTGGCGATGAAACGTCTTGTGCCATCGCGCGCCGAACGCGACACCGGCTCCCGCCGGCTGACGCCCCGCCAGCGCCAGTGCCTGGCGCTGGTCGCCAAGGGCAAATCGGATTCCGTCATCGCCGAAATCCTCGGACTGAGTCCCTTCACGGTCCAGGAGCATGTGGAGGAAGTCAAGCGACGCTATGATGCCTCCAGCCGGACCACCGCCGTCGTCCGCGCACTGTTCGACGGAGAACTCTCATATGGCGAAGTCATGACCGCCGTCAGCGACTCAGAGTAACCTTGAAACAGCCATCCGAACGAAAGACACCCCCCTGACCTAAGGGGGATGTGAGGCCGCGCCGCCCAGTCCACATTTGCCGGGACAGGAGGACGCCATGCTCGTTCACATTCCGCGCCATTCCCACAGCCGCCACCACACATTGCTGCGAGCGGTCTACCGCCAGCGCAAGGTTGCCTTCATCGACCGCATGAACTGGCCGCTGACGCCGGTGGGCGACGAGGAGCGGGACGATTACGACGCCCACGCCGACTATCTGATCCTGCTCGACGACACGGGCGACGTCGCCGGCTCGGCCCGTTTCCTGCCCACCACCGGGCCTCACCTGATGGCCGATCACTTCGGGCATCTGTGTGCCGACGGCGCGCCGCGCGGCGCGCACATCTGGGAGCTGTCCCGGCTGTGCTACAATCCGTTCGACCAGTCCGGCAACGCCGCCGCCCGCATCCGCCAGCGGCTGGCACTGGCGATGCTGGAGGTGGCGATCGTCCACGGCATCGAGCAGCTGGTGTTCGTCACCCACATGGCCGTGTTCACCCGCGTCCTGGGCTACGGCTGGAACATCCGGCCCCTGGGTCCGCCCACCGGCACCCGCGCCGTCGACATCGGCGCCTTCAGCATCGACGTCGACGCCGCCTCGCTGCGGCGGATGCGCGCCAACTTCGGCATCTATCAACCCATCGTCGCGCTCAGCGCCGCCGCCTGAGGAGCCGAGCCATGCCGTCCGCCGCCCGCCCGTCATGCTTCCCGCCAGTCGACGACAGCTTCGAGACACCCGCCATCGCCGATGCCATCGTCGAGACCATCCAGCGCCATGGCTTCTGTATCGCCCGTGGCGTCGCCGATGCCGCGCGCGTCAACCGGGTCAGTGAGGAACTGACACCGTGGTTCGACGCCACGCCGTTCGCGCAAGGCCCCTTCTATGGCGACCGCACGGTGCGTTTCCATGCCGCGCTCAACAAGTCGCAGGCCTGCCATGCGCTGGTACTTGATCCGGTCGTGCGCGATGTCTGCGATGCCCTGCTTGGCCCCTATTGCGACTGGATGCAGCTTAACCTGACCCAGGGGCTCGCCATCCACCCCGGCGCGCCGGCCCAGCCGCCGCACCGCGACCAGAACATGTGGCATGGCGCCCGCTACACCCACCCCTTCGTCATCAACGTCATGTGGTGCCTCGACCGCTTCACGCCCGAGAACGGCTCCACCGTGTTCTGGCCGGGCTCGCACCGGGCGACCTCCAGCGCCTGGCTGCCCGACGACCAGGCGGTGCAGGCCACCGCCGAACCTGGCGACGTGATCTTCTGGCTGGGCGAGACCCTTCACGGCGGGGGTGCCAACACCACGTCGGCGCCACGCCGGGGCTTCCTCACCAGCTATTGCCTCGGCTGGCTGAAGACCTACGAAAACATGTTTCTCACCTACCCGCCGGAAATTGCCGCCGGCTTCAGCCCCGAACTGCAGGCGTTGATCGGCTACCGCATCCATCGCCCCAATCTCGGCGGCTACGAGGGGCAGTCGCCGGCGATATTGCTCGACAGCGGTGAACGACCGACCCGACTGGGCGCCATCGACTATCTGTTGCCCGAGCAGCTGGCGATGATCGACCAGATCAACAGCCGGCAGGAGGCCGCCGCGTGACCCCCGCCCCGGCTCTCGCCATCACCCTGCCGCGCCAGGCCGACACCGCGCCCACCGGCGCCGACGCCGTGCGTCATCACTATGACGTCGGCAACAGCTTCTTCGAACGCTGGCTCGATCCGACGATGACCTATTCCTGCGCACTGTGGGACGGCACGGACGATCTGGAAACCGCGCAGATCCGGAAGCTGGACTGGCACGCCCGCGCCATGGCGGCAGCCCCCGGCCAGACGGTGCTCGACATCGGTTGCGGCTGGGGCGCGATGATGGACCGGCTGGTCCGCCACTGGCGGGTGCAGCGCGCCGTCGGCCTGACCCTGAGCCACGAGCAGGCCCGACACATCGCCGCCCGGCGCGACTTCGCCATCAGCGCCCGGCTGGAAAGCTGGGCCGACCACCAGCCGACGGCGCTCTATGACGGCATCGTCAGCGTCGGCGCGTTCGAGCATTTCGCCTCGCCGACGCTGGACGCCGCCCGGCGGGTGGCAACCTATCGCGCCTTCTTCCAGTCGTGCCGCGACTGGCTGAAGCCCGGCGGCCGGCTGTCGCTGCAGACCATCGCCTATGACGCCCTGTCGACGCGCAAGTTCAGCGATTTCATCCGCCGCGAAATCTTCCCCGACGCCGAACTGCCGACGCTGGGCGAGATCCTCGCCGCCAGCGACGGGCTGTTCCGCCCCCTGCTCATCACCGACGACGGCGACGGCTACGCCCGCACCTGCCGGGTGTGGCGCCACCGCCTGTTGGCGGCCCATGGCGACAGTAAGCGCCTTACACCCGAGGCCCGGCGCTTCCAGCGTTACCTCCGCATTTCCGAGGCGTCTTTCCAGAGACGCAACATCACCCTGCTCAGGCTGGCTTTTGAACGGAGTTCATCATGAAACTTGTTGCCGTGACCACTTCCCCGACCCCGAACAGCAGCGCGCTGTCCGACGAACAGCTCGGCGCCATGCTGCATGTGTTGGACGATTTCCGGCTCAAGCTGGAGCGCGAGAGCAAGGTTGGCGGCATGTTCCTGTGGTGCGCCATCGAGGAGATCGAGGATATCCTCGACAAGCGCCAGCGCTCGCAACGGCACGCCTGAGCGTCACCCCGGACCGACCGGCCGGCGCTGCGGCACAGCAGACGCGGCTGATCGCTGTCACGCGATCACCGCCTCGATGAGCACCGGCCCGCGCGTGGCCATCGCCGTGCGCAGGGCCGCCACCAGTTCCTCCGCCGTGGTGGCGCGGAACGCCTCGACGCCCATGCCCCTGGCCAGCGCCGTCCACTCCAGCGTCGGGTTGGTGAGGTCGAACAGCGGTGCGGCCTTCGGCCCCGGCGGGGCGCCGGTGCGCACCATCTCGACATTGAGGATGGCGTAGGCGCGGTTGGCGATGATCACCGTCACCACGTCGAGCTTCTCCCGCGCCATGGTCCACAGCGCCTGCAGCGTGTACATCGCGCCGCCATCGCCATGGACGCACACCACCTTGCGGTCGGGACAGGCCACGGCGGCGCCGGCGGCAACCGGCAGGCCCTGACCGATGGAGCCGCCGGTCAGGAACAGCCAGTCGTGCGGCGGGCAGCCGGCGGTGAGCGGATAGAGCGCCGCGCCGCCGGTCGCCGACTCGTCCGACACGATGGCGCCTTCCGGCAGGGTGGCGGCGATGGCCTGACCCAGCGTCTGGATGGTGAGCGCGCCGGTGGGTGCCTCCGGGCGCATCAGCGTCTTGCGCGGATCGCGCTCCAGCGCCGCCAGCCGGGGCGCGCCCAGCAGGTCGGCCAGCTGCTCCAGCGCCTCGGTCTCGTCCTCGCCTTCCGTCGCCAGGGTGACGCGGCCGACGCCCTCGGGATCGAGCTCGCTCGGCTTGCCGGGATAGGCGAAGAAGGAAACCGGCGGCTTGACGCCGACCAGCACCATCAGATCGGTGCCGATCAGCTGGGCCTGGGCCATTTCGCCAAAATAGATCAGCCGCTCGGCCTCGACGAGGCCGGCGCCGCGTTCCAGCCGGCCGGCGAAGGTGGGCATCACCACCCGCGCGCCGGTGACGGCGGCGACGCGGGCCGCCGCCTCCAGGCCGCGCCGGCGCAGGCCCCGGCCACCGACATAGAGCACCGGCTTGCTGGCGCCCCGCAACGCCTCGGCGGCGGCGCGCACCGCCGCCTCGCTGGCCGTGCGGGTCTGCGGCGGCAGCGCCGCCGTCACCTGACCCTGGGCATCGTTCCAGGCGATGTCGGCCGGCAGGATCAGGGTGGCGTTGCCGCGCGGGCCGTCCAGGCTGGCGGTCACGGCATCGGCGACGTCGGTCGCCAGCGCCTCGGGCCGGCTGGCGACGCGCACCCATTTGGAGACGGTTGCCGCCATGCCCTCGATATCGGAGGTCAGCGGCGCGTCGAGATGGCGATGATAGGTGGCATGGTCGCCGACGATGTTGACCACCGGCGAGCCGGCGCGGCGACCGTTGTGCAGGTTGGCCATGCCGTTGGCGAAGCCCGGGCCGAGATGCAGCAGCGTCACCGCCGGCTTGTCGGCCATGCGGCCATAGCCGTCGGCGGCGCCGGTCACCACGCCCTCGAACAGCCCGAGCACTGGCCGGATGCCCTCGACCCGATCCAGCGCCGAGACGAAATGCATCTCCGAGGTGCCGGGGTTGGCAAAGCAGACATCGACGCCGCTTGCCTTCAAGGTGCTCAAAACCAGATCGGCGCCGTTCATGCCTGCTCCCCTATTGATCGCGTGTTGCCCGCACAGTGGCGCGCCCCGGCGCGCTTGCCAAGGGGTTTGAGGCCGGCTCAGAACAGTGGACGCGGCGGCCGGCGGCGGTCAGTCCGCCCAGGCGGCGTCGTCGAGGTGCAGCTCCGGCCGGGGCTCGCCCGACCAGCTGTCGATCACCAGCCGCCCGGCGACATAGAGCGGCCGCCGGCCAGCGCCGGCGAAGGCCTGACCGAGCGGCGTGTCGGCATGACGGAAGGCCATCGCCTTGATCCGCGCGCCATCGCGCCCGGCGAGGATCAGGCGGACATGATCCTGCCCCACCACGTCGCACTTGACCACCGACACCGGCCCGACCGCCAGCTTGGGCGCTGGCCAGCCCTGGCCGTAGGGACCGGCCGCCGCCAGTTCCTCGCCCAGTTGCGCTGTCACGCCGCCCGGCGCCAGCGCCGCGTCGAGCTTGAGCGCCCGGCCGTCGGCGGCCCGCGCCACCGCCTCGCCGAGCCGGGTCGACAGAAAGTCGCGCAGTGCCTCCACCCGGTCGGCGGCGATGGTGAGCCCGGCGGCCATGGCGTGGCCGCCCCCGGCCACCAGCAGCCCCTCGTCCTTGGCCGCCAGCACCGCGGCGCCGAGATCGACGCCCGGCACCGAACGGCCCGAGCCCTTGCCGATGCCGCCCTCGGTGGCGATGACCACCGCCGGGCGACCGAAGCGTTCCTTCAGCCGGCCGGCGACAATGCCGATGACTCCGGGATGCCAGCCCTCGCCGACGGCCACCACCACCGGGTCGGCGGCGGGCGCCACCGCCAGCGCCTGCTCGGTGGTCAGCGCCTCCAGCGCCTTGCGTTCGCCGTTCAGCCGGTCGAGCTCTTCCGCCAGCGTGCGGGCCTCCAGCGGATCGCTGCTGATCAGCAGCCGGGTGCCGAGGTCGGAGCGACCGACCCGGCCGCCGGCATTGATGCGCGGCCCGAGCTGGAAGCCGAGGTCGCCGGCCTCCGGCGCCCGCTCCATGCGGGCAACGTCCCCCAGCGTCGCCAGGCCGAGATTGTCGCGCCGGGCCATCACCTTCAGCCCCTGGGCGACGAAGGCGCGGTTGATGCCGGTGAGCGGCGCCACGTCGGCCACCGTGCCCAGCGCCACCAGATCGAGCAGCGTCATCAGGTCCGGCGCGTCGCGGCCGCTGGCGTACCAGCCGCTGTCGCGCAGCAGCCGGTTGACCGCGATCGCCAGCAGGAAGGCGACGCCGACCGCCGCCATGTGGCCGAACTCGGGGCCGGCGTCGTCGTCGAGCCGGTTGGGGTTGACCAGCGCGTGACAGGCCGGCAGCTCCCAGCCGGCCTTGTGGTGATCCACCACCAGCACGTCGAGGCCGGCCTCGGCCGCCGCCGCCAGCGCCTCGAAGGCCTGGGTGCCGCAGTCGACCGTCACCACCACCTTGGCGCCGGCCTCGGCCAGCGCGCGCATCGCCGGCACCGACGGACCATAGCCCTCGGTCATGCGGTCGGGAATGTAGAAGCTGACGGTGGCGCCGACATGGCGCAGCAGCCGCCACAGCAGCGCCGTCGAGGTGGCGCCATCGACGTCGTAGTCGCCGAAAATGACGATGGCCTCGCCACCGCGGATCGCCGTCACCAGCCGTTCGGCGGCGCGGTCCATGTCCTTGAACAGCGACGGGTCGGGCAGCCAGTCGCGTAGCGTCGGCTTGAGCAGGCGCGCCGCCGTTTCCGGCGCGGCGCCCCGGCCGGCCATCACCAGGCCGACGGCGTCCGACAGCCCGTGGGCCTGGGCGATGGCGGCCCCCGCACCGGGGACCGCCCGCCAGCGCCAGGGCTGGCCGAGGATGGAGTGATCAACGCCGAAGACGGACGCCCCGGCGTGCATCATCAGAGCTTCTTCCGGCGGTGCTCGCCAAACACATAGCGCACGGTGCCCGAAGAGGCGCGCATCACCAGCGATTCCGTGGTGAACCAGCCGCCCGGCTTGCGCTTGACGCCTTCCAGCAGCGCGCCGTCGGTGACGCCGGTCGCCGCGAAGATCACGTCGCCGGAGGCCAGCTCGGTCAGGCTGTACTTGCGGTTGAGATCGGTGATTCCGACCTTGCGGGCCCGCGCCTTCTCGTCCTCGTTACGGAACAGCAACCGGCCCTGGATCTGGCCGCCGATGCAGCGCAGCGCGGCCGCCGCCAGCACGCCTTCCGGCGCGCCGCCCGAACCCATGTACATGTCGATGCCGGTCTCTTCCGGGTCGGTGACGGCGATGACGCCGGCAACGTCGCAGTCCGGGATCAGCTTGATGCCGCAACCGACCGCGCGCAGCTCCTTGATCAGCGCCTCGTGGCGCGGACGGTCGAGCACGCAGACCATCACGTCGTCGACGTCGACGCCCTTGGCCTCGGCGAAGTTCTTGACGTTCTGGGCCGGCCCGAAGTCGAGATCGACCAGACCCTCGGCGAAGCCCGGGCCGATGGCCAGCTTGTCCATGTAGACGTCGGGCGCGTAGAGCAGGTGACCGGCCTCGGCGATCGCCAGCACG
>CAUJIW010000133.1 GCA_963205175.1 Pseudomonadota bacterium
TGGCGCGCTGCCAGAACTCGCGTTCGGCGTCCGAACCGCGGCGGTAGGAAAGCACAAGCGGCAGCGTGATCTTGCCCTCGCGGAAATCGTCGCCCGCCGATTTGCCCATGGTGGCGGCGTCCGAGGCATAGTCGAGCGCGTCGTCCACCAGCTGGAAGGCAATGCCGAGATAACGGCCATAGGTTTCCAGCGCCGTCTCCGTGGCCTCGTCGCGCTCGGCGACGACAGCGGCGATCTGGCAGGCGGCGGCGAACAGCACCGCCGTCTTGGCGGTAATGACCTCCAGGTAGCGATCCTCGGTGGTCTCGACATGGCGGGCGGTGGTGAGCTGGTCCACCTCGCCCTGGGCGATGACGGCCGAGGCCCGGCTGAGGATCTTCAGCACCCGCAGGCTGCCATCCTCCACCATCAGTTCGAACGAGCGGGAAAACAGGAAGTCGCCCACCAGCACGCTGGGCTGGTTGCCCCAGATCAGGTTGGCGGTCTTGCGGCCACGCCGCAGGTCGGAACCGTCGACCACATCATCATGCAGCAGCGTGGCGGTGTGGATGAACTCGACGCAGGCCGCCAGCTTATGATGGCGCGTGCCCTCGTAGCCCAGCAGGCGGGCGCAGGCGAGCGTCAGCATCGGCCGCAGCCGCTTGCCGCCGGAGGCGATGAGATGACCCGCCAGCTCCGGGATAAGGGCGACCGGGCTCTGCATGCGGTCAATGATCGCCTGATTGACCGACGCCATGTCGGCCGAGACCAGGGCCATCAGCCGGTCGATACCCGGTTGTCCCACCCCTTGGGGACGCAGGGGTTGAATGGTCGCGCTCACACCGATACTCCTTTGGCGACATCTCTAGCGGCGATGCGGGCTTTGCGCCAGCATTGGTCGCGCGCGGAACAACGATTCGCCGCAAAGACATTGAGAAACAAGAGGCAAGGCCGCACGCGTGGCTGTTTGCCGCAACCGGCAGGAAGACGCATGAGCACGACCGACGAAACACTGGCCGCCTATCGCGAAAGCATCGACAACATCGACGCGGCGCTGGTGTTCATGCTCGCCGAACGCTTCAAGGTGACCCAGAAGGTCGGCGCCTACAAGGCCCGCGCCGGCCTGCCGGCCGCCGACCCCGGCCGGGAGGGCGCCCAGATCGCCCGCCTGCGCCGGCTGGCCCAGGAAGCCAATCTCGACCCCGAGTTTTCGGAGAAGTTTCTCCGCTTCATCATCGAGGAAGTGATCCGCCACCATGAACGGCTGCGCGCCGGCGAATCCGTCGCCTGACGGCTTTACCAATTGGCGACACCTGTCGACGCATAGCTTTTCATCACCTCCCGTATCGCATTGCCCTGAGGACCGCCCGGATGATCGTCCCCACCGCCCGTGCCCTACGCTGGTCGCCCAGGCCGCACCTCGTCGCCCTCGCGCTGGCCTTGGCCGCGACACCGGCCGCCGCGCAGGAATCGCCAACGCCAGCGCCAGCGCCATCCGCCGCCACCGACATCACCGTCGATCGCTACGAGCGCAGCAACCGCGCCATGCACAACTTCAACATGGGGGTGGACCGGCTGCTGCTCAAACCGATCGCCCAGGGCTACCGTGCCGTCGCGCCGACGCCGATGCGCCGGGGCGTCACCAACGCCATCAACAATCTGCAAGAGCCCTTCACCATGGCCAACGCCCTGTTGCAGGGCAAACCGGGCGTGATGATGAAGTCGCTGGGCCGCTTCCTCATCAACAGCACCATCGGCTTCGCCGGCCTCGCCGACCGCGCCAGCGAATGGGGCATCCCCGCCCAGGAGGAGGATTTCGGCCAGACGCTCGCGGTCTGGGGCGTCGGCGAGGGCCCCTATCTGGTGCTGCCGTTCCTCGGCCCGTCCAACCCGCGCGACGCGCTCGGCTTCGTCGTCGAATTCATCGGCGATCCGGCGAGCATCGTGATTACCAACGAACTGGGCAAGCAGGCGGGCTACGCCCACCTGGGCACGCGCGTCCTTGATGCCCGCGCGAACGCCGTCGACACCATCGATCCGCTGCTCAAGAGTTCCGACGACCCCTATGTGCTGATGCGTTCCGCCTACCGGCAGAAGCGGGCCTTCGACATCGCTGATGGCGCGGTTCCCGCCGTCTCGGACGAGGAGGACATCTTCGACGACGACGTGCCGGACACGACGCCAGCCGCCGAGGACAGTGTTCCGCAGGAGACTCCGGCCGCCGACAACGGCGGGTCGCCACATCGGCCCGACCAGGACACGGCCACCGGCGCGGCAGCGGATGACAGCCTGTCATAACGTAACGGTATCATAACAATTCCAGCAGGTTAACAGCATCACCCATCGTCGTTAACGATGGCCGTTGGCGCTTCGTTAATCCTGTCACGGCATCTTCGGTCGTTGATTGGCGGCAAGCGCCTGCCGCCGGGCACCAGAAGGTGATGTGATGATCCGGGACCGGATGACACGGCTGAAGCACTCGGCCGCCAGACTGCAGCTGCTCCGCCGCCTGTTCGGTGATGTGCGTGGCGCCACCCTGCCGATGATGGCCGTGGCGATGATCCCGACCGTCGCCGCCACCGGTGCCGCCATCGACCTGGGCCGGGCATACCTGGTGAAATCGCAGCTGAGCGCCGCCGTCGATGCCGCCGCGCTGGCCGGCGGCCGTAACTCCACCTCCACCGAAGCCCGCGACGCGCAGATCGACCAGTACTTCAACGCCAACTTCCCCGACGGTTACCTGGGCACCAGTCTGCTCAACCTCGACAAGTCGCCCGAGGAAGTCCCCGATCCCCTGCCCAACACCGTCAACGTCGAAGTGACCGCGCGGGTCAGCATGCCGACCCTGTTCATGAAACTGTTCGGCTACACGGCGATTCCCATCTCGGCATCGGCACAGGCGGAAACCGGCCGCAATTATGGCGCGCTGCAAGCAGTACTGGTGCTCGACAACACCGGCTCCATGTCGGCCAGCGACGCCGGCGGCGGCAAGAGCCGCATCGCGGCGCTGCGCGAGGCCGCCAAGTCGTTCGTCAACACGATCCTCAACGAGGACGCCGATCAGGAAACCATCGCCATCGGCTTCGTGCCCTACAACACCTCGGTGAACGTCGGCCGCCTGATCAAAAGCCAGTACCTCGTTGACATCCCTGGCTTCACCAACGTCGCGGCGACCAACGCGCGCGGCTGGGCCGGCTGCGTCGAGGCCGGCGATACCATCGCCGATCTGTCGAGCGCGTCAACGGTGATGGAGAGCGACCTCTACGACACCAACGACGGCGGCACACCCGATGGTGTCACCGTGCCGAAGATCCGCCCGCTGCTGGTCCCCCCGATCATGCTGAGCCGCTACCAGAGCAGCTCCAGCATGGAAAACTGGTACACCATGCCGACCAAGACGGTGAACATCAGCGGCACCAACTACACGGTGATCGATGGCGAACCATGGACGTCGCTGGTGATCGCCTACTACCACGGCACCGACCGGCTTGCCGGCAGGACCATCACCGTCACCTCCGGCGGCAATACCTATGTCAACGTGTCGCGACTGCGCGCGCGCTATCGCAGTTCCGACAGCTGGCTGAGCTATTCCAGCTACTTCAAGGCGCCGGTCGTCTGGTCGCCGACGGGCAACAAGAACTACCCCTCGCCCAACATGGATTGCGTCGCCGAGGCCCGCGTGCCGCAATGGGGTGACGATCCGACCACGCTCAGCAGCTGGATCGACGACAACAACCACGCCATCAACCCCGGCCTTGGCACCCACTCGAACATCGGCATGACCTGGGGCTACCGCATGCTGCGCAACCCCGAACTGTTCACGTCCATCACCCCGGAGAACCCGGACGGACGGCCCGAGACCGAGGCCATCATCCTGATGACCGACGGCTTCATCAATTATATCAGCGCCTCCGACAGCCTGGGACTGAGCAATCGCACGGTCAACGACCCTTACCCGGCGAAAACCGGCAGCACCATCGAGATCGGCCACGGCTATCACACCGCCTATCGCCTGCCGTTCGAGAAGAACCTGACGCAGTATCAGACCAATACCAGCACCTACAGCTGGCCGCTTTCCTACGCCGACTACTATGCGGAAGCGCAGATGGCGCTCAGGCTGCTCAAGGTTTGCGAGGCGGCGCGCAAGGCGGGCATCCGCGTCTACACCATCGCCTTCAAGATCGAAGCCGACGACCAGAGCACGCGGGACATCTACAGGCAGTGCGCCACCACCGAGAGCTATTTCTACGACACCGCCGACTCCACCGAGCTGTCGAACGCCTTCCGGGAGATCGCGGTCGACCTGGTGCAGTTGCAGCTGACCAAATAAGGACGGAAACCTTGCGGATGCCCCTCCCCCTGACAGCGCGTTTCTGGAAGCGGCTCGCCGCCGACCAGCGCGGCGCCTACATGGTGGAGTTCGCCATCATCGCCCCGGTGGTCATCACCCTGGTGCTCGGCACCATCGATCTTGGCTACCTGTCATACGTCCGCGCGACGCTGGAAAGCGTCACCCGCGACGCGGCGCGTCAGGCGATCACCCGGACGTCGGGCTGCATGATCGACCGCTCGTCCACCATCGAGGACATCGTCAAGGACTCGATGAAGACCTTCATCGACGGCGGCACGCCGGTATCGGTCACCGTCCGGTCCTATCGCGGTGGCTTCGAGAGCGTCGGCCAGCCGGAACCGCTGATCAACGACGTCAATGGCAACGGCCAGTACGACGAAGGCGACAGCTACGAGGACATCAACGGCGACGGTGAATGGTCACCCGACCAGGGCACCCTGGGTGATCTCGGCGGACCGGGCGACGTGGTGGTCTACACCACCAATTTCCAGGCACAGACCCTGTTTCTCGGCCTGCCGCTGATGTTCAGCCAGGATATCGTCAACATGCGCGCCAGCACCGTGGTTCGCAACGAACCCTATACCTGCGACGAGTAGCGCCATGACCCCCATGACCTTCGCGCGACATCTCCCGCTCGCCCTCACCCGCCCGCTGCGGGCGGGACGTCAGGCGCTCCGGCGGCTGGGACTTGACCGGCGCGGCGTGGCGATGGTCGAGTTCGCCCTGATGCTGCCAATCTCGATGACGCTGTTTCTCGGCGGCGTCGAGGGCGCCCGTTACGTGCTGCTGCACCAGAAGGTGGCGCGGGTCGCGCAGACCATGGCCGACCTGACCGCCCAGTCGCCGGTGGGGGTGATGGAAAGCCAGATCAGCAACCTGTTCCTGTCCGCCAACATGATCTCGGACCCCTACAACATCCTGACCGACGGCCGGGTATTCATCAGCGCGATCAAAGGCGGCGCGCCCAGCATCGGCAACACCATCATCTGGCAGCGCTGCGATGGCGCCTTCGGCGCCGCGAGCAGCGTCATCGGCTCCAGCGACAACAAGGACGTCACGCTGCCCGACGGCACGGAACTGGAAGAGGGCGTGATCACCGTCATCGCCCAGGCCTCCTTCCATTTCGAGCCGATGTTCTTCTCGGTGCTGTTCCCCGAGCAGACCATCACCCACATCGCCCGCTACGCACCGCGTTCGCTGAGCTTCGGCGTCATCACCGACGACGGTTCATCGGCCAAGGACGACTGCAGCACCAACCTGACCCAGTACGATTCCAACGGCAACGCCGTGAGCTGAGTCGCCACGCCACGGGCGCGACCACCCGTGCCGCTCAGGCAGCACTGCCGATCTCGATCTTCTTTTCCTTCCGGGCGGCTTCCGGCGCCTTGGGCAGCGTGATCTTCAGCACACCCTTGTCGAACTGCGCGCTGACCTGGTCGGCCACCACCTCCGCCGGCAGGGTCAGGCTGCGCTGAAAACTGCCGTAGCGACGTTCGACCAGGTGAACATTCTGATCCGTCTTCTCGCTTTCCGCCTTCTTCTCGCCCTTGATGGTGAGCACATTGTCGGCGAGCTTGACGTCGATATCGCCCTGCTCGACACCCGGCAGCTCCGCGGTCACCACGAAACTGCCGTCGGCCTCGGTCAGATCCATTTTCGGCACCACCCGCGCGGCGCTGTCCATCGGCACCGTCCACGGCGCAAGACTGCCGAATTCATCGAACAGACGGTTGATTTCCCGCTGCAGGGAACCGAAGGATTCGGTCACCGGGTGCCGGTCTCGGCCAAAGAGATTGGGCAGCCACGAGCCTGTGCTCATCGTCATTCCTCCATCATCAGACGTTCGGGATCACGCGCACGCCACAACCCGCGCCGGAGTTCCCGGCACGTCACATCGCCTGACGGCGAATGATCGTCAGCCCTGGTCGCGGGCCTGCGTCTCGCCCTGCGGCGCCACGGCCTGCTGGCCGATCGCCATCAATGCCTGCGCCTCGCTGACATAGTCCTCCGCCATGTCCCGCGTGAACCTGGCCTGGACCTCCACCCATTGTGTCGGGCCGTGAACATCCCGCAGGGCGTTGAGCAACTCCGCCTGTGCGGCCAGCCGCTTCTGGTAGAATTTGGCGGCTTCCTCGCCCCAGGCCGAGATCGTCGTCAGCATCACTTTCTGCTGACGCGCCCACGCCTCCAGCCCGGCCGCGCCATCTAGAACCGGCTCGCCACCGTCTGTCTTGCCTTTCCGTTCGGTCGTCATCTGGACCTCCCATGTGCATGAGTGCCTTGGCCACTGCCACACTAGGTTGAGTCGATGACAGCCGCGTTGACACGGATCAAATGATCGGACAGCTCACCGCGACGCCTTGTAACGGTCAAGAAACGAGGCTGCGAAGGACTCCAGACGCTGCCCGGCGATGGCCGCGCGCAGCGCCGCCATCAACTGCTGATAAAACCAGACGTTGTGCTGGGTCATCAGCATGGCGCCCAGAATTTCCCCTGATTTCACCAGATGATGCAGGTAGGCCCGGCTGTAGGTCGCACACACCGGGCAGGCGCAGTCCGGGTCGAGCGGACCGGCATCGTCACGGTGCTTGGCATTGCGGATGTTGACCGGACCGGACCAGGTGAAGGCCTGACCGTTGCGGCCCGACCGGGTCGGCAGCACGCAGTCGAACATGTCGACGCCACGCATCACCGCGCCGACGATGTCATCCGGCTTGCCGACCCCCATCAGATAGCGCGGTCGGTCGGCTGGCAGCATCCCCGGCGCGTAGTCGAGCACCTCGAACATCGCCGCCTGCCCCTCGCCCACCGCCAGGCCGCCGATGGCATAGCCATCGAAACCGATGTCGGTGAGCGCCGCCGCCGATTCGCCGCGAAGATCCTGGTACAGCCCGCCCTGCTGAATGCCGAACAGCGCCGCGCGGCTGGCATGCGCTTCACCGCTGTCGAAGCCGTCGCGTGAGCGGCGCGCCCAGCGCATCGACAGCGCCATCGACTGCGCCGCCTGTTCGTGGGTCGCCGGGTGCGGCGTGCATTCGTCGAAGGCCATCACAATGTCGGAACCCAGCAGCCGCTGGATCTCCATCGAGCGCTCCGGCGTCAGCAGGTGCCGCGAGCCATCCAGGTGCGAGGAAAATTCCACCCCCTGCTCGCTCATCTTGCGCAGCGCCGACAGCGACATCACCTGGTAGCCGCCGCTGTCGGTCAGGATCGGCTTCGACCAGTTCATGAACCGGTGCAGGCCGCCGAGCGCCGCCACCCGTTCCGCCGTCGGGCGCAGCATCAGGTGATAGGTGTTGCCAAGAATGATGTCGGCGCCGCTCGCCGCGACCTCCTCGGTGCGCATCGCCTTGACGGTGGCGGCGGTCCCCACCGGCATGAACGCCGGCGTGCGGATATCGCCACGCTGCATGTGGATGACGCCGGTGCGGGCGCGGCCATCGGTGGCCTGGATGGCGAAGGCGAAACGGGGGCGTGAATCAGGTTCGGGCATGGCGGCCTCATATCGCCTGTTCGCGCGCGAGGGAAGCACGCGGGGCCGGCCGGGCGACCGATCCTGAGTCGGTCGGGTCGTCGCGCCTTGCCCCCAGCCCGAAAAATAACGAGTCGCTGCAAAATATATAATCCACTATACGTAGAATTAACCATTCTCATAGTCTTATTGAATGAGAAGACGGTCGGAGAACTCGTCTCCGCCCCCGTGAATCATGTTGCGTAATGGTTGTCGGCTGCAATTCGGGCAATGGGGGGAACCATGCCGGACACCACCAGCACGTGGAACGAACATCTGCGACTATGCGGCCTCGACGCCGCCAGCGGCGAACGCCTGCGGGCCTTCTGGCCGACGGTTCGTCACAATCTGCCGGATATCCTGGATGGCTTCTATGCCCACATGAGCAGCATACCGCAGCTCGCCGCCCTGATCGGCCGGAACGAGCGGCGCCTGAAGGGGGCGCAGGAAGCCCATTGGGAGCGACTGTTCTCGGGTCGCTTCGACTCCGCCTATTTCCACGGCGTGCGCACCATCGGTCTGGCCCACAATCGCATCGGCCTTGAGCCGCACTGGTACATCAGTGGCTATAATTACGTCCTGGGTCGCCTGCTGGCACTGGCCACCGGGGCCATCGACGGTCAGGGGGCCGACACCGCCACGCCCCTGAGTCAGGCCATCGTCTCCGCCGTCATGCTCGACATGAGCATCGCCATCTCGGTCTATCAGGAAGCCATGCTGGAGGAGCGTCAGCAGCGCCAGCACGCCATGGAGGCCGCGGTCGCTGGCTTCAACGCCACCATGAGCGAGGTGCTGGCCACCCTTGCCGAGGCTGGCGACACACTCGGCAGCAACGCCGGCATGCTGAACCAGAACAGCGACCAGATGCTGCGCCAGGCCACCGCCGTGGCGGCGGCGTCCGAACAGGCGGCGGTCAATGTCCGCACCGTCGCCGCCACCGCCGAGGAACTGACCGCCAGCGTCGCCGAGATCGCCCGTCAGGTCGGCGTCACTTCCGACATGACCACCGCCGCCGTCGGCAGCGCCGGCCGGGCGGAAACGATGATCCAGGGCCTGTCCTCGGCCGCCGAGAGCATCGGCAGCGTGGTCAGCCTGATCAACAGCATCGCCAGCCAGACCAAGCTGCTGGCGCTTAACGCCACCATCGAGGCGGCCCGTGCCGGCGAGGCCGGCAAGGGCTTCGCCGTCGTCGCCTCGGAAGTGAAGAGCCTGGCCGCCCAGACCGAGCGCGCCACCAGCGAGATCGCCGAGCACATCAAGTCGATGCAGGACGCGACGGGGAACGCCGTGGTGGCGGTCCACGAGGTCGGCCGCATCGTCAACGACGTCAACCGCTCGGCCGCCACCATCGCCTCGGCAATCGACGAACAGTCGTCGGCGACCCGCGAGATTTCCTACAGCGTCCAGCAGGTTGCCGCCGGCACCACGGAAGTATCGAGCAACATCAGCGGCGTACGACTGTCGGCGGATACCGCCGGCAGCATCGCCAACGGTCTGGTGACGGCGGTGGGCAGCATGGAAGCCGTCTCGGTCCAGCTGCGCGGCGAGGTGCAGGCGTTCTTCCAGGCCGTTCGCGCGGCCTGAGACGCCAGGGTTTCAGCCGGCGCGATGGAGCAGGCTGGCGTCACCGTAGCTGTAGAAGCGGTAGCCGGTCGCGATGGCGTGCGCGTAGGCCGCCCGCATGACGTCCAGCCCGGCGAACGCCGATACCAGCATGAACAGGGTCGAGCGCGGCAGGTGGAAGTTGGTCATCAGCATGTCGGCGACCCGGAAGCGGTACCCCGGCGTGATGAAAATCGCCGTCTCGCCGGTGAACGGCCGCACCTCGCCGTCGGGCGCCGCGGCGCTTTCCACCAGCCGCAGCGAGGTGGTGCCGACGCACAGCACCCGGCCGCCGCGCGCGTGGGCGGCATTGATCCGCGCCGCCACCGCCGGCGTCACCGTGCCCCACTCGGCGTGCATGACATGGGCGTCGGTATCCTCGGCCTTGACCGGCAGAAAGGTGCCGGCGCCAACATGCAGCGTCACATGCAGCCGCTCGACGCCCAGCGCGTCGATGTCGGCAAGCAGCCGGTCGGTGAAATGCAGCCCGGCGGTGGGCGCGGCCACCGAGCCCTCGGTGCGGCCATAGACGGTCTGGTAGTCGGCCTGGTCGCGATCATCGGCCGGCCGGCGGGCGGCGATATAGGGCGGCAGCGGCATGACGCCAGCCACCGCCAGCGCCGCCATCAGGTCGCCGCCGCCGGCAATCGCGAAACGCAGCAGCACCTGACCGTCGGGCAGCTTCTCCACCACCCGCGCTGACAGGTCGCCGGCGAAGCCGATCCGGTCATCCGTTTTCAACCGCTTGGAGTTCCTGATGAACGCCCACCAGCTGTCCGCCGTCACCCGCTTGTGCAGGGTGACGCCGACGCGCGCCTCGCCGCGCCGGCCGAACAGCTGGGCGGGAATCACGCGGGTGTCGTTGAACACCATGACGTCGCCGGCCCGCAGATGCTTCAGCAGATCCGGGATATGGCCGTCGCCGAGCTGCTGGTTCGCCGGCGCCGCCGGATCGACCACCAGCAGACGCGCCGAATCGCGCGGGTTCGCCGGCCGCAAGGCAATACGATCCTCGGGCAGATCGAAGTCGAAAAGGTCAACGCGCATGAGCGTGAATGTCCGCGCCGCTCAAGCGGCGGGGGCGACCCCTACGGGAATCGAACCCGTGTTACTACCGTGAAAGGGTAGTGTCCTAACCGCTAGACGAAGGGGTCACGGCCGGAAGTGCGGGCTTGATATACATCGCGCGCCGGCCGGTCAAGGCTTCAAACACGCCATCGCGGCAAACAATTGTCCCGGCCGGTCAGAACCTGACGTTCATGGCGACACCGCCGCCCTTGCCGTCCGACCATGGGAAGAGCCGCACCTGATCGTCATAGCGCGACGACAGCAGGAACGACGTCGCCGTGCCCAGCGCCGCGCCGGCGGCCACGTCGTACCAGTGATGGTGTTTGCTCTCCACCCGCGCCCAGCCGACCACGCCGGCCACGGCATAAGCCGGCAGGCCCCATTGCCAGCCGTAGCGCTGGTGCACGAAAGCGGCCGCGGAAAAGGAAATCGACGCGTGGCCGGACGGGAAGCTCTCGTCATTGGCGCCGTTGGGGCGCTCGGCCGAGATCGCATGCTTGAGCCCCCAGGTGGCGCCCGCCGTCACGCCCTCGCTCAGCGCCAGCTCGCCGACACCCTCCCAATCCTCGTTGGTGGCCGCCATCAGCAGCGCCGCCGCCACCAGACCGGCCCGCCCGACATCGGCCGTGGTCTTCCAGCCATCGTGTGGCCCTGCAACGGCCGGCATCGCGGTAGCGGCAACGGCAAGCAGCGTGACACTGGCGACAAGGCGCTTCATCAAGCCTTCTCCTCAAACGTGACGGGCTCCAGCACCCCGTTATGCAGCAACACCACCCGGTCCATGGCGCGGGCGAGATCTCGGTTGTGGGTGGCGACCAGCGCCGCCGCCCCGGTTTCCCGCACCAAGCGCAGGAACGCATCAAGGACGATGCGCGCGGTCGCCTCGTCGAGATTGCCGGTGGGTTCGTCCGCCAGCACCAGCACCGGCTGATTGGCGAGCGCGCGCGCCACCGCCACCCGCTGCTGCTCGCCCCCCGACAGCTGCGATGGCCGATGCTCAAGACGCGCCCCCAGCCCCAGTTCGGCCAGCAACTCGCCGGCCCGGCGCTCGGCCGCCCCCCGGGGCTTGCCGGCCACCAGCTGCGGCATCACCACGTTCTCCAGCGCCGTGAAGTCGGGCAGCAGGTGATGAAACTGGTAGACGAAACCCAGCTTCTCCCGCCGCACCCGGGTACGTTCGCCATTGGACAGCTTGGCACAGGCTTCGCCGGCGATGCCGATCTCACCCTCGAAGCCGCCTTCCAGCAGGCCGACCGCCTGCAACAACGTTGACTTGCCGGCGCCGGACACGCCGAGCAGCGCCACCACCTCGCCGGCGTTGACGGTCAGGTTGACGTCACGCAGCACATGGATGACCTGCCCGCCCTGTTCGAAGCGGCGGGAGAGATGACGCACCTCAAGCACGGGCCTACTCATAGCGCAGCACCTGCACCGGGTCGGTGTTGGCCGCCTTCCACGACGGATAGAGGGTGGCGATGATGGTCAGCACGAACGCCAGCCCCACCGTGATCGCCACCTCGACCGGATCGGTCCTGGAGGGCATTTCCGACAGGAAGCGGATTTCCGGGTTCCAGATGGCGATGCCGAACAGCCGGCTGACGCCCGAGACAATTTCCTGGCGGAAGGCGAGCAGCAGGAAGCCCAGTCCCAGCCCGGCAATGGTGCCGGCGGTGCCGATCAGCGTGCCGGCGAGAATGAACACCCGCATCACCGCCGCGCGCGTGGCCCCCATGGTGCGCAGGATGGCGATATCGCGGGTCTTGGCCCGCACCAGCATGATCAGGCTGGCCACGATATTGAAGGCGGCGACGACGATGATGATGGAGAGAATCCAGAACATCACCACCCGCTCGACCTCCAGCGCCTCGAACAGCGAGCGGTTGAGCGACCGCCAGTCGACAATGACGCCAGCGTCACCGACAACGGGCGGCAGCGCCTTCACCACCTCATCCACCCGATCAGGCCGCTGGAGCATGATCTCAAGCCCGCCAACATCGTCGCCCATGCGGAAATAGCCCTGGGCGGTCTGCATCGGCATCAGCACGAAGGCGTTGTCATAGTCGTAAATGCCGACCTCGAAGACGGCGACCACCCGGTAGGCGGCGATGCGCGGCGTCACCCCAAACGGCGTCACCTGCCCATCGGGCGAGATCAGCGACACGGTGTCACCAACCCGCGCCAGCAATTGCGCCGCCAGCTTGGAGCCAAGCGCGATCACCGGCTCGCCATCCTTGAACGCCGCCATCGAGCCCTCGACCACGTTCTGGCCGACGATGCTGGTGGGCGAGACATCCTCGGGAACAACGCCACGCACGATGACGCCGGCGGCGAGGTTGCGCTTGGTCGCCATCAGCTGCTGCTGGATCAGCGGCGTCACCCGCGCGACATTGGGCACGGCCTCGACCTTCCGGCGCAGCGCCTCCCAGTCCGACAGCCGGCCATCATAGCCCTGCACGAGCGCATGACCGTTGACGCCGAGGATGCGATCCAGCAGTTCGGCCCGGAAGCCGTTCATCACGCTCATCACCGAGATCAGCGCGGCGACACCGATGGCGATGCCGATCAGCGAGATCACCGAAACGATGAAGATGAAGCGCTCACCCTTGATCGGTCGCAGGTAACGGGCGGCGATCATCCGCTCATAGGCCGAGATCATGCGCCGCCCCTCCCCGTCGCTGGTCGTCCGGCCGGACCCGTCACGCCCGGCGCGCCGTCAGCTTGTTCATCAGCGCCTCGACGCTCATTTCTTCCTTGGCACCGGTCTTGCGGTCCTTGACCTCGACCACACCCTTGTCCAGCCCCTTGGGACCGATGGTGACGTGGGTCGGTACGCCGATCAGGTCCATGGTGGCGAACTTGGCGCCGCCACGCTCGTCGCGGTCATCGTACAGCGTGTCGATGCCGGCGAGGTTGAGGCGGGCGAACAGCTCGTCAGCGGCATCCGCGCACTTGGCGTCGTCGACCCGCAGGTTGATCAGGCCGACCTGGAACGGCGCCACCGCATCCGGCCAGATGATGCCGCTGGCGTCGTGGCTGGCCTCGATGATGCCGCCCACCAGACGCGACACGCCGATGCCGTAGGAGCCCATCTCGGGATACAGCACCTGGCCGTCCGGCCCCTGCACCGTGCAGCCCATGGCCTGGGTATATTTGGTGCCGAAATAGAAGATGTGGCCGACCTCGATGCCGCGGCGCTTGCGCAGCTGGTCCGCCGGCACCGGGCAATCGGTCACCTTCTCGTGCTCCTCCTGCTCCATGGCGTAGATCGACTGCAGCCGGTCGACAACCGCCGATCCCGGCGTCGCCGCCTCCATCTCGGCCAGGCCGATCTGTTCCAGCGCGGCGTCGTAGAACACCTCGCTCTCACCGGTGTCGGCGAGAATATGGAACTCGTGGCTGAGGTTGCCGCCGATCGGTCCGGTGGGCGCCCGCACCGGCACCGCCACCATGCCCAGGCGGGCAAAGGTGCGCAGGTAGGCGACGAACATGGCGTCATAGCTCTTCTTGGCCGCCTCGGCATCAAGGTCGAAGCTGTAGGCGTCCTTCATCAGGAACTCGCGGCCGCGCATCACGCCGAAGCGCGGGCGGGTCTCGTCGCGGAACTTCCACTGGATATGGTACAGGTTCTTCGGCAGGTCGCGGTAACTGCGGACATTGTCGCGGAAGATCGCGGTGATCATTTCCTCGTTGGTCGGGCCATAGAGCATTTCGCGCTCATGGCGGTCGAGGAAGCGCAGCATCTCCGGCCCGTAGGCGTCATAACGGCCGGACTCCCGCCACAGGTCAGCCGACTGGATGGTCGGCATCAGCACCTCGATGGCGCCGGCGCGGTTCTGCTCCTCCCGCACGATGCGCTCGATGTTGCGCAGCACCTTCAGGCCCAGCGGCAGCCAGGCGTAGATGCCGGCGGCCTGCTGGCGGATCATGCCGGCGCGCAGCATCAGCTTGTGCGAGACGATCTGCGCCTCGGAGGGGTCTTCCTTGAGGACGGGGAGGAAATAACGAGAGAGGCGCATGGGAACCTGTTGCCGGTCAGACGATATGGGAGCGACGGTCTTACCCGGCGCACGCGGCCGGCGCAATCTCCGGCGCGTCAGCGCCCGCCGGCTCGATCCCGTGCCGGCGCGGCCTCGGGCAACCCTCAGCGGGGCTGGCGGATCGCCGGACGCTCGACGACAGGCCGCTTCGGCCGGCAGTCCGGCGCGATCACCAGCGGCTTGCCGCCATTGATCGCGGCGCCCTGGATGGTGGTGGTCTGGCCATCCGTGGTGACGGTGCCCAGCCGCGCCTCCCCCACCAGCGGCCGGCCGCCGGCGGTACGCCCCTTCAACAGATCAGCCACCAGCGGGATGTCGATTTTCGAGACGTCCACCGTCGTCTCGCCGTCGAGAGTCGCCGGCGCCACGCCGGCAGGCGCGGACGCGGCGACGTCGCCGGCCGGCCGATGAACCACATCGGCGCAATTCACCTCACCTGCGCGCGCGGGCATGGCGATCAACACCACGTATGCGAGAGTGATTTGTTGCAGTGAGGTCACAGCCGGGGACTTTCGTATCGAGTCAGTGCATGGCAGCCATGCTAGACCGATGACAATGAACGGAGCGTTGAGTAGCGTCACTCCTGCTTGGGACACGACAGGTGGCCAAGGTTCAGGGAACAAGCCGAAAAATCGGCACGCTATTCAAGACTCGTCACGACATGAAGGGGTTCGAACATTGTTCGGGCCCCTTCATGCTTTCAGCGCCGGCCACAGCGGCACCGCCGAAGCAAATGCACTTTACTGAAGCATGGCCGACCTGAACCGATACTGAACGTTCAGACTCAACCGGCACCGGCCACCGGCCCGGGGCGCGAAAGTACCGGGCGCGGAACCGGAAGCGCGGCGAGTAACGACGGCGGCGTCAGTCGGCCGGTTTCAACTCGCGAAACGGGCCGGCGACATCGTAAAGGCCAATCCACTGATAGTGATGATTGGCGAGAAACAGCAAAAAGAACACGGTGGCGATCATCGTCGTCCACAGTGCCTTCCTCAGCAGCAGAGGCCGCACCGGGGCACTGGTCGCCTGGCCATCCACCGCATCCTCACCCGCCTCGGCGGCGGTCTGCACGCCCCAGGGCAGAACGGCGAACAGCACCACGAACCAGATGATGAAATAGATGGCGATGCCCATGGCGACGGACATGGCTCAAGCCTGCTCCAGCTCGATCAGCGTGCCCAGGAATTCCTTGGGATGCAGAAACACCACCGGCTTGCCATGGGCGCCGATCTTCGGCTCGCCCGAGCCGGTGATGCGAAAGCCCTCCGCCTTCAGCTTGGCCACCGAGGCGTTGATGTCCGCGACCTCGTAGCACAGGTGGTGGATACCACCGGCCGGATTGTTCTTGAGAAAGTTGGCGATCGGCGAGCCCTCGCCCAGCGGATGCAGCAGCTCGATCTTGGTGTTGGGCAGCTCGACGAACACGGTGGTCACGCCGTGGTCCGGCAGGTCGACGGCCTCGCTGACCCGCGCGCCCAGTGTATCGCGGTAAACAGCAGCCCCCGCCGCCAGGTCCGGCACCACGATCGCCACATGATTCAAGACACCAATCATTGTCATCACCCTAAAATCAGACCGACAGAATATGAACTTCAGCAACAGGACGCTTGGCCGTGTAGTCGCGGGCCAGGCGGCGGATGGCAATGCGGATCTGTTCCGCCAGCCGCTCCTGGTCCTTCACACCCACCTTGTCGAGCGTCTGATGGACAACCCTGGCGCAATCCCGCCTGAATTTGTCCAGCTCGTTCTCGACCGGCACGCCATGAACGACAATGTGGGGTTCGTGCATCAGTTTTCCACCCCTGCCAAGTACCAGGGTGGCCGACAGATAGCCGTTGTGGGCCAGCCGGCGACGCTGCACCACCGTGGTGCCATCGGCGGGCACGATCACGTCGCCATCCAGCACCTGGCGGCCGACCGTCTCCTTGCCGATGATCGCCGGCTCACCGGGCGCCAGCCGCACCACGTCGCCATTGGTCTGGACGATCGCCTTCTCCACGCCACAGCGCCGGGCGAACGCCGCGTGCGCCGCCATGTGGCGCAGCTCGCCATGCACCGGCACCGCGTATTTCGGGCGAATCCAGCCGTACATCGCCTTGAGCTCCGGCTGGCCGGGGTGTCCCGAGACATGGACGTGGGCGTCCTTCTCGGTGATCACCGTCACCTCGCGGGCGGTGAGCTGGTTGATGACCTGACCGATCCCCAGTTCGTTGCCGGGAATGTTCTTTGACGACAGGATGGCGAGGTCGCCGCGCCCCAGCCTGATATGGCTGTGCTCGCCACGGGCGATGCGCGAGAGCGCCGCCTGCGGCTCGCCCTGGCAGCCCGTGGCCACGATCAGCACACTCTGCGGCGGCAGGCGCTCGGCGTCCTCCAGGTCGACCAGCGGCGGGAAGTCCTTGAGGTATCCGGTCTCCTTGGCCACCCGCACGATCCGCTCCAGCGACCGGCCGGCAATGCACAGGTGGCGCCCCGTTGCCACCGCGACCTTGCCCAGCGTATCCAGCCGGGCGGCGTTGGAGGCGAAGGTGGAAACGAGAATCCGCCCCTTGCGACCCTGCGCGAGTTTCAGCAGTGAATCCCGCACCCCGCCCTCGGAACCGGATTCCCGCCTGTTGAAGACATTGGTGGAATCACCCACCAGCGCCAGGATGCCGTCGTCACCGAACTTGGTCAGTTCCTCGGCGGTGGACGGCCGGCCGAGAATCGGCTCGTCGTCCAGCTTCCAGTCGCCGGTGTGGAAAATCCGGCCATACGGGGTGTCGATCACCACCGCGTTGCCCTCGGGGATCGAGTGCGCCAGCGCCACATAGGTGAAGCCGAACGGGCCAAGCTGGAACGTGCCACCCATGGGGATGACCTTGAGCTTGACCTCCTTCTCCAGCCCTTCCTCGATCAGCTTGTGACGGATCAGGCCGGCGGTGAACGGCGTCGCGTAGAGCGGCACCTTGAGTTCGGCCGCCAGATAGGGAATGGCGCCGATATGGTCCTCGTGCCCGTGAGTCAGCACGATGCCAAGCAGGTTTTTCGCGCGTTTTTCGATGAAATCGAGGTCCGGCAGCACCAGCTCGACGCCGGGCGTACCGGGGTCCGCGAAGGTCATGCCGAGATCGACCATCACCCATTTGCCCTGGCAGCCATAGAGATTGACGTTCATGCCAATCTCGCCCGACCCGCCAAGGGCCAGGAAAATCAGTTCATCGGCTGGGGTCACGCTGCTTCCTTGCGATTGCGCTCAAAAATCAGGGCCAGGCCCTTCACGGTCAGGTCGACGTCGACGATCTCGATGGCCCGGGTATGGCGCTCGAACAGCACGCCAAGGCCGCCCGTCGCGATCACCCGCATCGGCGTACCGCGTTCGGCACGGATGCGGGAGACCAGGCCCTCGATCAGGCCGACATAGCCCCAGAACACGCCGGACTGCATCGCCTCGACGGTCGAACGTCCGACGGCACGGCCTGTCGGCGGTGGCTCGACGGCGATCTTGGGCAGCTTGGCCGAGGCCATCACCAGCGCGTCCACCGACAGGTTGATGCCGGGCGCGATGACGCCGCCACGATAGACGCCGTCACCGGACACCACATCGAAAGTGGTGGCGGTGCCGAAATCGATGATGATCAGGTCACCGGAATATTCAGCGTGCGCCGCGACGGCGTTGACCAGACGATCGGCACCCACTTCCTGCGGGTTGGGCAGGTCGATGCCGATGCCCAGATCGAGATCCTTGGTGACGACAACCGCCTCCAGATCGAAATAGCGGCGGCACAGCAGGCGCAGGTTGAACAGCGTCGGCGGCACCACGGTGGCGATGATCGCGCCCTTGATGGCGTTACGGTCATAGCCATCGATCGCCATCAGCTGGTTCAGCCACACCATGTATTCATCGGCGGTGCGATGGCTCTGGGTCGAGATGCGCCAGCGATGGAGAATCGCGTTCCCCTCGATCACGGCGAACACGGTGTTGGTGTTTCCAACGTCAATGGCCAGCAGCATGAGGCTCAGATCCCGAAAATGTCGCCGGCATGAATGGGCTCAATCGCGCCCGAGTCAAGCCTGAGCAGCAGGGCGCCATCCTCCGCGACATCGAGAAACTGGCCCTCCAGCGTGCTGTCCGGCAACCGCACGGCGATGCGCTGTCCAAGCCCCGCCGCGCGCGCCAGCCAGGCGGTACGGATCGGCGCGAAGCCGCCCAGCCGCCAGCGTTCCCGCCAGACACCGAAGGCCTCGATCAGCTTTTCCAGGAAATCACGGGGCGTCGGCGGCGTCACCCCTGCGCCCGCCAGCGACATCGCCGGGCGCTCCAGACCCTCGGGATGATCAGCGAGGTTGACGCCGATGCCGACCACCAGCCAGCGATCGCCACCGTTGCCATGGCTGGCGGACTCCAGCAGCACGCCCGACAGCTTGGCGCCATCCAGCAGCACGTCATTGGGCCATTTCAGCGCCAGCCGGTCGCGCGCCACCCAGTGTGTGGTCGCCTCATGCAGGGCCAGCGCCACCAGGAAGGACAATTGGGACAAGGCGCCCTCGCCCGGCCACGGGCGGACGATAGCAGTGGTGAACAGGTTGCCGCCCTTGCTCTCCCACGCCCGGCCGCGCCGGCCGCGCCCGGCGGTCTGGCGATCTGCCAGCACCCAGGTGCCGTCGGCCGCGCCCTCGCGGGCCAGCCGCATGGCCTCGTCATTGGTCGAGCCCAGCTCGTCGTAATGGTGAATGGTCGCGCTCACGCAGCCTCCCGTGACGGGGCGGCGGCGCCCCCGCCCCACGCGTCCCTTGTCAGGGGTCGGGATGAAGAGGAACCGACGATCTTCAGCCGATCAGGGCCTTCGCCGCGACACCGGCCGCCGCCAGCAACGGCGCGATGTAGGCAAAACTCACCGGCGAGCAGAGAATGGCGGAAGCGCCCAGCACGGCGTTGGTGGTGACGTTGCCATACGGCTCGAACGCGCCCTTGGGCTCATCGAAATACATGATCTTGACCACCCGCAGGTAATAGTACGCCGACACCACGCTCGCCAGCACGCCGATGATCGACAGCGCGTAAAGCTGCGCCTCGATGGCCGCCATGAAGATGTAGAGCTTGCCGAAGAAGCCGGCCAGCATCGGGATGCCGGCCAGGCTGAACATCAACGTGGCGAAGCACAGCGCCAGCTTCGGCTGGGTCTGCGCCAGACCGGCCAGCTCGTCGATCGACTCCACCTGCTGACCATCGCGGCGCATCGCCAGCACGCACAGGAAGGAACCGATGGTCATGGCGACATAGATCGCCATGTAGACCAGCACGCCGCGCACGCCGGCTTCCGAGCCGGCGGCGAGACCGACCAGCGCATAGCCGACATGGCCGATCGACGAATAGGCCAGCAGGCGCTTGATGTTGGTCTGCACGATGGCGGCGACCGCACCCAGCGCCATCGACAGAATGGCGATGAAGATAATGACCTGGCGCCACTGGTCGATGGCGGCCGGAAAGGCCTCCAGCATGACCCGCAGGAACAGGCCCATCGCCGCGACCTTGGGCGCGGTGGCGAAGAAGGCGGTCACCGGAGTCGGCGAGCCTTCGTAAACGTCCGGCGTCCACATGTGGAACGGCACCGCCGACACCTTGAAGGCGAGACCGGCGAGAATGAACACCAGGCCGAACAGCGGCCCGACCGACAGACCCTCGCCGGCGGCCGCTGTCAGCACCTGCGACAGGCCTTCGAAATTGGTGGTGCCGGTGAAGCCGTAGACCAGCGACACACCATAGAGCAGCAGGCCCGACGACAGGGCGCCGAGCACGAAATACTTCAGGCCGGCCTCGGTCGACCGCTGGGAATCCCGCTGGTAGGCCGCCAGCACATACAGCGCCAGCGACTGCAGTTCGAGGCCGAGATAAAGCGACAGCAGGTCGTTGGCCGACAGCATCATCAGCATGCCGAGCGTCGCCAGCAGCAGCAGAATGGGGTACTCGAAGCGGCCGATGCCGGCGGCTTCGAGATAGGGCACGGCAACGACGGCCGCTGTCGCGGCGCCCACCAGCACCACCACCTTGAGGAAGACCGCAAAGCTGTCCACCACGAACAGGCCATTGAACGCGGTCACCCGCTCGGCACCACCACCGAGCACCATGACGATGGCAGCGGCGAACAGGGCGACGCTGGCCCAGGTCAGCGGCTTCAACGCCTTGTCGCCGTTGAACACGCCCAGCATCAGCAGGGCGAGTGCGCCGATGGCAAGCAGCAGTTCCGGCGCTGCGATAGAAAGACTGGCGGCGAGGTTCATGCGGGTTACTCCGTCGGCGCGGCCGGAACGGCGGCCGGTACAGTCTCGGCAGATGCCGGCGCGGTGGTGGCGGCCTCGGCAGGCGCGGGTTCAGCAGCGGTCACAGGCTCGGGAGCCGCAGTAGCCGTTGGCGTCGCCACGGCGGCGGGCGACGTGTTGACGGCCGTCTGGACCAGCAGCTTCTCCACCGGCGCATGCAACGGTTCGAGGAAAGACGCCGGGTAGACGCCCATCCAGAACACCACCGCCACCAGCGGCGCGAAGATGGCGACCTCGCGCGGGCTGAGATCGAGGATGCCCTTGAGGTTCTCCTTGGTCAGCGCGCCGAACACCACCCGGCGATACAGGTAGAGCATGTAGGCCGCGCCGAGGATAACGCCGGTGGCGGCTACCAGAGCCACCCAGCTATTGGCCTTGTAGGCGCCCACCAGCACCAGGAACTCGCCGACGAAGCCGGCAGTGCCCGGCAGGCCGACCGAGGCCATGGTGAAGATCATGAACACCAGCGCGTACTTCGGCATCCGCTCGACCAGACCCCCGTAAGCCGCGATATCGCGGGTGTGTTCGCGATCGTAGATCACGCCAACGCACAGGAACAGCGCGCCCGAGACCACGCCGTGCGAGAGCATCTGGAAGATCGCGCCCTCGACACCCTGGGTATTGAACGTGAACAGGCCGATGGTGACGAACGCCATGTGCGCGACGGACGAATAAGCGATCAGCTTCTTCATGTCCTCCTGCACCAGGGCGACCAGCGAGGTGTAGACCACCGCCACCATGGACAGGCCGTACATGATCCAGACCAGCTCATGACTGGCTTCCGGGAACATCGGCAGCGAGAAGCGCAGAAAGCCGTAGCCGCCCATCTTCAGCATCACGCCGGCCAGGATGACCGAACCGGCCGTCGGCGCCTCGACGTGCGCGTCCGGCAGCCAGGTGTGCACTGGCCACATCGGCATCTTGACCGCGAACGAGGCGAAGAAGGCCAGCCACAGCCAGGTCTGGATCGCCGGATCGAAGCCCGCTTCCATCAGCGCCGGAATCTCGGTCGTACCAGCTTGCGCCACCATGTAGAGCATGGCCAGCAGCATCAGCACCGAGCCCAGCAGGGTGTAGAGGAAGAACTTGAAGCTGGCGTAGATGCGCCGCTTGCCGCCCCACACACCGATGATCAGATACATCGGAATGAGGCCGCCTTCGAAGAAGATGTAGAACAGGAACAGGTCGAGGCTGGTGAACACGCCGATCATCAGCGTTTCCATCAGCAGGAAGGCAACCATGTATTCGGTCACCCGCTTCTCGATCGCCTCCCAGCTGGCGAGAATGCAGATCGGCATCAGGAACGCCGACAGCACCACCAGCAGCAGCGAAATGCCGTCGATGCCCAGATGATAGGTGAAGTAGGGTCCGAACAGGTTGACCTTCTCGACGAACTGGAAGTCCGCCGTCGAGGTGTCGAAGCCCAGCCACAGCTGCACCGACAGCGCGAATACCAGCACGGTGGCGATCAGCGCCGTCATGCGGGCATTGCGCGCCCGGGCGGCGGCATCGCCGCCAGGTGCGAGCAGGATCCACGCCGCGCCAAGCAGCGGCAGCAGCATCATGGTAGTCAGAATGGGAAATCCGGCCGACACGAGCGCTTACTCCGCGAACAGCTTGGGCAGGAACCAGGAGACCGCCGCCGCGACGCCGATCAGCATGGCAAAGGCATAGGTATAGAGGTACCCGGTCTGCAGCCGGCGGGACTGACGGGCAACCGCGCCCACCGCCGCTGACACGCCATCGGGACCAAACCCGTCGATGATCCGCCCGTCCCCGCCTTTCCAGAGCAGGCGGCCAAGCCACATCGACGGCTTGACGAACAGCAGGTCATACAGCTCGTCGAAGTACCACTTGTTGTACAGGAACTGGTACAGCCCCTTGAACGTACGGGTGAACATCGCCGGCACCTGGGTGTTGACGAGATAGCTGTTCACCGCCAGCAGGAAGCCGATCACCATCGCCACGGTCGGCGCCCACGGCACCCAGGCTGGCAGCACGCCCGGCTCGTGAATCTTGTGCAGGATGTTCTCGCCCGAGACGCTGAGCGCGCCCTTCCAGAACTCCTCGTAGTGGTGGCCGACGAAATATTCCTTGAACGCGAAGCCCGCCGCCAGCGCGCCCACCGCCAGCACGGCAAGCGGGATCAGCATCACGATCGGGCTTTCGTGCGGGTGATAGCCCGCCGTGCCGTCGTCGTGGCTGCCATGGCCGTGGGCGTGATGGTCGTCATGACCGTGCGCGGCCGTCCCGTGGTCGCCGTGA